>DATILQ010000177.1:0-1635 GCA_035476235.1 Burkholderiales bacterium
CTCATCAGCATCGTCGAGACCGCGTGCCGCGCGGCCGTCGAGCGCAGGCTCAAGCGCGTAGGGCTGTTCGGAACGCGATTCACGATGCAGGGCGGCTTCTACCAGAAGGTGTTCGCGCGCGAGGGAATCGAGGTGGTGATCCCCGAGCCGGACGACCAGGCATTCATCCACGACACCTACCTGAACGAGCTCGTGAACGGAATCGTCCACGCGGAAACGCGCAAGCGCTACATCGCCATCGCGAAGCGGATGAAGGCGGCGCAGGGGATAGAGGCGCTGGTCCTCGGCGGGACCGAGCTGCCGCTCCTGCTGCGCGGCGCGATCGACATCGGGGTCATGCTGCTCGACACCGCACACCTGCACGTCGAGCGCGCCGTGGCCGAGCTGCTTTCCTGAAGGCGATTGATCTGCGCCGTCCGGGCGACTAGGATAGGCGGGCCCGTTCCTCAACAGGGGGTGTCATGGCAGCCGCGAAGAAGAAGGCGAAGCCCAAGGTCAAGCGCAAGAAAGCCCCGGCGGGCAAGCCCGCCGCACGCAAGAAATCCGCTGCGAAGGCGCCGAAGAAGGCCGCACCGAAAAAGGCCGCGCCGAAAGCGGCTTCGACGCCCAAGCCCACGCCGCGCCCGGCGCCCAAGGCCGCGCCGCGTCCGGCGCCCGTGCCGGCCGCTCCCGCGCGGCCGGAGCCGCTCCCCAGCGAGGAATTCATAGGCGTCGTGACGCACTACTTCGGTCATCTCTCCGTCGCGGCGATCCGGCTGGAGGCGGGAGGCCTGCGCGTGGGCGATACGATCCGCATCCTCGGCCACACCAGCGACTTCCGCCAGCGAGTCGAGTCCATGCAGGTCGAGCACCAGCCCGTGACCGAGGCCGGCAAGAGGCAGGAGATCGGCCTGAAAGTGAGCCAGCACGTGCGCGAGCACGACGCGGTGTACAAGGTGACCATGTAAGGACCGCGATGCGCGCGCCTGCGGCGGCCGACCAAACCACCAAAGCGAAATCCGTCAAGGCCGGTCACCTGCCGATCGTCGTCGATCTCGACGGCACCCTCACCCCGACGGATACGCTGGTCGAGTCGGTGATCGACCTGGCCAGGCGATCCCCGCTGAACCTGCTGCGCCTGCCTCTGTGGCTGCTGAAGGGCCGCGCCGGGTTCAAGGATTCGGTCGCCGCCCATGCGGGCGTTTCGGCGGAGCATCTGCCCTACCGCGAGCCGCTCCTCGCCTGGCTGCGCGACGAGAAAGGCAAAGGCAGGCGGATCGTGCTTGCCACGGCCGCACACAGGTCCATCGCACAGGCCGTGTCCAGGCACCTGGGCCTGTTCGACGAGGTGCTGGCGACGGAGGCGGGTCGCAATCTCAAGGGCGATGCCAAGTTGGAGGCCATCCGGCGAAAGATGGGCGGCGAGTTCGTCTATGCCGGAGACAGCGGCGCGGACATCGCCCTATGGAAGGGGGCGAGGGCGGCCGTCCTGGTGGGAGTCTCGCCCGGCATGGCCGAGTCGATCCGGCGGGAAGTCGCGGTCGAGCGCGAATTCCCGAGGGAGGAGCGCGGATTCGGCGTCTGGCTGCGCGCGCTGCGCGTTCACCAATGGCTGAAGAACCTGCTGCTGTTCGTGCCCCTGCTGACGGCTTTTTC
>DATILQ010000178.1:0-4173 GCA_035476235.1 Burkholderiales bacterium
GTTTGGCCTGAGCCTGCGGCAGGTGCGGCCGGTGTCGGCGCTCATCGTCGAGCGGCTGCCGGCCACGCTCGAGCTCTCGTTCACCGCGGCGCTCTTCGCGCTGCTCGCCGGGATCCCGATGGGCGTGTACACCGCGCTGCGTCGGGATTCATGGCTGTCGCACCTGCTGCTCGCCGTGTCGCTGATCGGCGTGTCGCTGCCCACCTTCCTGATCGGCATCCTGCTGATCCTGGTCTTCTCGGTGCAGCTCGGCTGGCTGCCGTCCTTCGGCCGCGGTGACACGGTCGCGATCGGCTGGTGGTCGAGCGGCTTCCTCACCGCCTCGGGCCTCAAGGCGCTGATCCTGCCGTCGATTACGCTCGGCCTCTTCCAGATGACGCTGATCCAGCGCCTGGTGCGCTCCGAGATGCTCGAAGTGCTGCGCACCGACTACATCCGCTTTGCGCGCGCGCGGGGCCTGAGCGATCGCGCGATCCACTTCGGGCATGCGCTCAAGAACACGCTGGTGCCGGTGATCACGATCACCGGACTGCAGCTCGGCGCGATCATCGCCTTCGCCATCATCACCGAGACCGTGTTCCAGTGGCCGGGCATGGGCCTGCTCTTCATCCAGGCGGTCAGCTTCGCCGATGTGCCGGTGATGGCGGCCTATCTTTGTCTCATCGGGCTGTTCTTCGTGATCATCAACCTCGTGGTGGATCTGCTCTACTACGCCGTCGATCCGCGGCTGCGCGTGCAGGCGATATGAGCACGCCGGTCGAGCGCATCCGCGCCTATCAAGCGGAGCTGCGCGACGTGCGGCGCGATCTGCATGCGCATCCCGAGCTTTCGTTCCAGGAGACGCGCACCTCGGGCGTAGTCGCGGAGCAGCTCGCGCGCCTCGGTATCGAAGTGCACCGCGGCCTGGCGACGACCGGCGTCGTGGGCATCATCCCCGGCAGGAAAACCACCAGCGGACGCGCCATCGGCCTGCGCGCCGACATGGACTGCCTGCCGATCCACGAGACCGCCGATATTCCGCACCGCTCGCGCCACGAAGGTCGCATGCACGCCTGCGGCCACGACGGGCACACCACGATGCTGCTCGGCGCTGCACGTTACTTGGCGGAGACGCGCAACTTCGACGGCACGGCGTACGTCATCTTCCAGCCGGCGGAGGAAGGCGGCGGCGGGGCGAACGTCATGATGCGGGAGGGCCTCTTCCAGCGCTTTCCCATGAACGAGGTCTACGGGCTGCACAACTGGCCCGGCCTGCCGCCCGGCAAGCTCGCGGTGCGCGCCGGCCCGGTGATGGCCTCCACCGACGAAGTGAGCATCACGGTACGCGGCCGCGGCGGGCACGGCGCCATGCCGCACCTCGCGGTGGACCCGGTGCTGGCGGCGGCGCACATCATCACTGCCTTGCAAAGCATCGCCAGCCGCAGCGTCAGTCCGGTGGACGCGGTGGTGGTCAGCATCTGCTCGCTCGCGACCAGCCAGATCGGCGTCTTCAACGTCATCCCGGAACACGTCAAGCTGGTCGGCACCGTGCGCACTTTCCAGCCGCAGACTCGCGACCTCGCCGAGCGCCGCCTCAAGGAAATCGCCACCAAGACGGCGGAAGCCTTCGGCGCCAGCGCGGAAGTGAGCTACGCGCGCGGCTATCCCGCCACCATCAACAGCGCGCGCGAGGCGCGCTTCGCCGCCGACGTGGCGAAGCGGCTGTTCGGCGCCGAGAACGTCATCACCGAGCACGAGCCGACGATGGGCGGCGAGGACTTCGCCTACTTCCTGCAGGAGCGTCCCGGCGCCTATGCCTTCCTCGGCCAGGGTGGCGCGGCCGGCGGCTGCCTCCTGCACAATCCGAATTACGATTTCAACGACGAGGTGATTCCGCTCGGCGCCGGCTATCTCGCCGCGCTGGTGGAGGAGAGCTTGCCGCTCAAGTAAGCACGGGAGGAGGAGGAGGAGGAGATGATGAAAACGCTGTTACTCGCGCTGGCGCTGGCCGCGGGCCCGGCGCACGCCCAGGTGCTGCTGCGCTGGGCGGCGCAGAACGACATCCTGACGCTCGATCCGCACTCGCAGAACCACGCGACGACGCATGCCATCATGCAGTACACCTACGAGGGGCTCACGCGCTACAACAAGGACTACGTGATCGAGCCCAGCCTCGCGACGAGCTGGGACAAGATCTCGGAGACGCAATTCCGCTTCCACCTGCGCAAGGGCGTGAAGTTCCACGATGGCTCGCCCTTGACCGCCGACGACGTGGTGTTTTCCTTCGCGCGCATCAAGGAGCCGCAGGGCACCAACCAGATCTACGTCGCCGGCATCAAGGAAGTGAAGAAGATCGACGACTACACCGTCGACCTGCTGCTCGAGGGCCCGCATCCGCTGCTGCTCAGGAACATCGTCGACTTCCGCATCATGAGCAAGTCCTGGGCGGAGAAGAACCGCTCGCTGCACATCCAGGACTACAAGGCAAAGGAAGAGACCTTCGCCTCGCGCAACACCAACGGCACCGGTCCTTACATCATCAAGGGCTGGGAGCCGGACAAGCGCATCGTCATGACGGTCAACAAGGGCTGGTGGGGCAAGCTGGACGGCAACGTGACCGACGTCGTGTACACGCCCATCAAATCGGACGCGACACGGGTCTCGGCCCTGCTCTCCGGTGACGTGGACCTGGTGACCGACCTGCCGACGCAGGACGTCGAGCGGCTGCGCAAGGAGCCCAACGTCAAGATCCTCGACGGCCACGAGGTACGCACCATCTTCATCGGCCTCGACCAGCAGAACGACGAGCTGAAGTACGCGAGCGTCAAGGGCAAGAACCCGTTCAAGGACCTGCGCGTACGCAAGGCGCTCAACATTTCGGTCGATCGCGAGGCGATCAAGAAGGTGGTGATGCGCGGCCTCTCGATTCCGGCCGGCATCATGATCGCGCCGGGCGTGCACGGTTATGAGAAGAACATCGACAGCGTGGCGCAGTACGACCCGGCAGCGGCGAAGAAGCTGCTCGCCGAGGCCGGCTACCCCGACGGCTTCGAGTTCACGCTCGACTGCCCGAACAACCGCTACGTCAACGACGAGAAGATCTGCCAGGCGCTGGTGTCGATGTGGGCCAAGGCGGGCCTGCGCGTGAAGCTGAATGCGATGCCGTTCGCCAACTACATTCCGAAGCTGCTCAACTTCGACACCAGCGCCTACATGCTCGGCTGGGGCGTCGCCACCTTCGACGGCCTCTATACGCTGCAGTCGCTGGTGCACACCAAGACCAGCGGCGCGGACGGCAGCTTCAACATCGGGCGCATCAGCGACAGGAAGCTCGACGAGATGATCGACGCGCTGAAGGTCACCACCGAGGTGAAGAAGCGCGACGCGATACTGAAAGAGGCGCTCGAGATCACGCGCGACCAGGCCTATTACGTCACGCTGCACCACCAGATGCGCCCGTGGGCGATGAAGAAGAGCGTCAGCATCGTCTACAGCCTCGACGACCGGCCGCAGGCGCGCTTTGCGACGGTGAAGTGATTCTTCTCCGCCGGATCTGGGATCACGATCTGGCGTGGAGCTTCCGGCGCTCGCCGGTGACGATGGTCGCGGCGCTGCTGACGCTGGTCTGCGTAGCCGCGGCGCTGCTGGCGCCGTGGGCCTCGCCGCAGGATCCGTTCGACATGGCGGCGCTGAATCTCAGCGACGCCTTCACGCCGCCCGCGTGGGACGACAAAGGCAACGCGCACTACCCGCTCGGCACCGACAACCAGGGGCGCGACATCCTCTCGACGATCATGCACGGCGCGCGCATCTCGCTCGGCGTCGGCATCGCCGCGGTGCTGCTCGCGCTGGTGCTCGGCGTGTCGCTCGGCCTGGTGTCCGGCTATGTCGGCGGGCGCGTGGACGCCGTGATCATGCGTATCGCCGATGTGCAGCTTTCCTTCCCGGCCATCCTGATTGCGCTGCTCATCGACGGCGTGGCGCGCGTAGCGCTGTCCGGCGATCGCCATGACCAGCTCGCGATCCCGGTGCTGGTGCTCGCCATCGGCTTCGCCGGCTGGGTGCAGTAAGCGCGCACGGTGCGCGGCTCCACGATGGTCGAGAAGGAGAAGGAGTACGTGCAGGCCGCGCGCGTCATCGGCCGCAAGCCGCTCGCCATCATGCTGACGCACGTCCTGCCGAATGTCATGGGCC
>DATILQ010000179.1:0-15444 GCA_035476235.1 Burkholderiales bacterium
GGGCGATGGCGGGAATGGGCCGAGGAAAGCTCGACCTGCGCAGGGCGTCCGCCGAGGGACAAGTGACGTCGATCGGCTATTGCGGCGACACTTATACAGTGCGCACCGGGGACGGCAAGAGCCAGAAGATCTGGGAATTCAACCTGCGCTTCAAGACCGATTCGAGCAAGCTCGGTCCGGCGCCGGGCAAGCCGGTTGTCGTCCGTGCCGGCATGCAAGGCGATCGCGCCTCCATTGTCTTTGCCTCGCCGAGGGAAATCAGTGAGTCGATCAAACAAGCTTGTCCATAGCATTGCACTCGTCGTCCTTGCGGGCTGCGGCGATGCGCGCGACAGCGGCAACGTCGCCCTCGGCGCCAGTCTTTACGCACAGCACTGCGCTGCCTGTCACGGCGCGAAGCTCGAAGGACAACCGGACTGGCGCCGGCGGCTGCCGAACGGCCGCATGCCCGCGCCACCGCACGACGAGAGCGGTCATACCTGGCATCACTCCGACGACGTGCTTTTCGGCATCACGAAGCGCGGCCTGGTCCCGCCTTATGCACCGCCGAATTACGAAAGCGACATGCCTGCTTTCGGCGGCAAGCTTTCGGACGCGGAGATCTGGGCTGCGCTCGCCTTCATCAAGAGCCATTGGACTTCGCGGGAAGTCCTCGATGCGCGCGCTGAGATGACGCGCAATGTGAGGAAACAATGAGATTTCTTCCTTTGATCTTGCTTGCCCTGTCTACGATCGCGACGGCCGAGAGCCCTGTAACGCTTATGCACGTGCACGGCCTCGCGTACAGCCCCGATGGCAAGCGGCTGATGATCCCGAGCCACCACGGCCTGGCGATCTACGAGAACGGCAAATGGTCGAAGGCGGCCGGCCCGCAGCACGACTACATGGGTTTCTCGGCGACCGCCAGCCAGCTCTTTAGCAGCGGACATCCGGCGCCGGGCTCGGGCCTGATCAATCCGTTCGGCCTGCTGCGCAGCCGCGACGGGGGCAAGACCTGGGACAAGCTCGGCCTCGAAGGCGAAAGCGATTTTCACCTGCTCGCGACGAGCTGGAACGCGAACGCGATCTACGCCTGGAACGCGGCGCCCAACTCGCGCATGAAACGCTCCGGCCTGCACTACACCGTGAACGAGGGCTTTGCCTGGAAAGCGGCGGCCGCCGCTGGCCTTGACGGCGATCCGCGCGCGCTTGCGGTTCACCCCGACGACGCGGGCACAGTCGCGGTGGCGACCTCGAAAGGCGTGTATCTCTCGCGCGACTCCGGCGAGCGCTTCACGCCGCTCGCGCGCAATGCGGAAGGCCTGTCCGTGTTCTTCGATCTCGACGGCAAGCAGCTTTGGTACGGAACATTCGACGGCCAGCCGCGCCTCGCGCGGGCGCCGCTCGAGGGCGGTCCGGCCGCTCCGGTGAAGCTGCCGCCGCTCACCAAGGACGCCGTCGCCTATGTCGCGCAGAACCCCGTGGCGCGCGGCGAGTACGCGATCGCGACCTTCGGCCGCAGCGTGTACCTGTCGAAAGACGCGGGTCGCACCTGGTCGCAGATCGCGGATCGCGGCGAAGGAAAATAGGGCGCGACGATGAACGGCGCTATGGGATCCGCGATGGGATGGATGATGGGCTTCGGGTGGCTCGCCGCCCTGCTCGTCATCATCCTTCTCGCGGTCGCCATCATCGCCGTGGTGCGCGGCATGACGCAAGGCGCGGTAGCCGAAAAACAAGGCGCCGGAAACATCGTCCTGATGGTGTTTGCGGTAATCGGGGTACTGGTCCTGGTCGGCGTACTCGCAATGTTTCTCATGCACGGCGGAATGATGGGCTTCGGTGGTGCGACCTCGCGGCGTGGGGCTCCGGATACCGGCCGCGAGACCCGCGGCGCGTTCGCGTTGCACCTGCGCGATTCTCCGGCGCAGATCGCGGACTTCGCGTTCGAGGACGCCTCCGGCAACAAGCGCTCGCTCGCGAATTTTCGCGGGCGATACGTCGTGCTCAATGTCTGGGCGACGTGGTGCGTGCCCTGCCGGGAAGAGATGCCCGCGCTCGCGCGGCTGCAGCAGAAGCTCGGCGGGCCGCAGTTCGAAGTGGTTGCGCTGTCGGTCGACAGCGGGGGCGCGGACGCGGTGAAGCGCTTCTTCACCGAACTTGCAGTCGATACGCTCAAGGTCTATGTCGACCGCTCGCTCCAGGCCAACGCGGCCTTAAGCCTAGTCGGGATCCCGACTACGGTTCTCATCGATCCACGCGGCCGCGAGGTCGGCCGCGTGGTCGGTCCGGCCGATTGGGATAGCGCGGAGGCACTCGACGCAATCCGGCGCCTTACGGGATGAGCGGCTGCTCACGGCAATCAGGTGATCAAGGATTTTTAACGTTGCGTGCTGCTTTGGCTGCGGCGACCGGTCGCCAGCGCAAACGTTGCTCCGACAACCGTCATCGCGCACACGATCATGGCGCCAGAAGGCAAATCGGCCAGGGCGGAGACAAGCAGCCCGGCGGCATAGCCCAGAACCCCGATTGAATAAGCCTTCAGATAACGGTGCCGCCTGGAGTAAAACGTGGCAAGGGCCGGGACCACCAGCGTAGTAAAGACCAGGAAAAGACCCACGAGCTGCACTGATACCGTCACCGCGCAGCCGAACAGGACGTAAAAACCGATGCGGCCGAGCCGCTCGCGCATGCCGAACCACAACGCGAGAATCACGCCGTAGAACAACGCCTCGAGCGGGAGCGAACGCGGGTTGACCCAGAGAATCTGCCCGACGAGAAGCTCCTTCAGGTTCTCGCTGCCGCGCGGATTCTTCGCGAGAATCAGGATCGCGGCGCTCGAGGCAACGACGAATACCACACCGATGATGGCTTCCTGCACCTCGGGCCAGCGATGGTCGGTCCACGTCAGGAACATTGCGCAGGCCAGCGCTGCGCTCAGCGCCGCAATCTGCACCGCGGCGCCGGTGGGCTGCCAGCCAAGATAGTCGGCGTAGATCACGCCGACCCCGGCAATCTGCGCAATGGCGAGGTCGATGAACACGATGCCGCGCTCGAGCACCTGCATGCCGAGCGGGACATGGGTAGCCGTGACCAGCAGACCGGCGATGAACGCCGGCCACAGGATGCTGAACGTCGCGGCGTCGATGCTCACTTCACGGTCGCCAGCAGCCGGTCGATCGTGTCGTCGAAAAGCCCGAACAGATCCTTCGCCTTCTCGGTCCCGCCGACCGTAAAGGGCAGCAGCACATCGGGAATCTTGGCGCGCTCGGAGAGGAATTCCGCCGCCCTGGGATTGTTGTAAGGCGAGTAAACGATCACCTTGGCGGGATTTCTCTGCATCCGCTCCACCAAGTCCGCCAGATGGCTCGGCGTAGGAGGAATGCCCGGCCTCGGTTCGAGTGCTCCGGCTTCCCGCATTCCCGACCAATTGATGAAATACGACATGTCCTTATGGTACACAACGAGCGGAACGCCCTTGAGCGGAGCGGCACGCTTTGTCCAGCTTTCTAGAGCCGGCTGCCAACGTCTCGCAAAGGCATCCGCACGCGTTTTGTACAGCTCGGCGTTGGCGTGATCGAGCTCGACCAACCGCCCCGTGAGCACCTCGGCCACTTTCGCGATGTTGCGCGGATCGAGATGAATGTGCGGGTTCCCGGCAGGATGGATATCGCCGAGCGCGCGGTCGATGACTTTCGGGATCTCGAGCTTCACCACGTACTGCGATGCCTCGAGAAAGCCGGGCGAGCCCGGCTGAATACGGTCGTTGCCCGACTGCGTGAGCAGCAACGGCAGCCAGCCGACTTCGAGCTCCGAGCCGGAGCACACCACCAGATCCGCATTGCGGATGCGCGCGATCAGGCTTGGGCGCGCCTCGATACGATGCGGATCCTGCAGGGCAGTCGTCGCCGAAAAAACCGAAACCCGGTCGCCGCCGAGCTCCTGCGCGAGCGCGCCCCACTCCGGCTCGCAAGCGAAAACGTTCAGCGCCGCAGCGGCCGGCCATGCGAGTAGCACAGCCCCTATCGCAAGAAGCAATTTGAGAAGAGTTTTCATGGGTATCGCCTCAGAACTTGTGCGCGCCATGCGCGCCCAGGCTCACGATGTATTGGAGAAGGAGCTGGTTGTCGGGCTGGTTGAGCCGCGAGTAGTCGCGCGCGAACTGCAGCCGGATGCGGCTGAACTCGCTCGGATTCCAGTCGATCATCGCCGTGTTGCGCTTCGGGTTGTAGCCGCCGAGGACAGGAAAATCCGCTGCGCTCAGCGCGCCGGAATCGACCAGCCCGATGTTCGTCGTGCCCGAATCAAGCCGGTCGTAGCGGTAGCCGAAGCGCCACTGCGGCAGGAACTGGTACACAGCCTGCAAATACCATCCCGACTGCCGGCTGCTGAGCCCATCGGTCAACGCCGCGCCCGCGGTGTCGAACGTGAGATTGCCGTCCTCGTTGCGCCGGAAGTATTCGCCCTGCAGCTTGAAGTTGTTGTAGGTCGGGTTGCCGTTCGGCGCCCACTTCAGAACGCCGTCGAGCACCCAGAGCCGGCTCTTGCCCGTGAAGCTGTTGGTGACCGCGGCGCCGGCGGAATCGACATCATCGTATGCGCGGTCCTGCGGCGAGGTCCTCAGGTGCGAAAGGCCGGTCTGCCAGGCGATGCTTTGCCCGAGGTCTCCGCCGAGATGCGTGAAGAGGTTCGTCGAGCCGAAGCCGTTCTTGTTGCGGTCGACGCCCGAAGGGAACTGGCGTCCGCGGCCGAATTCCACGCCGGCATCAAAGTACAGGTCCGTCGGCGCCACCCACTTGAACTGGATGCCGTCCTCGTTCAGCTGGTTGCCGAGAAACACCTTCATGGCGAGCGGCGTGTCGGCGAAGTCCCAAGCGTGCGCGTGGACCTGGTTCTGGTAGCCCACCGCGGAGAAGAACCGCCCGGCCTTGATGGTGAAGCCGTGCGACAGGCCGATCGTCTGGATGTACCCCTCCTCGACGTCGATGCTGCTGTTGTCGGGCGAGATCGAGGCGATGAGCGTGCCGCGGAACATGTGATCGATGTTCGACATGAACGCGAGCTCGGACTCGCCCAGGCTCAGGCCGCGCCTGCCCGCCGCAACGTCACCCATCGTGGGCACGAAGCCGTTCAGCCGGTAGGTGTTCGGATCGCGCGAGAAATTGCCGTAGACGCCGTTCAGGATCACCGACACGCCGGGATTGAGCGCGCTCTCGGTCTGCGGCCGGCTGGAAGCCTGCACCGCGGCCTGAGTCGCCGTGGATTCGGCCTGCTCCAGGCGTTTCTCGAGCTGCTGCAGGCGCTGCTGCAATTGCCTCAGCTCCTCCCGCATCTTTGCAGTGTCAGACTCCTGCGCCTGCGCGGGCAAAGCCGCCACGGCAAACGCCATGGCGTACCACATGATTCGAAACATCATTCTCTCCTTTGGTTATGAAGGGTCGCTAGCGCGACGCGGTCACATCAGGAGAGAGCGGGAGGGCCTCGGGAAGGCGGGGCGAGTAGGGAAACGCTTGCCGCCGGCGAAGCGGCGGCATTGAAAGAGTACTGGCTCGACGTATCGAGCGGCGCGGCCGCGATGACCGCGTTGACCGCGCCGAGCACCGTGCCGAGGGAGGCATGCAGGTCGCAGAGGCGATTCTTGTTCGAGTCTGGCGCTTTCTGCTCGGACTGGGTGTGCGAGGTCGCTGCAGCGTGCCAGATCTCATGCGTGATCGCGCCTTGCTGCGCGCACAACAGCAGCAGGGCGAAAACAACCTGTATGAGGGCGTTGCGCCGCAGGCTCATGGCAGGGCTATTTTGCCAGACACTCCTCGAGACCGGCCAGGAACAGGTCTTTGGGCAGCTTCTTGCCGATGAACACCAGGATCGACTCCTTCTTGTCCGCCTTGGTCCAGGGCTTGCCGAGGTCGCCGCCCATCATCATGTGCACGCCCTGGAACACCACCCGCCGAGCGTTGCCCTTCATCCACAGGATGCCCTTGTAGCGCAGCAGGTCCGGCCCGTAGACCTGGATCATGCCCGACAGGAACTGCTCGAGCTTCTGGCCGTCGAACGGCTTGTTCGCGCGGAACACGAACGACTCGACCTCGTCGTGGTGCTCGTGATCGAGGTCGGTGAGGAATTCCGGGTCGAGCTCGAGAATGGCGTTCAGGTTGAAGCCGCGGATGTCGAGCACCTCCGCGAGCGGCGCGTCGCCGAAGTGCACCTTCTTGATCGGCGCGCGCGGGTTCATTCGCTTCAGCCGTTCAACCAGTTTCTGGGTGTCTTCTTCATCTGTTAAGTCTGTCTTGGAAAGCAGCAGCCGGTCGGCGAAACCGACCTGCTCCTGCGCCTCGTGGAACTCATCGAGCTGCTGCGGCGCGTGCTTGGCGTCGACGATGGTGATGATCGAGTCGAGCAGGTAATAGTTGCCGATCTCGTCGTCGGTGAAGAAGGTCTGCGCCACCGGCCCCGGGTCCGCCATGCCGGTAGTCTCGATCACCACGCGGTCGAACTTGAGCGCGCCCTGGTCGCGCTTGTTCTTCAGGTCGCCGAGGATGCGGATGAGGTCGCCGCGCACCGTGCAGCAGATGCAGCCGTTGTTCATTTGGACGATCTGCTCGTCGCTCTTCTCGATGAGGTCGCTGTCGACCCCGACCTCGCCGAACTCGTTCTCGATCACCGCGATGCGCTGGCCGTGGTCTTCCCTGAGAATGCGGTTGAGCAGCGTGGTCTTGCCGCTGCCGAGAAAGCCAGTGAGGATGGTGACCGGGACCATGTTCTGCTCTTGCATGCGTGCTCCTGGCGAAGGGCGCGATTCTACCCCGTTAGGTCTTCAGGACCAGCAGTCCCTTCAAGTACTCCCCTTCGGGAAATTCCAGCGCCACCGGGTGATCGGCGGAGGCGGTGAAGCGCTCGACGATTTTCGCGTTTCCACCCGCATCCAGCGCGGCGCCGGCGACGATCGACTGGAAGAGCTCGGCGCCGACGCCGCCCGAGCAGGAGAAGCTCGCCAGCAGCCCGCCGGGGGCGAGCAGCTTGAGCGCGAGCAGGTTGATGTCCTTGTAGGCGCGCGCGGCGTTGCGCGCCTGCGCCGCCGTGGGCGCGAACTTGGGCGGATCGAGCACCACCATGTCGAACCGCGCGCCGCGGTCTCGCAGGGTCCTGAGCTCGGAAAACACATCGGATTTCACGAAATCGACGCGCGACGCGTCGAGCGGATTCGCCGCCAGGTTCTCCTTCGCCACCTCGAGCGCCGGCGCCGAGCTCTCGACGGCGGTTACCCGCTTTGCGCCGCCCGCCAGCGCGGCGATGGCGAAGCCGCCCGTATAGCTGAATCCGTCCAGCACTTCGCGGCCGGCGGCGAGCGCGCGCACGCGCTGCCGGTTCTCCCGCTGGTCGAGAAAGAAACCGGTCTTCTGTCCCTGCTCGACGTCGACGCGGAAGTTGAGCCCGTACTCGATGATGGGACAGCGCGCCGCGGCGCGGTTGCCGCGGGCGAAGCCGATTCTCTGCTCCAGGCCCTCCAGGGTTCTGACTTCGGCGTCCGAGCGCTCGAACACCGCTTCGCAGCCGGTCAGCTCGACCAGGGCGTCCAGGATGGGCCCGCGCCAGCGCTCGACCCCGGCGGCGAGGAACTGCACCACCAGCACGTCCGCATAGCGATCGACCACCAGGCCCGGCATGCCGTCGGACTCGCCGTGCACCAGCCGCATCGCGTTCGTGTGCCTGGCGGCGGGAAGTCCCTCGCGCATGGCCAGCGCGCGCGCCAAGCGGTCGCGGAAAAAATCGGCGCCGATGGATTCATTCGCGTCAAAGCTCCACACGCGCGCCCGGATCTGCGACTTCGGGCTGAATGCCGCCTGCGCGAGCGGCTTGCCGGACGCATCGCGCACTTCGACGCTGTCTCCCGCTCCCGGTTTGCCGGTGACGCGCTCGATCGCCCCCGAGAAAATCCACGGATGGCGCCGCCTGAGGGATTTCTCGCGGCCTTTCTTCAGCTGGATCATTTCTTCTTGGCGCGAGGATGGGCCGCGTCGTAGACCTTCGCCAGCGCCTGGAAGTCGAGATGGGTGTAGACCTGCGTGGTCGAGATGCTGGCGTGGCCGAGCATTTCCTGCACCGCGCGCAGATCCTGCGAGGACTGCAGCAGGTGGCTGGCGAACGAGTGGCGCAGCATGTGCGGATGCACGCGCTCGGCAAGGCCGCGGCGCCGCGCCCAGGCGCGCAGGCGCGCGCCGACCACCGCCGGCGCGATCCGCTTGCCCCGGCCGCCGACGAACAGGGCCCTTTCATCCGGCGCGGCAAGCTGATTTCTCGACACCAGCCAGCGTTGGAGCGACTCCCGCGCCTTCGCTCCGACCGGTACGGTTCGCGTCTTCGCTCCCTTGCCGGTGACCGTCACCTCGCCCTGCCGCAGGTCGAGCCGGCCGTCGTCGACGTCGAGCGCGACGAGCTCGCCCAGGCGCAGCCCCGAGGAATACAGCAGCTCGAACATCGCCGCGTCGCGCACCAGCTCGGGCGTGCCCTGTCTTTCCTCCCGGAACAGGCGCTGCGCGGCTTCGACCGACAGCGCCTTCGGCAGCGGGCGCGGCGCCTTGGGCGCGCGGATGCCGAGCACCGGGTTGACGCGAAAGCCGCGGTGCCGCACCAGCCAGGCAAAGCAGCCGCGCCACGCGGAGAGCGCCAGCGCGAGCGAGCGCGGGCCCAGGCCCCTGGCATGAAGAATAGCCATGCAACGCCGGACCTGTGGAGGTTCAAGTGAATTCAGGCGTGCTGTACCGAGAAGATCGAACAGCACCTCCAGAGCGCGGCCGTAATTCGCCAGCGTGGCGGGGGAAAGCCTGCGCGAATGCTTCAGCGCATCGAGATAGTCGCGCGCCAGCCGCGAATCCGGATGTGCGTCCATGGCCGCTACAGCCGCGCGCTCACTCCGGCCGCGCACAGCTCGCCGATGCGCCTCAGGTAGAGCGTCCCCATCTCGGGGAAGAAGCGCTGCGGGTCCTCGCTACCGAGCGCGAGCAGGCCGAACACCACCGTCTCGCCCAGCGGCACCAGCGCCACCGAGCGCACGTGCTCGGCGGCCTCGCGGAACCAGGGAATGAACGGGCTGGCGGCGGCCGGACCGCACTGCGGCGCTCCCATCGCGGCCGCGAGCTGGCGCTGCGCATCGTCCACCGCCTCGGCCTCGGTGAAGTCGGCCGGCACCGCCTTGCCCCACACGCGCAGCGCCACGTGCGGCACCGCGAAGTCCTCCCGCAGGTGGAAGTAAAGCGAATGCGCGAGCGCAGGAAAGTCGCGCGCCCCGACCAGCGCCACGGCAAGGCGATGCACCTTCTCGCTGATGGCGTCGTTTTCCTCGCCGAACTTGATCAGCTCGCCGAGCCTGCCTTCGAGCAGCCTCGCCTTGTCGCGCAGCGCCACGGCCTGGCGCTCGGCGAGCGGGATCGCGCGTCCGCCGTAGGGATGCGGCACGAGGATCGATTCGAGGAGCTCGGGATGCTGGTCGAAGAACTGCGGATGGCTGCGGAGGAAGCGGGCGATCTCTTCGGCGTTCATCGCTTTTTCATACCTCGATCGTTCCCTCGAAGACGGTCTGCGCAGGGCCCTTCATCCACACCGCATTGTCGCCGCCGGCCCAAGAGATGGTCAACGCTCCGCCGCGCGTCGCCACCTCCACGGGCGAATCGAGCAGGCCGCGCAGGATGCCCGACACGACCGCCGCGCACGCCCCCGTGCCGCAGGAAAGCGTCTCGCCCGCGCCGCGCTCCCACACGCGCAGCGCGATGCGGTGCCGGTCGAGCACCTGCAGGTAGCCGGCATTGACGCCGCCGGGAAAGCGCGGGTGACGCTCGAGCAGCGGCCCCTGCGTCGTCACCGGCGCCGACTCGACGTCGGCCACGACCTGCACGGCGTGAGGATTGCCCATCGACAGAATCGTTACGTCTGCGGGTTTCCCGTTAATTTCAATTCTTTCTATCAGAGGCGAACCGAGGGCCGGCGGCCCCATCTCGACGCTGACTTCGCCGTCGGCCTCGAGGCGCGGCACGATAGGACCGGCGAGCGTCTCGACGCGGATCTCGCGCTTCGCCGTGAGGCTCTTCTCGCGCACGAACTTCACGAAGCAGCGCGCGCCGTTGCCGCATTGCTCGACCTCGCCGCCGTCGGCGTTGAAGATGCGGTAGCGGAAGTCGGCGCCGGCGTTGCGCGGCTGCTCAACGACGAGGACTTGGTCGCAACCGACTCCCAGATGTCTATCCGCGATCTTTTTCAACTGCTCTTTAGTGAGATTGAATGCCGTCTTAGTGGCATCCAGGACCACGAAATCGTTGCCCGCCCCGTGCATCTTGGTGAACGAGATTTTCATCGGGCGGATTGCCGAACACAGGCGCAAATCCGGTCGATGCCCTGCTCGTCGAGCAGCGGATGGATGGGAAGCGAGAGCACGCTTTTCGCCGCCGTCTCGGCGGCCGGCAGCGTCAGGCCGCGATTCGACGGCTCGTACGCCGGCTGGCGATGCAGCGGCAGCGGATAAAAAATCGAGCTGGCGATGCCTTCGCGGGCAAGCGCCTCGCGGATCGCGTCGCGCCGCTCGCTGCGCACGGTGAACTGGTGGTACGCGTGCCTGCCGCGCCCGTTCTCCGCGGGCAGCGCGAGCGGCGCGCCTTGCAGCTTGCTGCGATAGCGCTGCGCGACCCGGCGCCGCGCGTCGTTGAATTGCTCCAGCCGGCGCAATTTCACGCGCAGTACCGCGGCCTGCAGCTCGTCGAGGCGGCTGTTCCAGCCCACGCGCTCGTGCAGATAGGTCTGGCGGCTGCCGTGGTGGCGCAGCACGCGCAGGGTTTCATCGTGTTTTTTGTGTTTCGTGGTCACGAGACCGGCATCGCCCGCGGCGCCGAGATTTTTCGTCGGATAGAACGAAAAGCAGCCGAAATCGCCCCAGCTGCCGGCGCGCCGGCCGTCGTAGTCGGCGCCGAGCGCCTGCGCGCAGTCTTCCACGAGAAGAAGATCCCTTTCCCTGCATATCCTTGACAGCTCATCCAGGGCGGCGCACTGGCCGAACAGATGCACCGCGATGACCGCTTTTGTCCTGGAGGTGATGCAGTTTTGAAAGGATGCGGGGTCGAGGTTGAATGTCCCGGCATCGATATCCGCAAAGACCGGCGTCGCGCCGGTGTAGGAAACGGCCTCGGCAGTCGCGAAAAACGTAAAGGACGGAACGATGACCTCGTCGCCCGCGCCGATGCCCGCCGCGACGAGCGCTAGGTGCAGCGCATCGGTGCCCGAGTTGACGCCGACCGCATGTGGCGCGCCGGTGTAGGCGGCGAGCTCGCGCTCGAGCGCTTCACCCTCCGGCCCCAGCACGTAGCGCCCGGAGGCGAGCACGCGGCCGACCGCGGTGTCGATCTCGTCCTTCAGCGCGCGGTATTCGCCCGCCGGGTCGGCCATCGGGATGGCGGGCTTCATGCCGTCGCCCGCTGCATCCGCTCGCGCACCAGGCGGCCCACTTCCAGCGCCAGCTCGAGCGCGCGGCGGCCGTGCTCGCCGCTCACCTCGACCGGTTTCTGCCGCGCTACGGCGGCCACGAAAGCCGCCGCCTGCGCGCTCAGCGCATCTCCGCCGGCGTGCACTTCCTCGGTCTCCTCGATAGCGCCCGCCGCCTGGCGCACATAGCGCAGCTTTCCGGCCTGCAGGTCCGCCGAGACGTAGACGTTGGTCTGGAATACGCGCAGCTTTCTCACCGGGGACTGGCTGACGCGGCTCGCCGAGAGGCTGGCGACGCAGCCGTCGGCGAACTCGATGCGCGCGTTCGCGATGTCGATCTCCTCGGTCAGCACCCGGAAGCCGGAGGCGCTCACTTCGCTCACCGGCGCCTTCGCGAGCGAGAGCGCGAGATCCAGGTCGTGGATCATCAGGTCGAGCACCACGTCGACGTCGGCGCCGCGCTGCTTGAATCCCGACAGCCGCTCGGCCTCGATGTAGAGCGGCTTCACCATGCGCGCCGCGAGCGCGCCGAAAGCCGCGTTGTAGCGCTCGACGTGGCCGACCTGCAGCACGACGCCGTTTCGCGCGCCGGCGGCGAGCAGCCGGTCGGCTTCCTCGAGGCTGACCGCGAGCGGCTTTTCGACCAGCACGTGCAGGCCGGCATCGAGGCAGGCGCCGGCCACTTCGAGGTGGCGCTCGGTCGGCACGGCCACCACGGCGGCCTGCGCGCGCGAAATCGCCTGCCGCCAATCGGGCAGCGCCGGGCAGCCGACCTTCGTCGCCACCTCCTCGGCACGCGCGCGATCGGCATCGGCGACGCCGACCAGCTCGACCCCGGGGAGCCGCGCGAACTTCTCCGCGTGCAGGCGCCCCATGTAGCCGGCGCCGATGATCGCCACCTTCAATAGAATCTCGCCTCTCCCTCGGGTCGCGTCTTGAAGCGCTTGTGCAGCCAGAAGTACTGCTCGGGCATCTCGAGCACGCGCTCCTCGACGAAGGACATCAGGCGGCGCGCGTCGGCCATGTCGTCGCCGCTCGGAAAGCCGGTCCACGCCGGATAGAGGCGCGCCACGTAGCCTTTGCCGCCGGGCAGCATGCGCGTCACGCACGGCACGACGCGCGCAGCAGTGAAGCGCGCAATATACGACAGTCCGGTCACCGTCGCCGCCGGCACGCCGAAGAAGGGCACGAACACCGAGCGCCGGCGCCCGAAATCGAGATCGGGAAGATAGTAGTAGATCGCTCCGGAGGCGATCGCGCGCAGGCTTTCCCGCACGCTCGCCTGCCGGGGAAAGAGGCGCGCGCCAAACCGGGTTCGCCCGAGGTACATGAGCCGGTCGAACAGCGGATCCTTCTGCCGCGAGTACATCGACGCCACCGGGTAGTCCATCGAGATGCGGAACAGCGGCGCTTCGAGGCCGACGAAATGCGGCGTCAGCAGGATCACCGGACCTCCGGCGACCGCCTGCAGATGCTCGAGCCCTTCGATCCTCACCATGCGCTCGATGCGCTCGCGCGGCGCCCACCAGAGGATGCCGCGCTCGATGAAGCTGCGGCAGAAGGCCCGGAAATGGGCGCGCGCAAGGCGCTCGCGGCTGCGCGGCGGCATCTGCGGAAAGCATTTTTCGAGATTGATGCGCGTGACGCGCCGCCGCTCCGGGATCAGCCAGTAGAGAATCGCCCCGATGGCGTTGCCGATGGCCGCGATCACCCTGAGCGGGAGAAAGTGCGCGAGCCACATGAAGGCGAAAACGAGCCGACTCACGCCGCGCTCGCCTCACGCGGCCTCGCGCCTTTCGGCGTCTTGTAGCGGTTGTAGCTCCACAGGTACTGCCCCGGGCACTCCCGCACCAGCGCCTCGAGCGCGCGGTTGAGGTGGCGCGTGGCGGTCTCGCCCGGCAGCGGCGGCGGCAGCTCGCGCAGCACGATCGAATAGCCCGCGCCGCGCGGCAGCCGCCGTGCGTAGGCGAGAAAGCAGGCGATGCCCTTGCGCTCGGCAAGCCTGGCGGCGAGCGTCATGGTGTAAGCCGGGCGGCCGAAGAACTCGGCCCATTCGCCCTCGCCCAAGCCGGGCACCTGGTCGGGCAGGAGCCCGACCGTCTCGCCGCGCCGGAGCGCGCCGAATACCTCGCGCACGCCGGTGAGATCCGCGGGCACGAGGCGAACGTTCGGCCGCTGGCGGCCTTCGCGCATCAGCGGCTCGAGCCACCCCAGCCTGGGCGGGCGATAGAGCACCGTGATCGGCATTCGGCGCGCGGCGTACTGCGCGGTGATTTCGAAGCAGCCCAGGTGCGGCGTGAGAAACAGCACCGCCTGGCCGCGCTCGCGCGCTGCATACGCGGCCTCGGCACCGATCGCCTCGCGCACCAGAGCTCTCACCTCTTCGTGCGGCCTGAACCACAGCGCCGGCAGCTCGGCGAGCATCTGCCCGGCGGCGGCGATGGCGGCGCGGCGCGTGCGCGAGTCCGGGTAGCCTGCCTGGGCCAGATTGGCGCGCAGGTTGGCGCGATAGGTGGGCGACATCCCATACACCGCCCAGCCGAGGACGGTTCCCACCGCGTGCAGCACGCGCAGCGGCAGGATCGCAGCGAGCCGTAGCAGAAACCTGGGGAACCCTTGCAAGATTTGGTATCCTTGCGGCCTCTTTTCAGGCGCGCACGCAATGAGCGATTTTCTGTTTACTTCCGAATCGGTGTCCGAGGGTCACCCCGACAAGGTGGCGGACCAGATCTCCGACGCAGTGCTCGACGCGATTCTAAAGCAGGACAAGACCTCGCGCGTCGCCGCCGAGACGCTGGTCAAGGACAACCTCGTCGTGCTCGCCGGCGAGATCACCAGCAACGCGCGCGTGAACTACGACGAGGTGGCGCGCAGGACCATCCGCCGCATCGGCTACACCGACCCGGCGATCGGCTTCGACACCGCTACCTGCACCGTCCTCGTCGCGTACGGCCAGCAGTCGCCGGACATCGCGCGCGGCGTCGACGAGGGCAAGGGCCTGGATCTCGAGCAGGGCGCCGGCGACCAGGGCCTGATGTTCGGCTATGCCTGCGACGAGACGCCGAGCCTGATGCCGCTGCCGATCTTTCTCTCGCACCGCCTGGTCGAGCGCCAGGCGGAGCTGCGGCGCAACGGCCGGCTGCCCTGGCTGCGGCCCGACGCCAAGTCGCAGGTCACCATCCGCTACTCGAACGGCAGGCCCGACGCGGTCGATACCGTGGTCCTGTCTACGCAACATGCGCCCGGTATCGACCACAAGAAGCTCTCCGAAGCGGTGATCGAGGAAGTGATCAAGCCGGTGCTGCCCAGGAACCTGATCAAGGGCTCGATCAAGTACCTCGTCAACCCGACCGGCGCGTTCGAGATCGGCGGGCCGAAGGGCGACTGCGGAGTCACCGGCCGCAAGATCATCGTCGATACCTACGGCGGCTCGGCGCCGCATGGCGGCGGCGCCTTCTCCGGCAAGGATCCCTCGAAGGTCGACCGCTCCGCGGCGTACGCGGCGCGCTACGTCGCGAAGAACATCGTCGCCGCCGGTTTCGCGTCGAAGTGCCTGGTGCAGCTGTCCTACGCCATCGGCGTGGCCCGCCCCACCAGCGTCATGGTGACGACCCAGGGCACCGGGAAGGTGTCCGACGACGCGCTCGCGGCGCTGGTCATCAAGCACTTCGACCTGCGGCCGAAGGGCATCATCCAGATGCTCGACCTGCTGCGCCCGATCTACGAGAAGACCGCCGCCTACGGCCACTTCGGGCGCGAAGAGCCCGAGTTCACCTGGGAAGCCACCGACAAGGCGCTCGCGCTAAAGCAGGCGGCGTAGAAGCCCTCCCATGGAACCCCCGTTCCGCGCCGACCACGTCGGCAGCCTCCTGCGCCCGCAGGCACTGCATGCCGCGCGCGCCAGGCACAAGAAGGGCGAGATCGACCATGCGGCGCTGCGCGCCGTGGAAGACAAATGCATCAAGGAAGCCGTCAAGTTGCAGGAGGACGTCGGCCTGCAGT
>DATILQ010000180.1:0-3028 GCA_035476235.1 Burkholderiales bacterium
TTCAACTTCGCGCCGCTCTGGGAGCGGTACCACTCGCTGATTCCGAACGAACCAGTGACGCCGTGCAAGCCAGCGCTCTGGAAGTACAGGCACGCGCGGCCATTCCTAATGGAGGCCGGCAGCCTGATCACCGCCAAGGAGGCGACCCGGCGCGTGCTGATCCTGCAGAACCCGGGCATGCCGGGCGAATCGTCGGTGACGCAGAGCCTGTTCTGCGGCTACCAGCTCATCCTGCCGGGCGAGATCGCGCCCAGCCATCGGCATTCGCAGTCGGCGCTGCGCTTCGTCCTTGAGGGTTCCAGCGCCTACACGGCGGTGGACGGCGAGCGCACTACCATGCGCCCCGGCGACTTCATCATCACGCCGTCGTGGACCTGGCACGACCACGGCAACCCGGGCAAGGATCCGGTGGTATGGCTCGACGGCCTCGACGTTCGTATCGTGCAGCTGTTCGCCGCACAGTTCCACGAGATCTACCCCGAGGACATGCAGCCAGTGTCGCGCAGCGAGGGCGTGTCGCTCGCGCGCTTCGGCAACGGCCTTGCGCCGGTCAATGCAGCGGCGCCCTACGGCAAGACCTCGCCGATCTTCAGCTATCCGTACCAGCGCAGCCGCGAATCGCTGGCGAAGATCGCCCGCGACCAGGAGCCTGATCCCTGCAACGGCTGGAAGCTGGAATTCATCAACCCGCTCACCGGCGGGCACGCAATGCCGACCATCGCCACTTTCCTGCAGCTGCTGCCCGCGGGTTTCCGCACGCAGCCGTACCGCTCGACCGAGGGAACGGTGTACGCGGTGGCCGAAGGCGAGGGCCGAGCCCGCATCGCCGGCGAGAGCTTCGATTTCGAGGCGAAGGACACGTTCGTCGCGCCTTCCTGGATGCCGCTCGAGCTCGAGGCGAAAAGCGAGACGGTGCTGTTCTCCTTCTCCGATCGTCCCGGCCAGGAAGCCATGGGCCTGTGGAGGGAAAAGCGGGGATGAACGCTCCGGACAAGGCGCTGCTCGCGAAGCAGTACAACAACCGCGAGCTCGTTCCCGAGCACCCGCAGTTCTTCGCCCGCTGGCAGGAGAGCTCGGCCCGGGCGCGCGGCAGCCTGAAGGCGCATCTCGACCTGCGCTACGGCGACATGCCGGGCGAGAGCATCGACCTCTTCCCGGCGAGGAACGGCGACGGCCGCTGCATGATGTTCATCCACGGCGGCTACTGGCGCTCGCTCGACAAGAAGGATTTCTCCTTCCTCGCCCCGTCCTGGGTCGACGCCGGGGTGACGCTGGCGGTGGTCAACTACGACCTCTGCCCCCGGGTGGCGATGGACGAGATCGTGCGGCAGATGCTGCGCGCCAGCCGCTGGCTGTGGCTGAACGCCGAAAAGTACGGCATCGACCGCGATCGCCTCTACGTCTCCGGCCACTCCGCCGGCGGCCACCTCACGGCGATGCTGATGTGCGCGCTCTGGCCGCAGCTCGACGCGCGCCTGCCAAGGAACCTGTGGAAGGGCGGCCTCGCGATCAGCGGCATCTACGACCTGCGGCCGCTGATCGAGGTCGACTTCCTGCAGCAGGACCTGCGGCTCGATCCGGCGCTGGCGCTGCGCCTCTCGCCCGCGTTCCTTCCCACCTCGACCCGCGCGCCGGTGATGACCAGCGTCGGCGGCGACGAGTCGTCCGAGTTCCTGCGCCAGAACACTCTGCTCGGCGAACGCTGGAAAAACGTCTCCGCCGGCGACATCGCCATGCCGGGCAGCAACCACTTCTCCGTGATGGACGGCCTGGCCGATCCGTCGAGCGAACTTTTCAGGGGCGCGCAGCGCCTGATGCAGCAATGAGCGAATACCTCGAGCCCGGTCGCTACGTCGACAGCAACGATCCCGGTGTTGCCGCCTTTTCAAAAGCCAATACCAAAGGCAGCTCCGATCGCGACCGCGCCGTCTCGCTCTACTACGCGGTGCGCGACGGCATCCGCTACAACCCGTTCCTCGACTTCAGCAAGCGCGAGGCCTTCACCGCCTCGACGGTGCTCGCCGCGGGCGAAGGCTTCTGCATCGGCAAGGCGGCGCTGCTCGCCGCCTGCGGCCGCGCCGCGGGCCTCGAGACGCGCGTCGGCTTCGCCGACGTGAAGAACCACCTCACCAGCCCGCGCCTCGCCGAGACGATGGGCAGCGACCTGTTCGTCTACCACGGTTTCACCGAGTTCCGCATCGGCGGCAGGTGGGTGAAGTGCACGCCGGCGTTCAATCTCGAGCTCTGCCGCCGCTTCCGCGTCAAGCCGCTCGAGTGGGACGGCGAAAGCGACTCGATCTTCCATCCCTTCGACGAGGACGACCGCCGCCACATGGAGTACCTGCGCGACCGCGGCAGCTTCGCCGACGTGCCGGTGGTGGAAATCCAGCAGGCCTTCCGCGAGGCTTATCCGCGCTTCTACAAGCTCGGCAGGGACGCCGGCAAAGAAACCTTCGCACCCGGAACCTGAGCCGGCTGATGCGCGGGCTTCTTGAAGAGAGCTATCGCGCGGCGGTCGCTGCCGCCGACCCGCTGGTCATTCTTGCGAAGCATCTGCCGGCGAAACCGCGCGGCCGGGTGTTTGTCGCCGCCGCCGGCAAGGCCGCCGCGTCCATGGCGCTCGCAGTCGAACGCGAGTGGGGAGCGGTCGAAGGCATCGCCATCACCCGCTACGGCCACGGCCTGCCGACGAAACACATCCAGGTGGTCGAGGCCGGCCATCCAATACCCGATGAAGCAGGCGAGCGCGCGGCGCGGCAGCTGCTCGAGTCGGTCCAGAAGCTGCGCAAGGACGACCTGCTGCTCGCCCTGCTTTCCGGCGGCGGCTCGAGCCTGCTTTCGCTGCCCGCGCCCGGCGTGTCGATGGCGCAGCTCAAGCAGCTCACGTCGCAGCTTCTGAAGAGCGGCGCGACCATCCAGGAGATCAACACCGTGCGCAAGCACCTCTCCGCCGTCGCTGGCGGCCGGCTTGCCGCGGCGTGTCGCGGCAAAGTCGCGGCGCTGATCATCTCCGACGTGGTTGGCGACG
>DATILQ010000181.1:0-2247 GCA_035476235.1 Burkholderiales bacterium
GCTCGGCCGCCAGCCGATGCTGATGGTGCGCGCGGGCGACGGCAAGATCCACGTGCTCTACAACCGCTGCCCGCACCGCGGCAACATGATGTGCGGCGACCGCAAGGGCAACGCCGGCGATTTCTTCCGCTGCTCGTACCATTCCTGGACCTTCCATCACGACGGCAAGCTGCGCGCCATCCCGATGATGGAATCCGGCTACGCCGGCACGCGCTTCGGCAAGGACAATCCCGACTGCAGCATGAAGCGCGCGGCGCGCGTGGAGAACTATCGCGGCTTCGTCTTCGCCAGCCTGGCGAAGGATGGGCCCACGCTGCAGGAATTCCTCGGTGCATCGAAGGTCGCGTTCGACGACATGTGCGACCGCGCCCCCGAGGGCGAGGTCGAGATCGTGCCGAACTGCTTCCGCGTGATCCAGCACTCCAACTGGAAAATATTCCTGGAGAACCAGCTCGACGCGCTCCATCCCTCGGTGACCCACCAGTCGACCGGCCGCGCGGCGCACGAGGTCGAGAAGATGATCGCCGCCAAGGCGAAAAAAGGCGAGGCGCCGCTCTCGTATCACATGCTGTCGGCTTTCGCGACGGTGACGATCGACAAATGGGACAACTTCCAGACGCTCAACTACCCGCACGGCCACTGCATCCTTACCGGCTACATGGGCCTGCGGCCGCAGGATCCCGACACGCTCGCCTACGACAAGGTCATGATCAAGAAGTACGGGCAGAAGCGCTTCGAGGAGATCGTCGGCGTCAACATCCATCACGTGCTCATCTATCCGGGCCTGTCGGTGCAATCGCCGCTGCAGCAGCTGCGCGCGGTGCGTCCGCTGTCCGTCGACCGCACGCTCACCGAGATCTGGCATTTCAGGCTCAAGGGCGCGCCGGAGGCGATCTACCGGCGCTCGCTCGCCTACTACAACCTGGTGAACTCGCCGGCGACCCTGGTGAATGCCGACGACCTCGAGAATTTCTGGAAGTGCCACCAGGGCCTCTCCTCGGACGGCGGCGACTGGGTGACCTTCGGCCGGCATCTGGGCCGCGACATCGAGAAGAACGGCATGGTGGAGACGGCGCCGAACTGCGGCACGTCGGAAGCGCCGATGCGCAACCAGATGAAGGCCTGGGCGGAGTACATGCGTGGCTAAGAAGAAGTCCGCCGTCGTTCCCGCGAAAGCGGGAACCCACAAGGCGAATGGTCGTGATCTGCAATATGAGGTGGAGCAGTTCCTCTACCGCCAGGCGGAGCTGCTGGATAGCAAGCACTGGGAGGACTGGATCGAGCTGTTCACGCCGGACGGCATCTACTGGATGCCGCCCGAGCCGTCGTACAAGACCTGGGATGGGCAGCCGGCGATCTTCGCCGAGGACAGGAACCTGATGACCGTGCGCATGAAGCGCGTGCTGCATCCGGACGCGTGGTCGCAGCGGCCGCTGTGGGAAACGAACCACGTGGTCTCCAACGTCGTGGTGGAGAAGCTGCTGCCCAGCGGCGACGTGCACGTGCGCTCGCGCTTCCACATGATGGAGCTCAGGCGCGACGACGTGCGCCACTTCGCCGGCGCGTATCGACACGAGCTGAAGAAAACCAAGGACGGCTACCGCATCAAGCTGCAGCGCGTCGACATGACGAACGCGCAGGCTGCATACGACTACGTATTGCAGGTGTGGGTGTAGCCGCTAGCCGGCTTGCACGGGCGGGGCTGCTCTTCGCCCTGGTCGTGCTGTGGCAGCTTCTTACGCTGCGCGGGCATCCGGACTACATCCTCGCGCCGCTCGAGATCGCAAAACATTTCATCGCCGCGCTCGGCACTCGCGAGCTCTACGCGGATGCGGCAGCGAGCCTGCTGCGCGCGCTGCCAGGCTTCGTCATCGGCACGCTCGCGGGCGTGCTGCTCGGCCTCGCCGCGGGCATCGCGCGCGGCTTCGACGACACGGTGAGCCCGCTCGTCTTCCTCACCTATCCCGTGCCGAAGATCGTGATGCTGCCGCTCTTCATGCTGTGGTTCGGCATCGGCGATCTGTCGAAGGTGCTGATCATCGCGCTCGCCTGCTTCTATCCGGCGTACATCAACGCCTACTACGGCGCCAAGGCGACGCCGCGCATCCTCGTCTGGTCGGCGCGCAACATGGGCGCGTCGCACGCCGAGATCTTCCGCCGCGTGGTGCTGCCGGGCGCGCTGCCGCAGATCTTCGCCGGCATGCGCGTGGCGCTCGCGCTTTCCTTCATCGTCATGTTCGCGACCGA
>DATILQ010000182.1:0-53716 GCA_035476235.1 Burkholderiales bacterium
ACCTTGGTCGAAGTGATGCGCTCCTGGAGCTTGCCCATTTCCTCCGCGAGGGTGGGCTGGTAGCCCACCGCCGAGGGCATGCGCCCGAGCAGCGCCGAGACCTCTACGCCCGCGAGCGTGAAGCGGTAGATGTTGTCGATGAAGAGCAGGATGTCGCGGCCTTCGTCGCGGAAGTATTCCGCCATGGTGAGCCCGGTGAGCCCGACGCGCAGGCGGTTGCCCGGCGGCTCGTTCATCTGCCCGAATACCATCGCCACCTTGGACTCCGTGATGTTGTCGAGCTTGATGACCTGCGCCTCGATCATCTCGTGGTAGAAGTCGTTGCCCTCGCGGGTGCGTTCGCCTACGCCAGCGAACACCGACAAGCCCGAGTGCTGCGTCGCGATGTTGTTGATGAGCTCGAGCATGTTGACGGTCTTGCCGACGCCCGCGCCGCCGAAGAGGCCGATCTTGCCGCCCTTGGCGAAGGGACAGATGAGGTCGATCACCTTGATGCCGGTCTCGAGCAGCTCGACCGAGGGCGAGAGCTCGGCGAACTTGGGCGCCGCCTGGTGGATCGAGCGCCGCTCCTCGGTCTTGATCGGCCCCGCCTCGTCGATCGGCCGCCCGAGGACATCCATGATGCGGCCCAGCGTTCCCTTGCCGACTGGAACCGAGATCGGCTCGGCGGTGCTCTTCACCTTCATGCCGCGGCGCAGGCCGTCGGAGGAGCCGAGCGCAATGCAGCGCACCACGCCGTCGCCGAGCTGCTGCTCGACCTCGAAGGTAAGGCCTTTCTCGGCGAGCCCCTGCTCGCCCGTTTCCTCGAGGACCAGCGCGTCGTAGATGTTAGGCATCCTCTCGCGTGGAAACTCGATGTCGATCACCGCGCCGATGCACTGGACGATGGTGCCTTGTGCTTGTGCCATGGATAGGTTTCCTGGGTCTAAACGGCAGCAGCGCCGCCGACGATTTCCGAAAGTTCCTTGGTGATGCCCGCCTGCCGGTTCTTGTTGTAGACGAGGGTGAGCTCGTCGATCAGGTCGGCGGCGTTGTCGGAGGCGGCCTTCATCGCGACCATGCGCGCCGACTGCTCGGAGGCCATGTTCTCGGCCACCGCCTGGAAGATGATCGCCTCGATGTAGCGCGTCATCACCTGGTCGAGCACCGCGCGCGCCTCGGGCTCGTAGAGGTAGTCCCACACGCTTTCCGGCGCTCCGAGCCGCTCGCCGGCGAGCGGCAGCAGCTGCTCGATCACCGGCTCCTGCTTCATCGTGTTGATGAAGCGGTTGTAGGCGAGCATCAGCCGGTCGAAGCGATCCGAGGTATAGCTGTCGAGCATGATCTTCACTGCGCCGATGAGCTTGTCCATTTGCGGCCGGTCGCCCAGCTGCGTCGCCTGCGAAACGATGCTCGCCCCGAGGCGTTGCATGAAAGCAAGGCCCTTGTTGCCGATGCAGCAGACGTCGATCTCCTCGCCCTGCGTCTGCCATTCCTTGTACTGCGTGAGTACCAGTCGCAGCAGGTTGGTGTTCAGCGCGCCGCACAACCCCTTGTCGGTGCTCACCACGATGATGCCGACGCGCTTCACGCTGTCGCGCGACACGAGGAACGGGTGCCGGTACTCGGGATTGGCGTGCGAGATGTGCGCCGCGACGTTGCGGATCTTCTCGCCGTACGGCCGCGCGTGGCGCATGCGCTCCTGCGCCTTCCTCATCTTCGAGGCGGCGACCATCTCCATCGCCTTGGTGATCTTCCGGGTGTTCTGCACACTCCGGATCTTCATTCTGATTTCTTTGGTACCTGGCATGGCGCGCTAGAAGCTGCCGTTCTTCTTCCAGTCCTTGATCGCCGCGTGCAGCGCCTTGTCGTCCTCGGCGGAGAGTTCCTTCTTCTGCTCCATGCGCTCGGCAAGGTCGGCGTACGCGGCCTTGATGTAGTCGCGCATCGACTTCTCGGCGGCGAGCGCCTTCTTGACGTCGATGTCGTCGAAGTAGCCGTTGTTCACCGCGAACAGCGTGAGCGCCATCTCCCAGACCTGCAGCGGCTGGTACTGCGGCTGCTTCATGAGCTCGGTCACCATGCGGCCGCGCTCGAGCTGCTTGCGGGTCGCCTCGTCGAGGTCGCTCGCGAACTGCGCGAACGCGGCGAGCTCGCTGTACTGCGCGAGAGCGAGCCGCACGCCGCCGCCGGTGTCGCGCCGCTTCATGATTTTGGTCTGCGCCGCCCCGCCGACCCGCGACACCGAGATGCCGGCGTTGATCGCGGGGCGGATGCCGGCGTTGAACAGATCCGTTTCCAGGAAGATCTGGCCGTCGGTGATCGAGATCACGTTGGTCGGCACGAAGGCGGTGACGTCGCCAGCCTGCGTCTCGATGATTGGCAGCGCCGTGAGCGAGCCGGTCTTGCCCTTGACCTTTCCCTTGGTGAAGTTCTCGACGTACTGCTCGTTTACACGCGCGCCGCGCTCGAGCAGCCGGGAGTGCAGATAGAACACGTCGCCCGGGTAGGCCTCGCGCCCCGGCGGCCGGCGCAGGAGCAGCGACACCTGGCGGTACGCCCAGGCCTGCTTGGTCAGGTCGTCGTAGATGATGAGCGCGTCCTGTCCGCGGTCGCGGAAATACTCGCCCATCGTGCAGCCCGAGTAAGGCGCGATGTACTGCATCGCGGCGGATTCAGACGCCGAAGCAGCCACCACGATGGTGTAGGCCATCGCACCATGCTCCTCGAGCTTGCGCACGACGTTGACGATGGTGGAGGCCTTCTGGCCGATCGCCACGTAGACGCACAGCAGATCCTTGCCCTTCTGGTTGATGATGGTGTCGACCGCGACCGCCGTCTTGCCGGTCTGGCGGTCGCCGATGATCAGCTCGCGCTGGCCACGCCCGATCGGCACCATCGCGTCGATCGCCTTGAGGCCGGTCTGCACCGGCTGTGACACCGATTTGCGCCAGATCACGCCGGGGGCGACCTTCTCGATGACGTCGGTTTCTTTCGAATCGACCGGGCCCTTGCCGTCGATCGGCTCGCCGAGGGAGTTGACCACGCGGCCCAGCAGCTGCGGCCCGACCGGCACCGACAGAATCCGTCCGGTGCACTTCACGACATCGCCTTCGGTGATGTGCGTGTAGTCGCCGAGGACCACCGTGCCCACCGAGTCGCGCTCGAGGTTCAGCGCGAGCCCGAAGGTGTTGCGCGGGAACTCGAGCATCTCGCCCTGCATCGCGTCCGAAAGCCCGTGGATGCGGCAGATGCCGTCGGTCACCGAGACCACGGTGCCCTGCGTGCGCATCTGTACGCCGGCGTCCAGGTTCTGGATGCGGCTCTTGATCAGTTCCGAGATTTCAGACGGATTGAGTTGCATGCCTGCTCCTTAAGCTTTCAATGCGGTGTCGAGCGCGGCGAGCTGTGCGCGCACCGAACCGTCGATCACCTTGTCGCCGAGCACCAGCTTGACGCCGCCGATCAGCTCTTTGTCGAGGCGTACGCTCGCCTTCACTTTGCGGCCGGTTTTCTTTTCGAGCCGCGACAGCAAGTCGGCGAGTTGCGGCGCGGCAAGCTCGAACGCCGAATGCACCTCGGCCTGAACGATGCCCTCGCGCTCGTTCCGCAGCGCCTCGTATTGCGAGTGGATCTCGGGCAGCAGCTCCAGGCGCTTGTTCTCGGCGAGCACGCGGACGAAGTTTTCGGCGTCCGCGGTGAGCTTCCCGGCAAGGATCGAGATGAACAGCCCGGCCAGCTTTGCATCGGACAGTCCGGGATCGCGGATGACGCGCAGCACGCGCTCGTCTCCGGCGACCGCCGCCAGCGCAGCAAGCATCTCCGACCATTCGCGCAGGCGCCCGGCGGCGTCTGCCAGCTTGAACGCGGCTTCGGCGTACGGTCTGGCGATGGTGCTCGGTTCGGCCATCTAAATTTGCCTCTTTATCTCTTCCAGCAACTGGGCGTGCGCTCTAGCGTCCACCTCGCGGCGCAGAATTTTCTCGGCGCCCGCGACCGCGAGCTCGGCCACGTGTCCGCGAAGCTGCTCGCGCGCACGCGCCACCTCCTGCTCGATCTCGGCCTTGGCCGCAGCCTTCTCGCGGCTGCCTTCGTCCTTGGCGGCGAGTTTCGCCTCCTCGATCAGCTGCGCGGCGCGCTTTTCGGCCTGGCCAAGGATCTCCGCGGCGCGGTTGCGCGCCTCCTTGATCGCCTCGTCGGCCTGGCGCGTCGACAGCTGAAGCGAGCGGTGTCCCTGCTCGGCGGCGGCGAGGCCGTCGGCGATGGTTTTCTGGCGCTCCTCGATCTTGCGAAGCATCCAAGGCCAAATGAACGTCACCGTGAACCAGATGAAGACCGTAAACGTGACGGCCTGGGCGAACAGAGTCAGGTTGAGGTTCATGCCCTACTCCTCGCACTTAGCGGAATGCGGTGGCGAGCGGATTCGCGAAAGCGAAGAACATGGCGATGCCCAGGCCGATGATGAACGACGCGTCGATCAGGCCGAGGAGCAGGAACACCTTGGCCTGCAGCGAATTGGTGAGCTCGGGCTGGCGCGCGGCCGCCTCGAGGAATCGGCTGCACATGATGCCTACGCCGATGCAGGCGCCCGCAGCGCCGAGGCCGATCATGAGGCCGACGCCGATGCCGGTATAGGCCTGCACCATCGCCAGCAGTTGAAGTTTTTCCATCGATGTTCTCCCTTTATTAGTGGTGCTCGTGCGCCATCGAGATATACACGATGGTCAGCATCATGAAGATGTAGGCCTGCAGCAGCACAATGAGGATGTGGAAGATCGCCCAGCCGAAAGCGAGCACGAAGCCGGAGATCGCGCCGGCAATGCCGGTCGCCGCCAGCATCCAGAGCAGTAAGAACAGAATCTCCCCAGCGTACATGTTGCCGAAGAGCCGCAGCGAGTGCGACAGCGTCTTCGAGATGTATTCGACCATCTGGAACAGAAAGTTGGCCGGTATGAGCAGCGGATGGGACCCGAACGGCGCGAAGAATAATTCGCGCAGCCAGCCGCCGACGCCCTTCACCGAGATGGCGAAGTAGATGCTCAGCAAGAGCACGGAGATGGACAGCGCGAAGGTCGTATTGACGTCGGCGGTGGGCACGTAGCGAAAACCGTGCTCGGAGACGTGATGTGTGACGAGTCCGACGATATCCGCCGGCAGGAAGTCCATTGCGTTCATCAGTACTACCCACACGCCGACTGTTAGGGCGAGCGGCGCGATGAAGCGGTGGCGGTCGCCGTGGTGGAAGATGCCTTTCACCTGTCCATCGACGAAATCGATCGCCAACTCCACAAACGCCTGGCGCTTGTTCGGTACGCCTGCGGTCGCGCCGCGCACCACCCACCATATGAAGCCGAGCGCCACCACGCCGAGGATGAACGCGGTAGCGAGCGAATCGACGTTGATCGTCCAGAAACCGCTTTCCCCGTCGCCCACGGGCTTCGAGAAGAAGCTGAGGTGGTGCTCGATGTACTCCGAGGGAGTGAGCTCTTTACCTGCGGCGGCCATCGGCTCGATTGCGTCAGTAGTCGCGGACAAAAAACGCCATGGCGAATATCAGCATCGTGACGATGAACGCCCCGACGAAGACGCCGACCACCGCTTCAGCGTAGTTCGCCAGCACGAGCCACAGCAGGAGCACGGCAACGCCGATCTTGACTGTCTCGGCACGCAACGCGCCGAACAGAATTCCCCCTGCGGACTTCGCGTCGCTCCTCGAAGCCACGAATGCAGACGCCAGCCCGGCAACGACGCTCACTAAACCGCCGCCGGCCGCCGACACCGCAGTCTGCGCGCCCGCCAGCAACGCCGCGGCAATCGTCATTGCAGCCGTTGCCGCGAGCTGCCATTGCAAAACCGTGCGTATCGGCTTGCCCAGATGGCGAAGCATGGCGTTGGTTCTCTCCGCACCGAGCAAGGCCGCAAAATTATACACGTCAGCGCAGCTTCTTGAGTAGCTGCTCGAGATGGTCGAGGCTCGAGTAGTGCAGCACGAGTCTGCCGGCGCCCTTTTTCGCCGCGCGGATCTCGACCGTAGTGCCGAGCCGCTCCGACACTTCCTCTTCCAGCCGCGCGAGATCGCGGTCAGCCCTCTTGCGGCGCCGCGCTGCCGGCCCGCGCAGCAGGCTCTGCACCAGCGCCTCGGTCTCGCGCACCGACAGGCGCTTCGCCGCGACGCGCGTGCCGGCTTCGATCTGCCGCGCCGCGTCGAGCGCGAGCAGCGCGCGCGCATGCCCCATCTCGAGCGCGCCTTCCATCAGCATTTCCTGCACCGGCCTGGCGAGCTTCAGCAGCCGCAACAGGTTGGTCGTGGCGCTGCGCGAACGGCCGACGGCATCGGCCGCCTGCTCGTGGGTCATCTTGAAATCGTCGACCAGACGCTGCAGTCCCGCCGCCTCTTCCATCGGATTGAGGTTCTCGCGCTGGATGTTCTCGATCAGCGACATCGCGAGCGCGGCTTCATCGGGCACTTCGCGCACCAGCGCCGGCACTTCTTCCAGCCCCGCCATTTGCGCCGCCCGCCAGCGCCGCTCGCCGGCGATCAGCTCGTAGCGGTCGCGGTCCACCGGGCGCACGAGCAGCGGCTGCATCAGACCCTGCGAGCGGATCGACTCGGCGAGCTCGGCCAGCGCCTGCTGGTCCATCTTGGTGCGCGGCTGGTAGCGCCCGGGCCGGATGCGCGCCACCGGCAACGTGAGCAGCGCTTCGCGCGGGACCTCATCGCCGCCGAGCAATGCGTCGAGTCCTCGTCCTAGTCCCTTGGGCCTGATCATGCGGGCGCTCCTTGCGCGAGGATTTCGTCGGCGAGCGCGAGGTAGGCCTGTGCACCCTTCGATGCGGCGTCCCAAAGCACCGCCGGTACGCCGTAGCTCGGTGCCTCGGCCAGCCGCACGTTGCGCGGCACGAGCGTGCGGTAGACCTTGTCGCCGAAATGCGTTTCCAGCTGCTCTGAGACCTGCTGCGAAAGCGTGTTCCTCGGGTCGTACATTGTGCGCAGCAGGCCAGCGATCTCGAGCTCTGGATTGAGATGCGCGCGCACCCGCTTGATCGTGCCCACCAGGTCCGACAATCCCTCGAGCGCGTAGTACTCGCATTGCATCGGGATCAGCACGCGCCGCGCTGCAGTGAGGGCGTTGACGGTGAGCAGGCTGAGCGAGGGAGGGCAATCGATGAGAACGAAGTCATAGTCGCCCACGACGCGCTCGAGCGCGACCTTGAGCCGCGTCTCGCGCGACTGCAATTCGACCAGCTCGACCTCCGCGCCCGCGAGCTCGCGATTGGCGGGTACCAGGTCGTAGCCGCCGCGCTCCGCGCGCGTGCGTACCGTTGCCAGCTCGGCGAGCCCGAGCAGAACGTGGTAGACGCTGCGGGCGACAGTGCGCTTGTCTACGCCGCTTCCCATCGTCGCATTCCCCTGCGGGTCGAGATCAACCAGAAGCACGCGCCGAGCGGCCTGAGCAAGCGCTGCGGCGAGGTTGACGCTGGTCGTCGTCTTGCCGACGCCGCCCTTTTGATTCACGACCGCGAGCACGTGCGCCATGCGCTTAGTTCTCCGGCCGGCAAAGAACCAAATGGCGCTCAGCATCGAGCAACGGCACGTGCAGCCGAATCGCTTCACCACAATTGCATCCGCTGGGCAGGCGCTGCAGCTCATCGCGCGGGAACGCCCCCTTCATCGCGGCCAGCGTGCCACCACGTGCAACCAGATGGCCGCAAGCCGCAATGAAAGTACCTAGGTCGGCGAAGGCGCGCGAGATCACCACTTCGAACGGCCGCACCGGCAACCACGCTTCGACGCGTGCTTCACTCACCTCGACGTTTCGCAGTGCGAGCTCAATCGATGCCTGGCGCAGGAAAGCGCACTTCTTCTGGCTCGCGTCATTGAGCGCCACGCGCCACGCCGGCCGTGCGATCGCGAGGGCAATGCCGGGTAGCCCAGCACCCGAACCGACATCGGCGAGCGCCGCGTTGGCCCCGGACATCGGCAGGTGCGGGATAACCGCGAGCGAATCGAGCAGGTGCTGGCTCACCATTTCGAGCGGGTCACGGATCGCGGTCAGGTTGTAGGTCCGGTTCCATTTCGCGAGCAGCTCGACGTAGCGCAGCAACTGCTCGGGCGCGTCCGTAGGCAGGGCCAGCGCGAGTTCGCCGAGCCCGTGATCGAGCGCGGCCTGTGGCGTCATGCCGTTTTCTTGTAGGGCCGGAAGCCTCGCTTCAAATGCACCAATAGCAACGCGATCGCGGCTGGCGTGATGCCCGAAATGCGCGACGCCTGACCGACTGTCTGCGGCCGATGCCAGTTGAGCTTTTGCTGCACCTCGACCGACAGACCGCGCACTGCGCAGTAATCAATTTCCGGGGGCAAGGCAAGCGTCTCGAGATTGCTGCGGCGCTCGACCTCCTCACGCTGCCGCTCGATGTAGCCTTCATATTTCGCCTGGATCTCGACCTGCTCGGCGACCAGCGAATCGACGGTCGGCTCCTCCACTAGGCTCGCGTAGGTCACATCAGGCCGGCGCAAGAGCTCAAAAAGAGAGTGCCTTTGCTGAAAGCCTGCGCTTACATACGTCGACTTAAGGCGCTCCTGCTCACGTACAACGGCGTCGCGCTTTCGATTGAACGCACCCCAACGGGCATCGTCGACGAGTCCGAGTTTGCGACCCGCCTCGGTAAGCCGCAGATCGGCATTGTCCTCGCGCAGCGTCAAGCGATACTCGGCACGGCTCGTGAACATGCGATACGGCTCCGAAACGCCGCGCGTAACAAGATCATCCACCAGCACCCCGAGGTACGCCTGGTCGCGTTTCGGCCACCAGGGCTCACGGCCCTGAACCCGAAGCGAAGCGTTGATGCCCGCAAGAAGCCCCTGGGCCGCGGCCTCTTCGTAGCCGGTGGTGCCGTTGATCTGACCGGCGAAGAATAGACCGTCGAGGCTTTTCGTTTCTAGCGACGCCCGCAGATTGCGGGGGTCGAAATAGTCATACTCGATGGCATAGCCGGGCCGCACGATGTGCGCCCGCTCGAGGCCCCGGATCGAATGCACCAGCTTCAGCTGCACGTCGAAGGGCAAGCTGGTGGAGATGCCGTTTGGATAGATTTCGGTGCTGGTGAGACCTTCTGGCTCAAGAAACAACTGATGGCTGGACTTGCCTGCGAAGCGGTGGATCTTGTCTTCGATGGACGGGCAATAGCGCGGCCCCACGCCCTGGATCACGCCGGTGTACATCGGCGACCGGTCCAGGGCACCGCGAATGATTTCGTGGGTCGCCTCGTTGGTATGAGTGATCCAGCACGGCAGCTGGCCAGGATGCATGTCCCGTCGCCCCATGAAGGAAAACACCGGCTCTGGGGCGTCGCCGGGCTGCTCCGTCAACACTGAAAAATCGATACTGCGGGCGTCGAGACGTGGCGGCGTCCCGGTCTTCAAACGACCCACCGGAAGACTCATTCCTCGTAACTTGGCGGCGAGCGTAATGGAAGCGGGGTCCCCGGCGCGCCCTGCCTGATAGTTTTGCAAACCGACATGTATCAGTCCGCCGAGGAACGTTCCGGTCGTCAGCACGACCGCCTGCGCGTGAAAGTGTGTACCGAGCTGCGTTGCGACCCCGACCACCCGCTGTCCCTCGAGCAGGAGGTCATCCACGGCCTGCTGGAAGACGAGCAGATTGGGCTGGTTCTCGATTCGTCGGCGAACGGCGTGCCGGTATAGCACCCGATCAGCTTGCGCGCGCGTGGCCCGTACCGCCGGGCCCTTGGATGAATTCAGCGTCCGGAACTGAATCCCGGCCTCGTCGGTAGCCAAGGCCATGGCACCCCCTAAGGCATCGATCTCCTTAACGAGGTGGCCTTTGCCAATGCCGCCGATCGATGGATTGCACGACATCTGCCCCAGCGTCTCGACGCTGTGCGTCAACAGGAGGGTGCGGGAGCCCATGCGAGCGGCGGCAAGCGCGGCCTCGGTGCCAGCGTGGCCGCCACCGACCACGATGACATCGAATTCGACGGGAAACTCCATGGGGACGGCGCAATTTTACGCCATCGTTCCACGTGGAACTAGCTGCTCGCCTCTAGCCGCGAGGTTTCACGTGGAACAGGCGGAATGCTGCGATGCAACAATCACATTACGCGGCGAGCTTCTGGTGCATCCGGCCACGCCCCGCCTCTAGTGCAGCAGGCAGGCGCTTGCCAAGCTTGGCGAAAAGCTCGTCGTGCGAGGCGAGCTCGTCTTTCCACGCCGCGGCGTCCACCCGGGCGAGTTCGGCGTACCGAGCGGCGGAGAGCTTTTCCAGTCCCGTCCAATTGAGGTCCTCGTAACGCGGCATCAGGCCAAGCGATGTTTCTTCCACGCCGCCCGTGCGCCCCCGGGACCGCTCGACGACCCATTGCAGCACACGCATGTTCTCGCCGAATCCCGGCCAGATGAACCGGCCTTGCGCGTCGCGCCGGAACCAGTTGACGCGGAAGATCTTCGGCGGATGCTGCACAGCGCGGCCCATCTTCAACCAGTGAGCGAAATAGTCGCCCATGTTATAGCCACAGAATGCGAGCATCGCCATTGGATCGCGCCGCACGACGCCCAGCTTTCCGGTAATCGCGGCGGTCGTTTCGGAACCGAGCGTGGCCGCCATATAAACACCCTCTTCCCAGCTGGGTGCCTCGACGACGAGCGGTACCGTGGAGGAGCGACGACCGCCGAAGATGAAGGCCGAGATGGGAACGCCCTGCGGATCCTCCCATTTCGGGTCCATTGACGGACACTGCAACGCCGGAACGGTGAAGCGCGCGTTGGCATGCGCGGCGAGACGACCAGACTGGGGGGTCCATTCCTTGCCCTGCCAGTCGATCAGGCGTGCTGGCGGCTGCTCGGTCATGCCCTCCCACCAGACGTCACCTTCTGGAGTCAGCGCCACATTGGTGAAGATGACGTTCTCGCGCAGCATGCGCATGGCGTTGGCATTGGTGTGTTCCGAGGTCCCGGGCGCCACGCCGAATAGTCCGTATTCGGGGTTGATGGCATAGAAGCGGCCATCGCGCCCCGGCTTGATCCAGGCGATGTCTTCGCCGATCGTGGTGACTTTCCAGCCTTTGAAGGCTGGCGGCGGAATCAGCATCGCCAGATTGGTCTTGCCACAGGCCGAGGGAAACGCCGCGGCGATGTAGCTCTTCTCTCCAGTCGGGGACTGCATGCCGACGATGAGCATGTGCTCGGCGAGCCAACCTTCGTCGCGCGCCATTACCGAGGCGATGCGCAGGGCAAGGCATTTCTTCCCGAGCAGCGCGTTGCCGCCGTAGCCAGAGCCGTAGGACCAGATCTCGCGCGTCTCGGGAAAATGCACAATCCACTTTTCCTTCTCATTGCAGGGCCAAGGGACGTCCTTCTTCCCCGGTGCGAGCGGCACTCCGACCGAGTGCACGCCAGGCACAAAGGCGCCGTCTTCGCCGAGCCATTCCGCTACGGCGCGGCCCATGCGGGTCATGATCTGCATGTTGACCGCCACATACGCCGAGTCCGAGATCTCGACGCCAATCTGCGCGATATGCGAGCCGATGGGCCCCATGGAGAACGGCATCACGTACATCGTGCGTCCCCGCATGCAACCGTCGAACAGACGGTTCAACGTCTCGCGCATCTCACGCGGCTCGATCCAGTTGTTCGTCGGTCCGGCGTCGTCCTTGTCCTGGCTGCAAATGAACGTGCGGTCCTCCATGCGTGCGACATCGCTGGGATGTGACCGCGCGAGGTATGAGTTTGGCCGCAGCTTTTCGTTCAGGCGGGTGAACGTGCCCGCCTTCTCCAACTCGGCGCATAACCGGTCGTATTCGGCCGGTGAACCGTCACACCAGTGGATGCGCTCGGGCTTGGAAAGGCCCGCGACCTCCGAGACCCACTGCCGAAGAGCACGGTGACGCACCCACGCAGGGGCGTTCGATTGGTCGGCTGCGGAGGCGGGTGCTTTCATTGCGCGAGACTCCTGAAAGGCAAACGGCCCAGCGCAAAGGCTGGGCCGGTCGAAGGCCGGGGCGATTGTAGCACCGCGAGCCTGGCGCCAGATGGAACAAGGGTGCAGTCCGAACGGATAAATAAGAATATTATCAATGAGTTCTTTACTGCGAACCTGTCGCCTAGCCGCGCGCGGACGGCGGGCAGAAAAAAGCGCACAGTTAGGGCTTGGAGCGACCGTTAGGGGAGTCGATGGCTAATCTGAATCCGCTGAAATATTGCTTTCACGGGCAACACTCCAGGCCTCGGGCGACCTTTCGCACCTTGCCCGGAATCAAGCACAAACGCGAAGTTTGCGCGCAGTGCTACGAAAAGATCATGGCGGAGCGCACGAAAAAGAAGAAGTAGCTACTTGCCGATACAGAATCTGGCGAAAATCTCACCGAGAAGGTCATCCGCGGTGAACTCGCCGGTAATGCTGCCGAGCGCGTTCTGCGCGAGTCGCAGCTCCTCCGCGAAAAATTCCCAGTGTCGCAGTTCCCCGGCAGCCGCCTGAAGGCGGCTGCGCGCGCTCTCGAGTGCGCGCAGGTGCCGCTCTCGGGCGAGAAACAGCGATTCCCCCGTCGAGACCCACCCGGCTGCCTCGAGGATCGCTCTGCGTAATTCATCCAAGCCGGCGCCGGTTTTCGCGGATACGACAACCGCTGCGTGCCCCGTGGCAGGCGGCGAGAAACCCGGCGCCAGATCGGCCTTGTTGAAAACGTCAATGCGCGCGGCCCCGACCGGCAGATGGGCGAGCGGCTCGACAAGCTGACCAGCTTCGAACACGGCGAGCACCACGTCGGCGCGCTCGAGCTCGTGCCGGGTACGTGCGACCCCGAGGCGTTCGACTTCGTCGGCGGAGGCGCGCAGGCCCGCGGTGTCAACGAGGATCAACGGCACGCCGCCGATCTCGAGAGGCTCACGCAGCGCGTCGCGCGTTGTGCCTGGAATCGGCGTGACGATCGCGCGCTCTTCGCCGGCCAAGCGGTTCATGAGACTCGACTTGCCCACGTTGGGCCGTCCGGCCAGCACTACTTGAATGCCGCTGCGCAACAGACTGCCCTGCCGGCTCTTGCCAAGGACCTCCTCGAGCGCGGCGCGCACCCGCGCCAAGCGCGCGGTGGCATCGTCCACATGGAGACGGTCGAGCTCTTCTTCCGGAAAATCGAGCATGGCTTCAGTCAGCGCGCGCAGCTCGATGAGCTGCGCGTTCAAAGCGCCGATCACCGCGGAGAACTCTCCCTTGAGCGAGCGCAGCGCAGAGCGCGCCGCCTCGCGGCTTGCCGCATCGATCAGGTCGGCGACCGCCTCGGCCTGCGCAAGATCGAGCTTGCCCTCGAGAAAGGCGCGCCGCGTGAACTCACCGGGCTCGGCGAGCCGCGCGCCAGCATCAAGGCAGGCGGCGAGCACGGCCTGCATCACCACCGGGCCGCCGTGTCCCTGAAGCTCGAGCACCGCCTCCCCAGTGTACGAATGGGGTGCCGGAAAGTAGAGCACGATGCCTTCATCGATGCGCTCGCCGCGGGCGTCCCGAATCAAGCACAGCGACGCGGTCCTCGCCTTGGGCAGCCGGCCCGTCAAGGCTTGCGCGATTTCCCGCACCCTGGGGCCGGAGAGGCGAACTACGCCGATTCCGCCCCGCCCGATCGGCGTGGCGATCGCGGCGATGGTGTCCCGCGCCACCTCATCTTTTTCCATGGGCAGGCTTGTCGCGGTCGAACAGGCGCTGGATCTGCCACTGCTGGAGGATCGAGAGGATGTTGTTCACCAGCCAGTACAGCACCAGGCCGGCCGGGAAGAAAAAGAAGAAGATGCTGAATACGAACGGCATGAACTTCATCATCTTGGCCTGCACCGGGTCGGGCGGCGTCGGGTTCATGCGTGTTTGCAGCACCATCGTGATGGTCATCAGGACCGGGAGCACGTAGTACGGGTCGAGCGCCGACAAATCCTGGATCCACAGCATGAACGGCGCGTGGCGCAATTCGATCGCGGCAAGCAGCACCCAGTACAGGGCAATGAAAACGGGGATCTGCACTAGGATCGGGAAACAGCCGCCCAGCGGGTTGATCTTCTCGGTCTTGTAGAGTTCCATCATCGCCTGATTCATCTTCTGCCGATCGTGCCCGTACATCTCCCGCATCTTGGTGAGCCGCGGCGTGATCAGCTTCATCTTCGCCATCGACTTATAGCTCGCCGCCGAGAGCGGGAAAAACACCAGCTTGATAAACACCGTCAGCAGGATGATGGCGACACCCCAGTTGCCGGTGAGCGCATGGAATTTTTCGAGCAGCCAGAACAGCGGCCAAGCGATAATCGTGAGCCAGCCATAGTCCACCACCAGGTCCAGACCGGGCGCGGCCGCCTCCAGACGGCGCTTTTCCTGCGGCCCGGCGTACAGCCGCACCGACACGCTCGCGCTGGTACCTGGGAGGACCGTCGTTCCTATCAGCACGCGCCCTGCGTACATGCCGTCGGCCCGCTTTTCGATGACGTAATCGCGCTCTACGCCGTCGGGGGGCAACCAAGTCGATACGAAGTAATGCTGGACGAATGCTAGCCAGCCGTTATTCGCATGCTTGGTGTGCTCGGCCTTCCCCTTGTCGAGGTCGGCGGGCGCGATCTTCTCGAACTTGCCTTCGCTGGTGTAGATGGCGAAGCCGGTAAAGCTCTGGGCGCCGAACGATTGCGCGAGGGAGCTTCCGGTCAGCTCGGGTTTGCCGTCGTGCGTCAGCTGGAAATACGCGTAGGCAGGCACAGCGGCTGCGCGCGGATTGCGGATATTCAAGGCGATGCCGATTTCGTAGCTGTCGTGCCGGAACGTGTATACCTTTTCCACCTCCGCGCCATCCCGGCCGGTGGCGGTCAGCCGAAGCGCCAGCGCGTCCTGCCCGGGCGCCAAGCTGCGCTCTCCGGGCAGCACACGCCAAAGGCTGCGGTGGTTGGGGCCAGCCTCTCCGGTAATCCCGCTTTGGGCTTCGTAGCCATGGTGCGGCCCGAGCAGCACGAGGTTCTTGCTGGGATCGCTCGAATCTTTGTGTCGAAGCAACTCAAGGCGCTTCAGCGTGCCGCCCAACGTGTCGATCTCCGCGACAAGAAGGTCGGTGGTGACCCGCACCGTCTCCCCGGTGGCCGCCGACTCGGCCACGGCTGGGACGCTGCCGGCAGGCGCCTTCGCCTCCGGTGAAGGTAGCGGCTTGGCCGTGGCGGGCACCGCCTGCGGCGCGGCCGGAGCGGCGGGCAGGGGTCTCGGCCGGTGCTCTTTGTCCCAGGCTTCCCAGAGCATGAGCAGGGAAAAGCCGAAGATGAACAGCAGAATGAGCCGTTGCGTGTCCATCCTCAGGGCACCGGGTCGCAACCGCCCGGATGCCAAGGGCCGCAACGGCATAGCCGCCGAGCGGCAAGCCAACTGCCGCGCCACGCGCCATGGCGTGCCAGCGCCTGTTCCGCGTATTCGGAGCAGCTAGGATGAAAACGGCAGGAGGCCGGCAGCACCGGGCTGACAAACCAGCGGTAGCCGCGCAGCGCACTTCGTAAGAGTTCTGCAATCATGAATTCAACTTGCCGAGCAGCTCGCGCAGCCGCTGCAGCATCGAGGCCGACGGCTTAATGCCATAAGGCGGTCGTACCAGCACATCAACTGCACCGAGCGTCTCCTGCTCCAGACGAAACGCCTCGCGTATGCAACGCTTGATGCGGTTGCGTTCGACCGCCAGCGCCGCGTGCTTGCGCGACACCAGAATGCCGAGCCGCGCGCGGCCCGCATCGCGCCGCTCCAGGTAGAAGGTATAGCCGCCGAGGCTGCGCCGTGCGCCCTCACGCAAAAGACGCTCGAATTCGGCTTTTCGCCTTAGCCGGCGCCCGGAATCCAGCCCGAAGCGGTTACCGACCGCGACTACAACCCGAGCCGGCGGCGGCCCCGCGCGCGCCGGTTGCGCAGCACCGCGCGTCCGCCGCGCGTGCGACTGCGGACTAGAAATCCATGGCGCCGCGCGCGCCGCGTTTTAGATGGTTGATAAGTCCGCTTCATCGCTACCCAGCCTGAAAAAGGGCGGTATTAGAGCGTGCGCGCCAATGCATTGTCAAATCGTTTGCGCTTGCCTGTTGAGCGCGCTGGCGGCTGTGGATAACTCATACCGAAGAAGGTAAAATTCCAGCTCACCTCGGCCAACCATAAGATGCAAAACCTCTGGGACGCCTGCCTGCGTCGACTCGAGCAGGAACTCCCCGCGCAACAATTCAATACCTGGATCCGGCCGCTTGCGCCGGAAGCCGGTGCAGGCGCCGACACGCTGGTTCTCGCCGCGCCCAACCGCTTCGTGCTCGAGCTAGTGCGCGAGCGCTTCGTCGCTCGCATCGAGCGGCTCGCCGCCGAGGCGGCCGGTCGCGACCTCGGCGTGCGCCTGGTCCTCGCACGCGGCAACGATGCCGTCGCTCGCGCGGCGCAGCCGATGCAGCACGGTGCGAGCGAAGTGCCAACGATTCTGGAGCGTGGGCGTCTAAACCGCGCGTTTTCGTTCGACAGCTTCGTGACCGGCAAAGCCAACCAGCTGGCGCGCGCGGCTGCCATCCAAGTGGCGGAAAATCCGGGAATTTCGTACAACCCGCTGTTCATCTACGGCGGCGTGGGGCTCGGCAAGACGCATCTTTTGCAGGCCATCGGCAACCAGCTCGCCGATCAGCGGCCCCAGGCGCGCATCCGGTATAGCCATGCGGAGCAATATGTTACTGACGTAGTGCGCGCTTACCAGCAGAAGTCGTTCGATGAATTCAAACGCTATTACCATTCGCTCGACCTGCTGCTGATCGACGATATCCAGTTTTTTTCCAACAAGGGACGCACCCAGGAGGAGTTCTTCTACGCGTTCAACGCGTTGGTGGAGGCGCGCAAACAGATCGTCATCACCTGCGACACCTACCCGAAGGAGATTGCAGGCATGGAAGAACGCCTGATCTCGCGCTTCGGAGTGGGCCTGACCGTGGCCATCGAGCCGCCGGAGCTGGAGATGCGCGTCGCAATCGTGCTGAAAAAGGCCGAGGCGGACTCGATCGAGTTGTCGGAAGACATCGCATTTTTCATCGCCAAGCACATCCGCTCCAACGTGCGCGAGCTCGAGGGCGCTCTCAAGAAGGTGCTCGCTTTCGCGCGCTTCAGCAACCGCGAGCTGTCGCTCGACCTGGCGAAGGAAGCCCTCCGCGACATCCTCAACCTCAACAGCCGGCAAGTCAGCGTCGAGGGTATTCAGAAAACGGTCGCCGAATACTTCAAGATCAAGGTGGGCGACATGCATTCGAAGAAACGCAGCCGCAATGTGGCACGTCCGCGCCAAGTGGCGATGGCGCTCGCCAAAGACCTTACCCAGATGAGCCTGCCGGAAATCGGCGAGGCGTTCGGCAACCGGGACCACACCACCGTGCTGCACGCCTGCCGCACTATCGCCAGCCTGCGTACGCACGACAGCGCGCTCAATCACGACTATCTGGTGCTCGAACAGGTTCTGAAGGGCTAGATGTGATGCTGAACAAGCTGTGCGCGAACCGCGAACAAAATGTGGGTAACGCCCCGTCTGCTCCGGGGTGCGCAAACCATCCACAGTCCTGCACGGGTGTTCCACAGCTTTCCCCGCCTTACGCGGAGACGCAACACCCGGGGCTGAAAGCGTTTTTGCACTTATCCCGCGGTTCGCGCCCACTCTATTAATAGCTATTACTTTACTAAGCTAATAAAGACTAGAAGGCAATAATTCCATGGTTCTGGTCAAAGACAAGCGCAACAACCTCCTGGACCCCCTTTCCGCGGTGAGCGGCATCATCGAGCGCCGACACACGCTGCCGATTCTGTCCAATGTCCTGATCGAGCGGACCACACAGGAGCTGTCTTTTCTGGCGACCGATATCGAGATCCAGATCACCGCGCACAGCGGCTTGATCGCCGGCGGCGACCCGCGCGCCGTGACGGTGGGCGCGCGCAAGCTGGTCGACATTCTGAGGGCCCTGCCTGAGGACGCCGAGGTCACGCTGCAGCAGCAGGATAAACGCTTGCTGGTAAAGGCAGGCAAGAGCCGTTTCACGCTGCAAACGCTGCCTGCCGAGGACTTCCCGCGCCTGGCGAAGCCGGCTGGCGAAGCCGCGCGTTTCGTGCTCAGCCAGAAGGCGCTGCGCAGGCTGCTTGGTCTCGTGCAATACGCGATGGCGCAGCAGGACATCCGTTACTACCTGAACGGTTTGCTAATGGTGGTCGAGGATCGGCAACTGAAGCTGGTCGCGACGGACGGGCATCGACTGGCCTATGCGTCGCTCAAGCTCAGCGCGGAGCTGCCGCGCCAGGAGGTCATCGTGCCGCGAAAGACGGTGCTGGAGCTGGTCAAGCTTCTCGCCGAGAGCGACGAGGAAGTCAGAATCGAGTTGTCGGCGACGCAGGCGGCATTCAACTTCGGCGCGGTCGAGGTGGTGTCGAAGCTGGTCGACGGCAAGTTTCCAGATTACACGCGCGTGATCCCCACCCAGCACAAGAACCGGCTGCAGACGGAGCGAGAGCCCCTGCGCCAAGCGCTGCAGCGCGCCGCGATCCTTTCGAACGAGAAATTCCGCGGCGTGCGCTGGGTGCTGACGGAGGGCAGTCTGAAACTCGTGTCGTCCAACGCCGAGCAGGAGGAGGCGCAAGAGGAGCTGGATGTGAAGTACTCCGGCGACGCGCTCGATATCGGGTTTAACGTCAATTATCTGCTCGATGTGCTGAACAATGTCTCGGGCGGTGCCGTGGAATGCGCCTTCGGCGATTCATCGTCGAGCGCGCTCATCAGCTACGCATCGGAGCAGGATTTCAAGTATGTGGTGATGCCGATGAGGATTTAGGGTGGGAGAACCAGAAAGACATCTTCCCGACGCCAACGGATACGGCTCGGACGCCATCAAGGTCCTGAAGGGCCTGGAGGCGGTTCGCAAGCGCCCCGGCATGTACATCGGCGACACGTCCGACGGCACCGGTCTGCACCACATGGTGTTCGAGGTCGTCGACAACTCGGTGGACGAAGCGCTCGCCGGCTTTTGCGACGAGATCGTGGTCACCATCCATACCGACAACTCCATCTCAGTCCTCGACAATGGGCGCGGCATCCCGACCGGTATCAAGGACGACGATGAGATGAAGCGCTCGGCGGCCGAGATCGTCATGACCGAGTTGCACGCCGGCGGCAAGTTCGACTCCAACACCTACAAGGTGTCCGGTGGCCTGCACGGCGTGGGCGTTTCGGTAGTCAACGCGCTTTCGGAATGGCTGCGCCTCACCACCTGGCGCGACGGGCAGGTGCACCAGATGGAATTCCGCAACGGAGTCCCGGTAGCCCCGCTTAAGGCCACGGGCGCCAGCGAGCGTCGCGGCACCGAGGTGCACTTCCTCGCGTCGAAGGAAGTATTCGGCGCCGTCGATTACCACTACGATATCCTGGCGCGGCGCCTGCGCGAGCTCTCGTTCCTTAATAACGGCGTCAAGATCGTGCTCATCGACCAGCGCGCCGGCAAGGAGGAGAACTTCGCCTTCTCCGGCGGCGTGAAGGGCTTCGTCGAGTACATGAACCGGGCAAAGAACGTCCTGCACGGCAACTTGTTCCACGGCATCGGCGAAAAGGACGGCATCAGCGTTGAAGTCGCCATGCAATGGAACGACTCCTACCAGGAGTCGGTGCTCTGCTTCACCAACAACATCCCCCAGAAGGACGGCGGCACGCATCTCACCGGGCTGCGCGCGGCGATGACCAGGGTGCTGAACAAGTACATCGAGGAGATCGAGCTGGCGAAAAAGGCGAAGGTCGAGACGACCGGCGATGACATGCGCGAGGGCCTCGCCTGCGTGCTGTCGGTCAAGATGCCCGAGCCGAAGTTTTCTTCGCAGACCAAGGAAAAGCTGGTTTCGTCCGAAGTGCGACCGGTGGTCGAGGAGATCGTCGCCGAGCGGCTGCGCGCGTACCTCGACGAGCGTCCGGCGGATGCCCGCGTCATCACCTCGAAGATCGTCGAGGCCGCCCGGGCGCGTGAAGCGGCGCGCAAGGCGCGCGAAATGACGCGAAGAAAAGGCGTCCTCGACTCGATGGGCCTGCCGGGCAAGCTGGCCGACTGCCAGGAGCGCGACCCCGCGCAATGCGAGCTGTACCTGGTCGAGGGCGACTCTGCCGGGGGCTCCGCCAAGCAAGGGCGCGACCGGCGCTTTCAGGCCATCCTGCCGCTCAAGGGCAAGATTCTCAACGTCGAGCGGGCGCGCTTTGACAAGCTGCTGTCCTCGGCAGAAATCGCGACGCTAATCACCGCCCTGGGCTGTGGCTTTGGCAAGGAGGAATACAACGCCGACAAGCTGCGCTATCACCGCATCATCATCATGACCGACGCCGACGTCGACGGCTCGCACATCCGTACGCTGCTCCTGACCTTCTTCTACCGGCAAATGCCCGAGCTGGTGGAGCGTGGCCACATCTACATCGCACAGCCCCCGCTGTACAAAGCGAAGCTCGGCAAGGAAGAGCGCTACCTCAAGGACGAGCACGAACTGAACGCTTTCATGCTCAAGCTCGCGCTCGTCGAGGCCGTCCTTCATCCCGCGGCGGAGCGCGAGCCGATCACGGGCGATGCCCTGGCGGAGCTGGCGAAGTCATACCTGCTCGCCGAAGCGGTGATCGAGCGGGTCTCGCGGCTCATCGACCGCGAGGTCCTGCAGGCAATCCTGCACGGGGTGCAGGTCGATCTCACGCGGCGCGATCTGGCGGAGGCCGCCGCCGAGGCGCTCGAGGCCGCGATCGGCATCAACGGCGTGGCGGTCGCCCCGCATTTCGACGCGAAGACCGAGCGCTATCAGGTGCGCATCGAGCGCACGCGGCACGGCAACATCCGCATGAGCACGATCGACACCGAGTTCGTGCACTCGGGGGACTATAAGCAGATCCGGCAGACGGCCGAGATGCTGCGCGGCCTGATCGGCGCCGGAGCGTATGTGCAGCGCGGCGACAAGAAGCAACTGGTGCGCGACTTCCCGCAAGCGATGCGCTGGCTGCTCGGCGAGGTCGAGAAATCCATGACGCTGCAACGTTACAAGGGACTGGGCGAAATGAACCCGGAGCAGCTCTGGGAAACCACCATGGACCCAGGCTCGCGGCGCCTGCTCAAGGTGCAGATCGACGACGGCATCGCGGCCGACGAGATCTTCACCAAGCTGATGGGCGACGAGGTCGAGCCGCGGCGCCTGTTCATCGAGTCAAACGCGCTCGGCGTGCGAAATCTGGACGTCTGATCAGGCGGCGCGGCTTTTTTTCTTGACCGGTTTTTGCTCGTCGGGCTTCTCTTTGGCGGCCCGCGGCTGGAATTCGAAGCCAACTTTCCCGTCCGGAGTCTTGACCAGGAAGGCCTTAAACCGCCTGCCTTTCTTCGAGACAAAGCCGGTGAGCAGGTCGGTACGGCCGGTCGCCAGCAGCTTTTTCATCTGCTCTCGCTCGACCGGCTGCTGCAGGATCATGCGGCCGGACCGGAAGTCGCAAGTGCGACCCGCCCCCACGGTTTTCTCGCACGTATAAGTCACCCCGTGTTCAAACACGCGCGCGCCGCACTTCGGACACGCGCCTAGCGGTTCTTGGGCGCTAAAGTCCGGCCCCTCCTCGCCTTCACCGGCAGCGCTGCGCTGTCCGAAGTCGAATTCGAGGCGCAAATCGTCAGTGAGCCGCAGGCCGGCCGTGAACGGCCTGCCCTGCTTGCTGCGAAAGCCGCTGAGCGGCCCGATGAAGCGCTTGGTGATGAGCTCGGCCACTTCGTCGGGCGACCATTCGCGGCCAGAGACCACTTTCCAGAGCGAGAAGTCGCATTTCTGGCACTGGAACTTGCGGTAGTTTTCCTGCACCACGCCGCCGCACTTCGGGCAGGGCGCGGGCACGGTGGCAAAGGCGGTGTCGGGGATGTCGCCGGTCTTGATGATCGAGACGACATTGGTCACGAGCTGCGAGATGTGTTGCATGAACTCCTCACGCGTGAACTTGCGCAGCTCGATCAGCTTCAGCTTGTGCTCCCATTCTCCGGTCAGTTCCGGCGAGGCAAGCTCCGGGATGCTCATTACGTGCAGCGCGAAAAGCAGCGAAAACGCCTTCGGGGTCGGCACCAGCTCCCTGCCTTCGCGATGGACGTAGTCTTCGTAAATCAGCCCTTCGATGATCGCGGCGCGAGTCGCGGGGGTTCCCAGACCCTTGGCTTCCATTGCCGCGCGCAACTCATCGTCCTCGACCAGCTTGCCTGCCCCCTCCATCGCGGAGAGCAGCGTGGCCTCGGTGTAGCGCGGCGACGGCCTGGTCTGACTGGCGTGCGCGGCGACTTCGTGCACGCCGACTTTCTCGTTCTTCGCGATCGGCGGCAGGTTCTCATTGTCCTCGCCCGAGGCGCGGCCGTACACCGCGAGCCAGCCGGCGTTCTGCAGCACTTTGCCTTCGGTTTTAAAGTGATGCTCGCCCACCCGCGTGATGCGCGTGGTCTGCAGATATTCCGCAGCCGGGTAGAACACGGCAAGGAATCGCCGTACGACCATGTCGTAGAGCTTCTGCTCGGCTTCGTTCAGTTGCTTGGGCGCCTGCAGGGTGGGGATGATGGCGAAGTGGTCCGAGATCTTGGTGTTGTCGAACACGCGCTTGTTCGGCCTTACCCAGTCGTGCTTCAGTATGTGCCGCGCAAAGGCGGAAAACGCCCGGCTGGCGCCGAGCGCCTCGAGTGTCTTCTTCACCGTGCCGACGTAATCCTCGGGCAGCGCCCGCGAATCCGTGCGGGGATAAGTAAGAACTTTGTGCCGCTCGTATAGGGCCTGGGCGAGCGACAAAGTCATCCGGGCGGGAAAACCAAAACGGGCATTGGCGTCGCGCTGCAGGCTCGTCAGATCGAACAACAGCGGGGAGAGCTGGGTCGAGGGCCTGGACTCCTCGCTCGCGAGCCCGGTCTTGCCGCGGCAATCGGCGACGATCGCCTCGGCCTTCGCGGCGGCCCAAAGCCGCTCTGCCCTGCGCTCAGCGTCGTCATCCTTCTTGAACTTGGGATCGAACCAGCGCGCGGGGTACTCGCCGGCTCGGGCGCCAAACCTGGCGTGCACTTCCCAGTAGCCTCTCGGGGTGAAGGCGCGGATTTTCTCCTCGCGCTCCACCAGGATGGCGAGCGTCGGGGTCTGCACGCGGCCGACGGTAGTGAGGTAAAAGCCCCCTTCCTTGGAATTGAAGGCGGTCATTGCCCGGGTGCCGTTGATGCCCACCAGCCAATCGGCCTCGGAGCGGCACTTGGCGGCATCGGCGAGTGGCAACAGTTCCTTGTCCGCGCGCAGGCTGTTGAAGCCGTCGCGGATCGACTGCGGCGTCATCGATTGCAGCCACAGGCGCTCGATCGGTTTCTTGATGCGCGCGTGCTGGACGATATAGCGGAAGATCAACTCGCCCTCGCGTCCTGCGTCGCAGGCATTGATGAGACCGCTCACATCCCTTCTCTTCATCAGCCGCAGCAGCAGGTTGAGCCGTTGCTCGCTCCTCTCGAGCGGCGCCAGCTCGAAGTGCGGCGGAATCACCGGCAGGTGTTTGAACGACCACTTGCCCTTCTTCACCGCGTACTCGTCCGGAACCGCGAGCTCAAGCAGATGGCCGACCGCGGACGACAGCAGATATTCGTCGCTCTCGAAGTAATCGCCCTTGCGCACGAAACCACCGAGCGCGCGCGCGATGTCGGCGGCGACCGACGGCTTCTCTGCGATGACGAGTTTTTTTCCCATGCGGCGTGAAAGGCCGCAGATGATAAGTGCAAACGGGCAAGCGGTTCAACCGCGCTTCGCCAGGTAGGGGAGAGCGCGCACGCGCGCGCACGCGTGCGCGCGTAAGAGTGTTAGTTGGGGCGCCGCGCGTGGGGCGCGCTGAAGAGGTCTTCGGCCACGAGGCGGCTGGTCGGCAACTGCTGGTTCCACAGCACCATCAGCACAATGAGCTTCAACTGATCCAGCGTCAGGCTCTCACCGGTGGCGGCGAGCGAACGCTCGATGACGAGTTCGCGAGTCTGCGGGTTGAGAATCCCGGATTGCTCCAGGGTCAGGAGAAAGCCGCGGCATTCGGTGTCCAGTTTTGCCAGCTCGCGAGGCGCGAACGCCCGAAAGCTGGTTCGCGAGTCCGGCAGCTTTTGCGGCACCCCGTGGGGCGCGCGCAGCACGCCTGCCAGCCAGTGCAGCGCCTCGCTTATGTCCGAGTCGTCGAAGCCCGCAGCCGAGAGCTTCTTGGCGACGCGCTCGCGGTCGTAAGCCAGCTCGGCCTGCTGGCAGTTCTCGAACAGGTAGACGAGGATGTCGTACATAGCAGTCTCCCTCCTAGTAACGTGTCACCGGGGGTTTGCGTTTACCCGCGCTTCCCTTTTTCAAGACGTTGAAACAGCCCTCCGGGCAGCGCCATGACGCGTCCATCGAGCTCGAGCCGCAGCAATTCCGATGACACCTGTTCGGCCGACATGCCGGCGCGCGCGCATAGCGAATCGACATCGACTGGATCGTGTCCCATGTGCGCAAGCAGGCCCGCGGCAACCTCGGCGCCGCTCGCGCCCGATTCCACCGTCGACGCGTAGCCGCTGCGCCGAAACCCGGTCAGCTCCGCGAGCACGTCCTCTGCCGACTCGACGAGCTTGGCCCCCGACTTGATGAGCGCGTGACAGCCCTTCGAAAGCGGCGAATGGATCGAGCCGGGAATGGCGAATACCTCGCGTCCTTGGTCGGCCGCGGTGCGCGCGGTGATGAGAGAGCCGGAGGCGAGCGCCGCCTCGACGACCAGGCAACCCTGCGCCAGCCCGCTGATCAAGCGGTTGCGGCGCGGAAAGTTGTGCGCAAGCGGCGCGGTGCCGAGCGGGAATTCGCTGACGAGAAGCCCGCGCTCCGCGATCGCGGCCATGAGCTCGGCGTTGCGCTTGGGGTAGACAACGTCGATGCCGGTGCCGAGCACGGCGATGGTGGAGGAGGCGCCCGCCAGACCGCCACGGTGCGCCGCGGCGTCGATGCCGATCGCGAGCCCAGACACGATGCTCAGTCCGGCGTTGCTCAGCGCCTTGGCAAAGCTCTCGGCGTTATGCTCGCCCTGTGCCGTGGCGTTGCGGCTGCCGACGATGGCGAGCGAAGGGTGCTGCAGAAGCTCAGTGCGGCCGAGCGCATAAAGGACGGGTGGCGGATCCGGCGTCTCCAGCAATGCGCGGGGATAGTGTTGGTCGGCAAGCGTCACGACGTCGTGCCCCGGGGCCGCCGTCCAGTCCAGCGCGCGCGCTACCGCATCGCGCACGGATTGGGAGTCGAGCGCCTCGATGACCGCCGGTGCGGCATGCGCGGTTAGCTCGGAGCGCCTTCTTTCGAGAACGGCCTGTGGCAGGCCGAATTGGCGCAACATGCCACGGATCGCGGCGGCACCAAGCCCGGGAGTGAGCGAAAGCTGCAGCCAGCTCGCCAGCCCGGGATCGCGCGTCATGCTGGCGGCGACGAAGCGGGGAACCTGGCTTCGGTCTTGTTCTTGTTATGGCGTCTGGACGACATCCAGAGGACTGACAGGCCTCGTGGCGTGCATCACCAGCGCGTAGGATACCCGGTCGAAAACGCGAAACACAAACGAAAGTCCCGAACGTTCCTCTGGAAGCTTGATGAATGCATCCGGCGCGCCTCTTGGCTTTGATGTATCGCGCACGGTGCCGCCAAGCGAGTAAAGCGCGAGAACGTGGCCGACTTCAAGGCCGTCGGCTCTGCCGCGATTGATGGTGATGACCGAAAGCGGCCCGGCTTCACCCACCTTGCCCAAGCCGCCGTAGATCGACATCACGCGGCCCTTGAGGAATGTTGCAGGCGAGTGGGGCGCATAGTTGATCGGCTGCACCGCGATAGCAGCCACCAGCTTGTCGCCGGCGCCGACTTCCTGCACCGCGCTCGTGAGCACCACCGTTGCCGGGTCGCCGGGACGCGTGACCCGCGCGGTGCCGAGATAGATCGCCTCGTAAGCAATTGTCTGGTTGGTCTCTGGATCGACCAGCGGATTGCCGCGGCGGTAAACGTACCAGCTTTCCTCCGCGGAACCGGCGATGCCGCGTACATACGCCGTGTTGCCTGCCGAGAGCAGCACGCTGTCGTGCTGGGTCGCGACGATGGTGGGTGCCTTGTCGAGTCCGTCGGGTTCAATCACCAGCGGACGAGTCAGGAACGGCTCGATCACCGATGCCGGAATGCTGGGAATTTCCTCGCGTGGAAGCGGCGCGGCCCGCACGCGCGGACCCAGTTTCGCGCCGGCCCCAGTCCCGGGCGCTCCAGTCCCGGGCGCTGCCCCGGGCCGGGTTCCGGGTTCGGTGCCGGGGCGCGCGATCGTCAGAGTGCCTTTTGCCCGGTCCAGCAGGATGACGTACCCGGGATAGATCAGGTGCGGGTTCTGGATTTGCTCCTTGTTCATGTTCCAGAGTTCTGGCCAACGCCACGGCGAATCCGTATACCGCTCTGAAATGCCCCAAAGCGTGTCTCCGGGCACTACGACGTAGCGGTCAGGAGCGTCGGGCTTGAGGGTGAGCGGGGCCTGCGCCGGCTGCCCGGATACCACCCCCGAGATAACGAAGAAAGCGAGCGCTGTGATAGACTTACGCACTTGCTGGACCATGGCGACCCCGTCCCTTTCGCGGCATCCTGGACCGGCTGGAAAATCGGATTGTCTACCCCAATGTAGCACAGAGAGTGAACAGCTTATACGTTGCCTGAGATTCTCTACATAATCTATTCAATTTGCAAGTGAATTGTCTCTAGATGGCGCTTCTGAGCATTCTTCGTTACCCCGACGCCCGGCTGCATAAACTAGCCGCCCCGGTCACCGTCTTCGACGAATCGCTGAAAAAGCTGGTCGCCGATATGACCGAAACCATGTACGCGGCGCCCGGCATCGGGCTTGCCGCCACCCAGGTCGATGTGCACAAGCAGGTGATCGTCGTCGACGTCTCTGAGCGCCGCGACTCCCTGGTGGTGCTCGTGAACCCGGAGATTGTCGAAGCGACCGGCGTATCCGACATCGAGGAAGGATGTCTTTCGGTGCCCGGCATCTACGAGCTGGTCGAGCGCGCTGAGCGCGTGAAGGTGCGTGCCTACGATCAGAACGGCAACGCATTCACGCTTGAAGCGCAGGGCTTGCTTGCTGTTTGCATCCAGCACGAGATGGATCATCTGCAGGGCAAGGTGTTTGTCGAGTACCTGTCGCAGCTCAAGCAGCAGCGCATCCGCGCCAAGCTCGCGAAGCAGTTGCGCAAGTCCGCCTGATCGCGCTTTCCTGCGCCTAGTCTTCGCGGGAACTCCCGAATTTGCCGAGCGAGCGCTGGCGCGCCTGTTGCAAGCAGGCCATGATGTCGCTCTCGTACTGACGCAGCCCGACCGGCCCGCCGGGCGCGGCTTGAAGCCGGTCACGAGCGCCGTCAAGCGCCTCGCGCTCGAGTTCGACCTGGAAGTGCTACAGCCGCAAACTCTCGATACTGAAGCAAGCGCGCGCATCCGCGCCGCGCGGCCCGAGGCGCTTGTGGTCGCCGCTTATGGCCTCATTCTTCCGCAAGCCGTGCTCGATGCCGCCGCACAGGGTGCCCTCAATATTCATGCTTCGTTGCTGCCACGCTGGCGCGGCGCGGCGCCAATCCAACGCGCGATTCTTGCCGGAGACACGCAAACCGGCGTCTCGATCATGCAAATGGACGCAGGCCTCGATACCGGAGCGGTGCTCGCGCAGAGCAGGGTTCCGATCACGCCGGACGACGACGCCGGCACGCTGCACGACAAGCTTGCGGCGCTGGGCGCGGAAATGATCGCGGCCACGCTTGCCGACGTGCAGGCGGGACGCGCCCGCGCTGTGCCCCAGCCGCAACAAGGCGTCACCTATGCGAGCAAGCTCGGAAAACACGAGACGCTTCTCGACTGGTCGCGGCCGGCAGTGGAGTTGGAGCGGGCGGTGCGCGCGTTCCGGCCGTCGCCTGGTGCGGCGACGTCGCTCGATGGCGCGCCTCTCAAGGTCTGGCGCGTAACCGTGACGTGCGGCCGCGGCGCGCCGGGGGAATTGCTGTCGAGCAGCGATGCCGGCTTGGTAGTGGCCGCGGGCAAGGGCGCGCTCGCGATTACGGAATTGCAGCGCTCCGGTGGCCGGCGGCTCGCCGCAGGCGAGTTCCTCCGCGGGCATCGGCTCGCGCCGGGAGTGCGCTTCGGGTGAAGCCCGCAGCAGCGCTCGCTCAGGCGCTGGGCGAGGCGGCCCGCATGGTGGCACGCGTCGCAGCCGGCAGAAGCCTTGCCGACGAACTCGATCGCATCGCCGAAGAGGGCAGCGAGACGCCGCGCTCCGCACTCATTGACTTTACGCACGGTACCCTGCGCCGTTATGGCCGGGTGCAGGCTTTGGTAGGTGAGTTGTCACACCGCGGTCGGCCTGATGCGCTGGTCGAGGCGCTGCTATGGTGCTCGCTCTACGCGCTCGAATCCGGCCGTTACGCTGAATATACCGTCGTCGATCAGGCAGTACGCGCGTGCGCATTGCTCGAGCGTTGGAGTGCAAAAGGCTTCGTCAACGCGTTGCTGCGTGGGTTTCTTCGCGAACGCGCTTCGCTCGAGGCGCGGATCCGGGCCGATGTGGAGGCGCGCTACCAGCACCCGCGGTGGTGGATCGAGATGCTGTGCGACGCATATCCCGAGCGCTGGGAAGAATTGCTTGCCGCGGGCAACTCGCATCCACCGATGTGCTTGCGCGTCAATCGTCGTCGGACGCGTCTGGCCGAATACCAGGCGCGGCTCGCGGAGCAGGCCATCGCCGCGCGCCGCATCGGCGAAGACGCGCTCCTGCTCGAGCGCCCGCTGCCGGTGGAGCGCCTGCCGGGATTCGCACAGGGTGAGGTATCGGTGCAGGACGCGGGCGCGCAGCGCGCCGCGCGCTGCCTTGAGTTGGCGGAGGGTCAACGCGTGCTCGACGCGTGCTCCGCGCCAGGCGGGAAAACAGCGCACATCATGGAAACCGCGACGGTCGCGATGACCGCCCTCGATGCGGTCCCGGCGCGCTGCGCGCGCATGGCTCGCAATCTTGAGCGGCTGGGATTGACGGCGCTCATCAAGCCCGCCGATTGCACCCAGCTTGCCGACTGGTGGGACGGCGTGCCCTTCGACCGTGTTCTGGCCGACGTGCCGTGCTCAGCATCCGGCGTCGTGCGCCGCCATCCGGATCTCAAGTGGTTGCGTCGGCCGCGCGATGTGCCAGCCTTTGCCGCGAAGCAAGCCGCGATCCTCGATGCGCTGTGGCAGGTGCTGCGCCGCGATGGTAAATTGCTGTATGTCACCTGCTCGGTTTTTCCGCAGGAAAACGAACAACTGGTTGGAGCCTTCGTTTCGCGAGCGCCTGGAGCAAGTCGCCTCCCGCTACCCGATGGCGGCCCGGCGCAATGGCTGCCCAGCGCGGACCACGACGGGTTTTACTGCGCCCTGATCAAGAAAAAAGCCTGACGCGACGCGCAATGCGCCGCATTGTCATTCTCATCGGCATCGTCGCGGCACTGGCAGGGGTCGCTGCGCGCGGGGCGCACGCCGATGAAATCGAAGTGCGCGCGGCGGGCCTGCACGCGGTCGAGGATGGGCTGGTGCTGGATGCCGACTTCGCGTTTGAGCTGACGCCGCGCCTGGCGGATGTGCTCGTGAACGGCGTGCCGCTTTACTTCCGCGTCGACTTCGAGCTTAAGCGGCCGCGCTGGTACTGGTTCGACGACAAGGCCGCCTCTAAGCGGCTGCAGCTGAGGTTGTCCTATCATGCGCTGTCGCGCCAGTACCGGCTCTCGACGGGCCTGCTGCAGCAGAATTTTCCCACGCTGGATGAGGCGCTGAACGTGCTCAAGCGCCTACGCAACTGGCTGGTGGTGGACCGCACGGTGAGTTTTTCAGACGCGGACTACGAGGCGGCGCTACGCATGCGGCTCGATACGACGCTGCTTCCCAAGCCCTTTCAGCTGAGCGCTCTCACCAGCCGCGAGCTGCATCTCGAATCGCCGTGGAAGCGATTCACGGTGCGCTCGCCCCGGCAGCTGCCCGCACCGGTCGAAAGCCGCGATCCACGGGGGGCGAGCGAAAAATGAAGCTGCTGCTCATCTTCGGCGGTGCGGTGGCAGCGGTGGGCCTGTTCCTGCTTGCCACCGCGAGCGCGGACACTACGTTCTTCGCCCAGCAGTATCCGCTGCTGCTCGCACTCAACGCGGCGCTCGCCGCGCTGCTCGCCGGCGTAGTGGCGTTTCAGCTGCTCGCGCTCGCGCGACGTTATCGGGCTCGCGTGTTCGGAGCCCGCCTCACCTTGCGCCTGCTGACGCGCTTTGCGCTGCTCGCGGTAGTGCCCGGTCTGATCGTCTACGCGGTGTCGGTGCAATTTATCACCCGCTCGATCGAGTCGTGGTTTGACGTCAAGGTCGACGCCGCGCTCGAGGGCGGCATTACACTTGGCCAGCAGGCGATCGATCAGACGGTGCTGGACATGCAGGCCAAGGCACGCGCTATGGCGCTCGAGCTAGCGGGGCGTTCGGGACCGCAGATCGTGTCCCAGCTCGAGCGCTTGCGGGAGCAAGCTGGAGTCCAGGAAGCGGCGGTCCTTACGGCAAGCGGCCGCCTCATTGCGAGCGCCAGCGAAGACGTCACCAAGCTTCTGCCGGACCTGCCCGGCGCGCAGCTGCTTCGCCAGGCGCGCGCCAACCGCGGCTATACCGCCGTCGATTCAGCAGCGGGCCGGCCGCTCTCATTGAGGGTAGTGGTGCCGATGAGTCCGATGGCGCTATCCGACGAAGCGAGCTTCCTGCAGCTGCGGCAAAGCGTGGCGCCGGCTTTTTCGAGGAGCCTCGAGGCGGTGGAAGCCGCGCACCGCGACTACCGGGAGCTTGCGATCTCGCGCGACGGTCTGAAGCGAATCTACGTCGTTACCCTCAGCTTTGCGGTGCTGATGGCGCTGTTCGTGGCGGTCGCGGTCGCGGTGACCCAATCCAATTTGCTGGCCGAGCCGCTCGCCAACCTCGCGCAGGCGACGCAGGCGGTGGCGCGGGGCGACTTTTCACGGCAGGCTCCGGTGACCAGCCGCGACGAGCTCGGCGTGCTGACGGAATCGTTCAATTCCATGACGCGCCAGCTTGCCGAGGCGCGGCGCGTGGTCGAGGCCAACCGCGTCGCGCTCGAGGCGGCCAAGGGTCACCTCGAAAACATCCTCGCCAACCTGTCGGCCGGAGTACTGGTGTTCGATCACGAGCTGCAGCTGACCATCTCCAACCGCGGCGCGGCGGCCATTCTTGGTGCCGAGGCCAAATCTTTCGCCACCCGCATGCAGGAGCTCTTCCGCGAGCACGGCGAAAAGAGCTGGGAGCTGGAGCTGACGCTGAAGGGCACGGGCAAGACGCTGCACGCACGCGGCGCGCGCTTGCCTCAGGCGACCGGCGGCGGCTACGTAGCGGTGTTCGACGACGTGACGCAGCTGATCCAAGCGCAGCGCGCGACCGCCTGGGCGGAAGTGGCGCGCCGCCTGGCGCATGAGATCAAGAATCCGCTTACCCCTATCCAGCTCTCCGCTGAGCGGCTGGAGATGAAGCTCGCTGAACGGCTGCCGCGGGAAGACGCCGAGACCTTGCGTCGCGCCACGGAAACGATCGTCAACCAGGTCGCTGCGCTGAAGGCCATGGTCGACGACTTCAGGGACTACGCGCGCATGCCGACGCCCGAGCCCGGGCGGCTCGATTTGAACCAGTTGGTGAGCCAAGTACTGGCGCTGTACGAGAATTCAACGGTGCCGATCGTCAAGCGCCTCACCGACGGGCTGCCGCCGGTGTGGGCCGACTCGGCGCAGATCCGCCAGGTGATCCACAATCTCGTCCAGAATGCGCAGGATGCGCTGGAGAACGTCAGGCAGTCCGGCGCCAGCCCGGCGATCGAAGTGCGCACCGAGTTGGCCGGCGATCGCGTGAAGCTTGCGGTGTCTGACAACGGGGCCGGCTTTCCGGAGGAACTGATGGCGCGCATCTTCGAGCCCTACGTCACCACCAAGCCGCGCGGCACCGGCCTCGGGTTGGCGATCGTAAAGAAGATCGTCGATGAGCACCACGGCAGCGTGGCGATCGAAAATCGGCCCAGCCGCGGCGCGTCGGTGAGCGTACTGTTGCCCTCGGCGAAAGCGGCGTAGCGATATGGCGCAAATTCTGGTCGTCGACGACGAAGTCGGAATCCGGGAACTGCTGTCGGAGATCCTGGCTGACGAAGGACACCAGGTCATGGTGGCCGAGAGCGCAGGCGATGCGCGCCGGCTGCGCGAGCGCGCTCGCCCGGACCTCGTCCTGCTTGACATCTGGATGCCGGATACCGACGGTATTACCCTGCTCAAGGAATGGGCGGCAAGCGGGCAGCTCACTATGCCGGTGGTCATGATGTCGGGTCACGGCACCATCGAAACCGCAGTCGAAGCCACCCGCATAGGGGCGCTCGACTTCCTCGAAAAGCCGATCGCTCTGCAACGGCTGCTGAACACCGTGAAGCGCGCGCTGCGCAATCCCGAAACCGCGGCAGCGCCTCAGCTCGCACTGAGTGCGCTCGGCCGCTCGGCGGCGCTCGCTGACGCCAAGAAGCGCCTCGCCCAGCTGGCGCAGTCCGCCGCACCCCTGATGCTGCGCGGCGAGCGCGGCATGCGGCCGGAGCTTTTCGCCCGCTTGCTGGTAGCCCCCGGGGCACCGTTTCTCGCCAGCGCCGAGCTGCTCGCCGAGGCGCCCTCGGAGCTCCTCGGCAAGGCGGCGGGCGGCGTGCTGTTCGTCGCCGACCTCAGCCGCCTCGGACGGCCCGAGCAGCGCAACCTCGAGTTCCTGTTGCCGCGCGCCGAGAAGCAAAAGGTGCGGCTGGTGTCTTTCTCGCCGGTGGATGTACGCAGCCTCGCGGAGAAGCATGACTTCGACGCCGAGCTGGGAACTCGCCTCGCGGAGCTGACGCTCAGGCTGCCCGCGCTGCGCGAGTTTGCCGAAGACGTGCCGGACTTGGCTTCCCTCATGCTCGCGCAGCTCGTCGAGGCGCGCGCCTGCCCGCCGCGGCGGCTGGCGATCGCCGCGCTCAACGCGCTGCGTCATTACCCGTGGCCGGGGAACCTTGCCGAGCTGGAAAGCGTGGTGAAAGACCTCGCGTTCACGTCGCTCGAGGAAGAAGTACAGCTCGAGGACGTGGAGCGCGCGTTCGCCGCGCGCGCGGCGCCCGGCGCGTTGCCGGAGGTCGCGTTCGATCGTCCGTATCGCGAGGCGCGCGAAGCGTTCGAGCGAGTGTACTTCGAGCATCTTCTCGCGCGCGAGCACGGCAGCATGTCGCGCGTCGCCGAGCGCTCCGGGCTCGAGCGCACGCATCTTTATCGCAAGCTGAAAGCACTCGGCCTGCCGGTCGGGCGGCGCGAGGAGAGCTGACCGCCGCTTCAGGCGGTTTTCTTTGCCTTCTTCTTCACGCTGTGCGGTCGCTTCTTGCCGTAGCTGCCGCGATAGATCTTGCCGCGCCGTGTACGCTTGTCGCCTTTGCCCATGTGCGGATTATAGCGGTGTCGGCGTCGCCTCAGGCTCGTACGCGAGATAGGGTGCGAGCCATTTCTCCGCCTCGGCGACACTCAGCCCGGCGCGGCGTGCGTAGTCCTCGAGCTGGTCGCGGCCGATCTTGCCCACGGCGAAGTAGCTCGACTGTGGATGCGATAGATAGAATCCGGATACCGACGCGGGCGGCAGCATGGCGAACGACTCGGTGAGCCGCATGTCGGCGTTGCGCCGCGCGTCGAGCAGGCTGAAGAGCGGCCCCTTCACCATGTGATCGGGGCACGCCGGATAGCCGGGCGCGGGCCGTATGCCGCGATACGCCTCGGCGATCAGCTCCGAGGCCGCGAGCTGCTCATCGGCGGCATAGCCCCAGAACTCGCGCCGCACGCGCTCATGCAAGCGCTCGGCAAACGCCTCCGCCAGGCGGTCGGCAAGCACCTTGAGCATGATGGCGGCGTAATCGTCGTGCCCGGCTTCCAGCTCGGCCACGCGCCGCTCGATGCCGCCGGCGCTGACCGCGAAGGCGCCGATCCAGTCCCGCACGCCGCTTTCCCTCGGCGCGACGAAATCGGCGAGGCAGAGGTTGTCCCGTCCGGTCGGCTTGTGGTTCTGCTGCCGCAGGTTGTGCCAGGTCATCAACACGTCACCCCGGCGCTCATCGCGGTAGATTTCGATGTCGTCGCCATTCGCCTGCGCCGCGGGAAACAGGCCGAACACTCCGTTCGCCGTGACTAGATTTGCCGTCACGATGCGCCGCAGGGTCTCCTGGGCCTCGGCAAACAGCTTGCGGGCTGCCTCGCCGACGACCGGATCCTCGAGGATCTTCGGATAGGGACCCGAGAGCTCCCAGGCCTGGAAGAAGGGTGTCCAGTCGATGTAGTCGACGAGCTCGGCCAGCGGATAGCGCTTGAGCACGGTGATGCCAGGTCTACGCGGCTCCGGTGGCCGGTAAGCGCCCCAGTCGGTCTTCAGGCCGCGCCGTCGCGCCTCCTCGAGCGAATGCAGTGGTCCCGGCCCCTTCTTGTCGCGATGCACGGCGCGCAGCTTCTCGTAGTCGGCGCGTACCTGGGCGACGAAGGCATCGCGGCTGTCGGCGGAAAGCAGGCCCTGGACCACCGGAACGCTGCGTGAAGCGTCGGGAACATAGACCACGGGCCCGGAATAGCTCGGCGCGATCTTCACCGCGGTGTGGGTGCGCGAGGTGGTTGCGCCGCCGATCAGCAGGGGCAGGCTGAGGCCGACGCGCTCCATCTCGCGCGCCACGTGTGCCATCTCCTCCAGCGACGGGGTAATGAGGCCCGAGAGCCCCACCGCGTCGGCGTTCTCGCGCTGCGCGGTCTCGATGATGGTCTGCGCGGGCACCATCACGCCGAGGTTCACGACCTCGTAGTTGTTGCACTGGAGCACCACCGCGACGATGTTCTTGCCGATGTCGTGGACGTCGCCTTTGACGGTGGCGATGACGATGCGGCCCTTGGAGCGCGCCGTCTCGCCGCTCTTCGCGCGCTCGGCTTCGATGTAAGGCACGAGGTGCGATACCGCCTGCTTCATGACCCGCGCCGATTTGACGACCTGCGGCAGGAACATCTTGCCGGCGGCAAACAGGTCGCCGACCACGTTCATGCCGTCCATCAGCGGGCCTTCGATCACCTCGATCGGCCGCGGATACTTCAGGCGCGCTTCCTCGGTGTCCGCGACGATGTGCGCCGAGATGCCGTTGACGAGCGCGTGCACGAGGCGCTCCTCTACAGGCCCGGCGCGCCAGGCCTCGTCCTTTGCGCTTTCCTTGGCGCCCGTCCTGACGGTGTTGGCGACCTCGATCAGCCGCTCGGTGGCGTCCGGCCGCCGGTTGAAGATGATGTCCTCGACGCGCTCGCGCAGCTGCGGCTCGAGCTGCTCGTAGACGCCCAGCTGACCGGCGTTGACGATGCCCATCGACATGCCGGCGCGGATGGCGTGATAGAGAAACGCGGTGTGCATCGCCTCGCGCACGGCGTCGTTGCCGCGGAACGAGAACGAAAAATTCGACACGCCGCCAGAGACCTTGACGTGCGGCAGGTTGGCGCGCAGCCAGCGCACTGCCTCGATGTAGTCGATGCCGTAGCGCGCGTGCTCTTCGAGCCCGGTCGCCACGGCGAAAATGTTCGGATCGAAGACGATGTCCTCGGCCGGGAAACCGACTCGCTGCGTGAGGAGCTCGTAGGCGCGCCGGCAGACTTCGATGCGGCGCTCGAGGCTGTCAGCCTGCCCCTTCTCGTCGAAGGCCATCACCACGACCGCGGCGCCGTACTTGCGGCAAAGGCGCGCCTGGCGCAGGAACTCCGCCTCGCCCTCCTTCATCGATATCGAGTTGACGATGGGCTTGCCCTGCACGCACTTGAGGCCGGCCTCGATCACGCTCCATTTCGAGCTGTCGATCATGAACGGCACGCGCGCGATGTCGGGCTCGGCAGCCGCGAGGCGCAGGAAGGTGGCCATCGCTTTTTCCGAGTCGAGCATCGCTTCATCCATGTTGACGTCGATCACCTGCGCGCCGTTCTCGACCTGCTGGCGCGCGACGCTGAGCGCTCCCGCATAGTCGCCGGCGAGAACCAGACGCGCGAATGCCCTGGAGCCCGTGACGTTGGTGCGTTCGCCGATGTTGACGAACAGCGACTCGTCGCCGACGTTGAGCGGCTCGAGGCCGGAGAGGCGTAGCGCGCGCTCGCGCGTGGGAACCGGCCGCGCGGCGACGCCGTGGACGGCGTCGGCCATCGCGCGGATGTGCTCCGGCGTGGTGCCGCAGCAGCCGCCGACGATGTTGAGCCAGCCGCTTCTCGCCCATTCGCCGATGTGTGCCGCCATCGCCTCGGGCGTGTCGTCGTACTCTCCGAAGGCGTTCGGCAGTCCGGCGTTTGGATGGCACGAGACGCGCGTCTCGGCGATCGCGGACAGCTCTTCGACATAGACCCGCAGCTCCTTGGCGCCGAGCGCGCAGTTGAGGCCCACGGCGATTGGCTGGGTGTGCCGCACCGAGTTGTAGAACGCCTCGGTGGTCTGGCCGGAAAGGGTGCGCCCCGAGGCGTCGGTGATCGTTCCGGAGATCATTACCGGGATGCGCAGGCCGTGGCCCTGGAAAGCCTGCTCGATCGCGACCAGGGCCGCCTTGGCGTTCAGCGTGTCGAACACCGTCTCGACGAGGAGCAAGTCGACGCCACCCTCGAGCAGGCCTTCCACCGCCTCGCCGTAAGCGGCGACCAGCTCGTCGAAGGTCACGGCGCGAAAGCCCGGGTCGTTGACGTCGGGCGAAATCGACGCGGTTTTGTTCGTCGGACCGAGCACGCCCGCGACGAAGCGGGGGCGCTGCGGATTTTTGGACTCGGCCTCCCGCACGGCGTCCTTGGCGAGATTGGCCGCCGCGCGGTTGAACTCGCGGGCGAGCTCGCGCATGCCGTAATCAGCCAGCGCAACGGCGGTCGAGTTGAAAGTATTCGTCTCGATGATGTCGGCGCCCGCCTGCAGGTACTGCGCGTGGATGTCGCGCACCAGCGCCGGCTGGGTCAGCGACAGCAGGTCGTTATTGCCTTTGAGCTCGCGACCCCAGTCGCGAAAGCGCTGGCCGCGATAGTCCTCTTCCGCGAGCCGGGCGCGCTGGATCATGGTGCCCATCGCGCCGTCGAGCAGAAGGATGCGCTCGGCGAGCAGGGCTTGCAGCCTGGCAGCGTGCGGCGCAACGCTCATGCGGCTCCTGAAAAGCGAAAGGCCCGTTCAGCTTTCGCAGAAACGGGCCCGATCTCGGATGCGGCGCGTCTCTTTAGCGGCATTTGTAGCGCGCCCGCAAGCTGAACATCAAATCGGCGCGTGCCGGCAGTATAACATTCCCCCAATGAGCCAGGAGCAATTCGAATCGATCGTCGGGCGCTTTCCCTGCCAGGTGCACTGGGGGGACTGCGACCCGGCCGGGATCATCTTCTACCCCACGTATTTCCGCTGGATGGATGCCGCCACTTGGGCTTTCATGGAATCCGCCGGTTACGGCGCGAAGCGCATGCGCGCGGAGCACCTCGCCATGCCGCTGGTGTCGGCGGAATGCCAGTTCCTCGCGCCGGCCGAGCACGGCGACCGCTGCGAGGTGCGCTCGCGCATTGCGCGCTTTGGCGGCAAGTCGTTCGTGGTCGCGCACGACATCGTGCGCGCCGATGGCACCGCGCTCGCCAAAGGCACGGAAACGCGGGTATGGGGCCGCTTCGCGTGCGGCCCGGGCACGCCGATGAAGGGAGAAACAATCCCGCAGGCGCTAAAGGCGCTGTTCCGGGCTAAGTAGCGCAACCCTCAGAAATCGAAAAACACCGTCTCGTTCTTCCCCTGCAGGATGATGTTCCACTCGAGCGCGCCCTCGGCCTTGCGCTTCGCGATCAGCGTGGCGCGGCGCGCCGGCGGAACGAGCTTGAGAAGCGGGTCCTCGGCGTTGCTCTGCTCGTCGGGAAAATAGATCCGTGTCGCGAGGTGCTTGAGCATCCCGCGCATGAAGACCGCCACCACGAGGTGCGGCGCCTGCGACGTGGCGCCCGGCCCGGGCACGCGGCCCGGTTTGATGGTAGTGAAGCGAAATGCACCCTGGTCGTCGGTGGGGATGCGGCCGAAGCCCCTGAATCCGCGTTCCAGCTTCTTTTTCTGCTGGTCCTCGGGATGCGCGTACTTGCCGTGCGAATTCGCCTGCCAGATCTCGACCAGGCCGTCGCTCACACCGACGCCCTCGCCATCGAGCAGCCGCCCCTCGATCGCCACCCGCTCGCCCTTGGCGCCGCGCGCGGCGATGTCGCGCGTGGTGAGCCAGTCGAGCCCGATGTGCAGATACGGCCCGACCGTCTGGTTGCCGCTCGCGTATAGGCTCATGGCTCCATCGGCGTAGCGTCACGGCCGCGCAGGACGATGTCGAAGCTGTAGGCGAGCGCCCATTCCGGAACGGTGTTCTCCCAGTCGAACACCGAGATCAGGCGAATGCGCGCTTTCTGGTCGGCGATCGAGTTGTACATCGGGTCGAACTCGAGCAGCGGGTCCCCGGGAAAATACATCTGCGTGACCATGCGCGTGAGGAACGCCGGGCCAAACAGCGAGAAATGGATGTGCGCCGGACGCCAGGCGTTGTAGTGATTGCGCCAGGGATACTCGCCCGGCCGAATGCTGACGAAGCGGTAGCGGCCTTCGGCGTCGGTCACGGTGCGCCCGGCGCCGGAGAAGTTCGGATCGAGCGGTGCATCGTGCTGGTCGGTGCGGTGCGGATAGCGTCCGGAAGAGTTCGCCTGCCAGACCTCGACCAGGCTGTGCGGCACCGCCTTGCCGTTCTCGTCGAGCACGCGCCCGCTCACGACAATGCGCTCGCCGATCGGCTCGCCGCGGTGCTGGCGGGTGAGATCATTGTCGGTGGGCTTGATGTCGCCGTAGCCGAAGACCGGGCCGGTCAGCTCGGACAGCGTTTGCGGCGCCACGACGAGCGGTTGCGTCGGGCAGCGCTTCTGCGTCGAGGCGTACGGCGGGTAGTTGTACTCCGGCTGGGTACCTGGATGATAACTGCGGTAGCGCGGCAACTCGCCGCGCTTAGCGGCGGCTCTCTTATTCATTGGCGTCGGGTTGCTTGGAAGGCTGAGCGCGGTCGAAAGCCTCCAGCTTCATGCACTGTTCGAACACGCTCATCGCGATAGGATAAGGCGCCAGGTCGGACTTGTAGCGTTTGGCGTTGAAGATCTGCGGCACCAGGCAGCAGTCCGCCATGGTGGGAGCATCGCCATGGCAGAACCTGCCCGTGCCGGGGGGCTGCGCCAGTTCGGCTTCCAGCTTCGCGAGACCCTCAGCGATCCAGTGGCGGTACCAGGCATGCACCTGCTCTTCCAGCAGCCCGAGGTCTTTTCGCAGGTAATTGAGCGTCCGCAGGTTGTTGAGAGGGTGAATCTCGCAGGCGATGAGCAGCGCGAGCGAGCGGACGCGGGCCCGCCCGAGCGCGTCCTTCGGCACCAACGGCGGCTGGGGATACTTCTCGTCGAGAAACTCGATGATCGCGAGGGATTGGTTGAGGCGCGTGCCATCATCGAGTTCGAGCATCGGCACCAGCGCTTGGGGATTCACGCGAGCGTAATCGGGCTTGCGGTGATCACCCTTCGGCAAGCTCACCGGTTGCGCCTCGTAGGCCAGCCCCTTCAGATTGAGCGCGATGCGCACGCGGAATGCGGCCGAGCTGCGGAAGAACGTGTACAGCTTCACAAGGTGGGCGCGATTGTCACTTTCAATTCGCCGACGGCATCGATGCCTGCGTGCAGCTCATCGCCCGGCTTCACAGGACCTACGCCCGCCGGCGTCCCCGAGTAGATGAGGTCGCCAGGCTCGAGGGTGTAGAACTCAGACAGGTAGGCGATCTGCTCAGGCACCGACCAGATCATTTCCGCGAGATCGGTGCGCTGGCGCTGCTTGCCGTTCACGCTGAGCCAGAGGGCGCCTTTGGCTGGATGACCGATTTTCTTCGCCGTCGCGAGCGCGCTGCAGGGTGCCGCTTCGTCGAAGTTCTTGCCGAAATCCCAGGGGCGCCCGTGGTCCTTCCCCCACTGCTGCAGGTCGCGGCGCGTCATGTCGAGGCCGACCGCGTAGCCGAAGACATGATCGTTGGCCTTCCTCGCGTCGATGCGGCGCCCACCCTTGGCGATCGCCACCACCATCTCCGTCTCGTAATGGTAGTTGGACGTCTTCGCCGGGTAATGCACGACGCCTCCTCCCGGAACGAGGGAGTGCGCGCTTTTCAGAAAGAAGAACGGCTGCTCGCGGCCGTCACCGCCCATTTCCTTCTGGTGCTCGGTGTAGTTGCGCCCGACGCAGAAGATGCGGCGCACCGGAAAGGACTCCGAGGATCCCGCGATCGGCAGTGCCGGCGGGGCCCATAAAGAGATTGCGTAACCCATGCAAACCCTCGAAAAAGCGGAATTCTAGTCCTTGCGCGCCAGCTCGCGCTGCAGGATTTCGCGCAGCTTGAAGCGCTGCACCTTGCCGGTCGCCGTGCGCGGCAGCTCGGCCACGGCGCGGACCCATCGCGGACGTTTGTGCCGCGGCAGTCGCAGCTCGCAGGCCTGGGCGGCGGCCCGCAGCGCCTCTGCGGCATCGCCGCGCGCGGTCACGAACAGCGCGAGGCGATCGAGACCATCCGCATCGGGCACCAGGACGCAGGCGGCCTCTGCGATCGCCGGTTCGAGCGCTGCCGCGGCCTCGAGCTCTCCTGGCTGCACCCACTGCCCAGCAATCTTGACCAGCTCGTCGGAGCGGCCCTGGTGTGCGAAAAAGCCGTCGGCGTCCTTTACGAAGACGTCCCGCGAGCAGAACCATCCGTCGCGAAACTGCTCTTGCGTCTGGTCGGACGGATTGGCGTAGCCGCTCGCCTGCGCCGGATGCTTCACCCAGAGCACGCCCTGCCGATCGAGGCGGACCTCGACTCCGGCGAGTGGCCTGCCGGTGCGCGTGCCGTCCGAGGTCCCGGGCGGCGTCATCATGCAGGCACAGAATGTCTCGGACATGCCGTAGAGGTTGAGCAGTTCGCCGCCAACTGCCTGCTTCCAGTGCTCGACGAGCTGCGACGAAAGCCGCTCGCCACCGGCGACGAAGCGGCGCACCGAGCGAAAGGCGGCAAGGCGCACGCTGGGCTCGCCGAGAAGGCGCCGGTAGACGGTCGGCACGCTGAACAGGGCGGCCGGCCGGTGTCGCCCGACGACGTCGATCACGGCTTCGGTATCGGGCCAGTCGGCAAACAGAATCGAGGTCGCGCCGAGCGCCAGCGTGCCGAGCAGGGCGTGCTCCAGGCCATAGGCGAAAAACAGCTTCGAGGTAGTGAAGACGCGGTCACCGGCGCCGATGCCGATCTCGCGGAAGGCCTGGCCAAGCGAAAGGAAACCCCTGTGCGAATGCAGGATGCCTTTGGGGTGGCCCGTCGTGCCCGATGTGTATAAGCCGAATGCGGGCGTGTCGGGCAACGCATCGAACACGCGCGCTTCCTTTGATTCGCCACAGCGCTCGCGCCAGCTCAAAGCAAGGCGACCGTCGCGAGCAAGTTCCGCAGCGAGCTGCGGGCGCGCGTCAGCGAACAAGTCCTCGACGATCACGAGCCGTGCCGAGCTGTCGTGCAGGACATGTCGGCATTCAGCCTCGGAGAGCCTGTTGTTGAGCGCGATCGCCACGGCGCCGATGCGCACCGCACCGAGCCAGGTCGCGGCGAATTCCGCCGTGTCGCGCATGAGAAGGAGCACGCGATCGCCGGCACCGACGCCGAACGAGGCAAGCGCGCCCGCGGTGCGCTTCATGCGGGCGGCCAGCTCCGCGTAGGTAACCTGCTCCTCGCCGCTGAGCAGCGCAATCCGCGCGCCATGGCGCGCCAGGGGCTCGTCGCCGAGCAGCAGTTCGGTGGCGTTCAAGCGGCGAGCGGCACTTCGGGCAGCCTGAGACCGAGCTTGTCTACCGCGTCCTTGGCGCGTGCCATGTAATCGTCCCGCATCTCCTCGTTCTTGCGCATCTTGATGCCGTACTTGCGGAAGATGGCGTTGTTCTTCGAGCCGCTGGAGCCGAAGAAGCGCGGCGCGCCCGGGTAAAACCGGTTCACTGCATCCTGCACGCGCGCTTTGCCTTCGCGCGTCTCGCACAGGTCGCCGCAGAAGTCCAAGCCGAACTGGGCGTGAAAGCGTTCCTCCGGCATGGTAATGCGCGCCACGTTGCGCAGCGGCAAATAGGAGCAGTGCAGCAGGTCCTCCACCTGCAGGATCTCGGCGAGGTCGCCGAGCATCTTGATGGCGCAGAATTCCTCCCACGTTTGCAGCGGGAATTCGAAGATGTTGAGGGGCCGTTTCCTGTCGGGCTGCATTTCATCGGCGCTGACGCCGATCTGGTCGGCGAGCTCCTTGAAGCGCACGTGATGGTGGTACTCTTCCATGGCGACGCGGCAGGTGAGCCATTTCGCGTAAGGGGTCGGCGCGAGCGCGATCGCCGGCTCGTCGAATACCTGCGCGCCGTACAGCTCGTTGAGCGCGTGGCTGCGGATGATTTTCCTCACGGCCTCCTGGTATTCGACCGGCTGGTGATGGAAGTCGTCGGCAGTTTTTACCTCGGGGTACTTGGACACGTTTTGCTCCTCACAAGATGGGGTCGCCGGAGAACGCCTCCAGATCGGTGACTAGGTCGGCGAAGCCCGGCTCGAGCGCCTTGGCGGCGGCGCCGAACGCGGCGAGCTCGAATCCGCCGCGAGGCTGGAGCAGCCGCTGCGCCGGGCGCGGCTGCGAGAACACGAACAGTTCCCGGCCGCGCGCGCCGAATAATTGGCCGCTGATGTGGGACGCCGCATCGCTCGCAAGGAAGCTCACCAGCCGCGCAACGTAAAACGCGGGGACCTTGAGTGCTTTCTCCTGGTAGGCGGCCTGGGCGTCGTTCGCCGGCTTGATGCTGTTGGTGACCCGGGTCGCGGCAAACGGGGCGACCGCATTGCAGCGGATGCGCGAGCGCGCGAGGTCGTGCGCGACGACCCGCGTGAGGCCCATCAGGCCTGCCTTTGCCGCTGCGTACGCTGCCTGCCCGAAGTTGCCGTAGAAACCGGCGGTGGACACGATGTTCACGATGGAGCCAGGGGCGCGGCCGGCCTTCGCCTGCTCGCGCATCACCGGACTGGCGGCAGCGAGCAGCCGATAGGCGCCGGTGAGGTTGGTCCGCAGCACTACGTCCCAGGCCGCCGGTTCAGCCTTGAAGATGAAGGCATCGCGAATGATCGCGGCGTTGTTGACCACGATGTCGACGCCGCCGAAGCGCTCCTGGGCGAGACGCACCGCTTGCTGCGCGGTTTCGGATTGCGCGATATCGCCGCAGACGGCCGCCGTGCCCTCCATGCGCGCCGCTACCTGCTCGGCGAAGCCCGGCTCGAGCGGTTCGCCGGAAATCGACACGCCGGCATCGACGATGACGACATCCGCGCCGTGGCTGCGCAAGTCTTCGACGATGGCGAGGCCAATCCCGCGCGCGCCGCCGGTGACGATCGCAACGCGGTTCTTCAGGTCCATGCTCAGAGCTGGTTGTAGAAGGCGTCGGCGTGGATCTGGCGCGGGGCGAGCCCGCGCGTGCCAAGCAGCGCCGTCGCTGCTTCGACCATCACCGGCGGGCCGGCCAGGTACGCCATGAGGTTTTCGGTGCTGATCAGGTCTGCGTCGACTGCTTCATGCACCAGGCCATAGCGCCGGCCACCGTCGCCGTTTTGTTCGGACAGGACGATGTGATACTTGAAATTGGAATGGCGTGCGGCCAGACTCTTTAGCAGTGCTTCGTGGTACAGGTCGCGTTCGCTGCGCACGCCGAAGTAAAGAGCTACCGGCTGCTCGCATCCTCCACCAAGGAGCGTCGAGGCGATCGACTGGATCGGCGCCAGTCCCGAGCCGCCGGCAATCAGCAGCACCGGCCCCGCGTGCTGCTGGCGCAGGTACGCAATCCCCAACGGCGCGGACACCTTGACCCTGTCGCCGATCTTCAGCTGTTCGGCGACGTAGCGGCTGGTGCGCCCACCCGGCATGTGGCGGACGTGGAACACGAGCTCCGCCTCGTCCGGCGTGTTGGCCATCGAATAATGGCGTGACAGGCCCGGGGCGAACTCGAGTTGCGCGTACTGTCCTGCAGAGAAAGTCAATGGTCCGCCCGCCTCGATCGCCAGGTGCACGCCTCGAATGTCGCGAGTGAGCGCCTCGAGCTCGAGGACCCGGCAGCGCATGACGCGCGAGGGGTGCATCACCAGGTCCTCGGCATCGATGCGGCGAATCACGGCATCGTCCCAGACCTGGGTGCGGCAGGCGAGGATGATGCCCTTCGCGCGCTGCTCGGGCGCGAGCGCGTGCTCCGAGTGCTCGAGCTCGAGGATATCGCCCGAGACCAGCTCGCACTTGCAGGTGCCGCAGTTGCCGGCCTGGCACGAGAACGGGAAGGCGACGCCCGCGCGCAGCAGCGCTTCGAGCATCGTGTCTCCGGCGCGCACCGGGACCGGCTGGTCGTGGCCTTCGAGAGTGATTTGCATGGCGCGCAGCGGGCGACTACGATGGTATCAAATCGTTTGGGGTCCAAACAAAATGACTTCGGATCGCGGCGGGCTCAAGCCCGGCATGCTGCCGGGGCTGCTCGGCTACCGGCTGCGGCTCGCGCAGCAGGCGGTGTTCCGGGATTTCGCCCACAGCGTGTCAGACTTGTCCCCGGGTCGCACCGGGATGCTGCTGCTGATCGACGCCAACCCCGGCGTAACCCAGAGCCGCCTCGCCCATGCGGTTGGTCTGGATCGCTCCACGATGGTTGGCGTGGTGGATACGCTCGAGGAGCGGGGCCTGATCGAGCGCCGGCGGGGCGAGGACCGGCGCACCAACGGGCTATGGCTCACCCGTTCGGGGCGCACCCTGCTGGCCAGGCTCAAGCGCCGCATCGAGTTTCACGAGCGCCGCGTTGCCGCTCGGCTCAACGCCGGCGAAAGGGCCCAGCTTCTCGTCCTGCTGGAGAAACTTTCCGCATAAAAGGAAGAAGGGCGCCGAAGCGCCCTTCTACTTGATGCGAGTGACTGCTTACATGCGGTAGTCTCTTCTTGGCTCCGAACTTAGTAGTTGTAGGCCTTTTCGCCGTGATCGCCGAGGTCAAGGCCCTCTTCCTGTGCTTCATCGCTGGCGCGGATGCCGATCGTGAACTTCAGGATCAGCAGGATCACGAAGGCGACGCCTCCCGACCAGACCAACGTGATGCCGATGTCCCACAGCTGCGAGATGATTTGCGCCATGGCGTCAAAGTCACCCACCTTGTTGGCGACGTAGTCGTAGACGCCGGTGCCGCCGAACTTCGGATTAACGAACGTGCCGGTGCCCAGGGAGCCGATAATCCCGCCGATGCAGTGCACGCCGAAGGTATCGAGCGAGTCGTCGTAGCCCAGCCATGCCTTGACCTTCGTCACGGCGAAGAAGCAGAGCACGCCGGCAACGGCGCAGGTAACAAACGCCCCCACCGGTCCGACATAGCCGGCCGCTGGCGTGATTGCCACCAGGCCGGCCACGATCCCGGAGCAGATGCCCAGGAGGCTCGGCTTACCCTTGGCTATCCACTCGGTGAGCGTCCAGGCAATACCGGCCGTGGCGGTGCCGAACAACGTATTGAAGAACGCAATTCCGGCGCCGCCGCTGGCTTCCAGGGCCGAGCCCGCGTTGAAGCCGAACCAGCCCATCCATAGCATGCCGGTGCCGATCGCGGTCATCATGACGCTGTGCGGAGGCATCGGCACCTTGCCATAGCCGTTACGCTTGCCGAGCATCAGCACACAGACCAGCGCCGCGATACCGGAGTTGACGTGCACTACGGTGCCACCGGCGAAGTCGAGCGCGCCCTTCTGGAAAATGAACCCGGCATGGCTGTTCGCCACGTCCGCCGCTTTCGCGGTCGTATAAGCATCCGGGCCATCCCAATACCACACCATATGCGCGACAGGCAGGTATGCGAAGGTGAACCACAAGATGCTGAAGAGGATCAGCGCCGAGAACTTGAAGCGCTCCGCGGGACCCCCGGTGATCAACGCGACTGTAATCGCGGCGAAGGTCAGCTGGAACATGCAGTACACGAAATCCGGCAGGTATTGTCCCTTGCTGAAGGTGGCGGCAACTGCGGTGGCCGGGTCTTCGCCGAGCATGAACAGCTTGTCCAACGAGCCCCAGAACGGATTGCTGCCGGCCGTGAACGCAACGCTGTAGCCGTAGACGACCCAGAGCACGGCGACGATGCAGAAGATGGAAAAGCTTTGCATCGCCGTCGACAGTGCGTTTTTCGTGCGAGCCATCCCTGCGTAGAACAGCGCGAGACCCGGTACCGTCATCAGCAGCACGAACGCCGTCGAGGTCAGCATCCAGGCAACATCGCCTTTGTTGCAGTCGAACCCCTTGTCGCCGCATTTCGGCGCGGCAGCCGGCGCAGCCGCGGACGCTGCAGGTGCTGCTGCGGCAGGCGTTGCTTCAGCGCCCGGAGCGGGCGGTTTGTCCTGCGCGAACGCGGAGCTCGCCACAGCGATAAATGCGGCGACCGCTCCGAGCAGCGCCAAGCGTGCTAGCAAATTCTTCATGTCGTTTCTCCCCTAGAGCGCCGCCGCATCGGTCTCGCCGGTGCGGATGCGGATGACTTTTTCAAGATCGAAGACGAAGATCTTGCCGTCGCCGATCTTCCCGGTGTTGGCCGACTTCTCGATCGCCTCGATCACCTGCTCGAGCATTTCGTTCTTGATCGCGGCTTCGATCTTCACCTTGGGCAGGAAATCGACGACGTACTCCGCGCCGCGGTAAAGCTCGGTGTGCCCCTTTTGCCGGCCGAAGCCCTTGACCTCGGTCACGGTGATCCCCTGCACGCCGATCGTCGACAGCGCCTCGCGCACCTCGTCGAGCTTGAACGGCTTGATGATTGCGGTAACGAATTTCATCCTGTTCTCCCGGAGCCGGCGGGCAGTGCCTGCCGGGCCCAAAGCGTTATCAGAACGTCTTGCTGACAGAGAGGAGGACCGTGCTTTTACCGGCGTCGTACGTCCCCCCGGTAGGCTTGGCGAAGCAGTAAGGATCGCCCGCAGCGCAGTCGTGCTTTGCATTTGTGCTGACGAGCGTTGCCCCTAACACCCAGCCACTAAGGTCCTTGGTAACGCCGAGCTTGTAGTCGGTATAGCCGAGTTCGCTGAAGTTATGCGCGCTCAGGTGGCCCACGTGTCCATTCACGCCCCAGCCGTTGCCCATGTCGTAGGCCGCGGAAAGGTCCAGATAATTCGATCCCTTGGTGTCCGGAACCATAAAGTAATCGGTGAGGGAATGAGACCACTTAACCGTGATCCATTTCCAGCTGCCGGCGAGGTAAAACTCGGTGTTGTGTACGTTGCCGCTGTTGGTGCTTCCGGGGGAGTGGGGGTTGATCAATCCAGTCGGGACGCCGGCAGAGCCGGAGGCTTTGGAGCCCGGGTAGTAGTATTCAAGCAATCCCACGTCCAGGCCGTAATCGCCGAACGCGCGTTTATAGCCACCATAGAAATCCATTTCCAGGTTGCCGCCTGGGTAACCAGCGGCCTCCGATACATTGGAGTTCCAGTTGCCGAGGTAGAAGCCGCTCGCGTGGGCGTAGTCGAAGCCGCCTTGGAAAGCAGGCTTGCCGAGCGTTTGGGAAATGCCGCGGAACCGGTAGTCTGTAATGAGTGTCACGTTTCCGGTCAGCGGAGACGGCGCGGCCGCTTGGGCGGCAGCGAGGCCTGGCGCTAGTAAAACGGCGGCGACTGACAGTGAAAGAATGGACTTGCGCATCGAGAACCCCCTTCCGAGTGTTAGTAGATAGAAATGCTCCCGGACACTTAGCATCTCCTGTGCCAGGGCTTTTTCTGCTCTTTTTCAAAGACCTGGCTCTCTGCCGGCGAATCGTCATCAGGGCAGTGCCCAAAGGCGGTGCACGATAAAGCCTTCATCGCCCGATATTGGTGCGGAGGGCGGTGATACTTTCCCGACATGATCGACAAGGGGCTGTTCAAGGAGTTGAACGAGCGGATCGGCGAAGCGTTCCGCAATTCGCCGGCGCAGGACGTCGAGCGCAATTTGCGGGCGCTGCTCGCGGCATGGCTCGATCGGCTCGATCTGGTGCTGCGGGAGGATTTCGAGGTTCAGAAAAAGCTCCTCGAGCGCGCGCAGGCGAAACTCGCCGAGCTCGAGCGGCGCCTCGCCGAGCTCGAATCTCGCGGACAGAGCTAGCGTCCCCGGTAAACCGCGTCCCAGTGCACCGCGTTGCTCACGCGGGGAACTCACATGACCGTCGCCACGGTAGCGAGCCGCGCGCTCGCGGGTATCGACGCGCCCGAGGTGACCGTGGAGGTGCACCTCGGGCCGGGGCTGCCTGCGTTCCATATCGTCGGTCTGCCTGACGCCGAAGTTCGCGAAGCCCGCGACCGCGTGCGAGCAGCGCTCAACCATGCGCATTTCGAATTCCCGGCGCGTCGCATCACGGTGAATCTGGCGCCAGCGGAGCTGCCGAAGGACTCGAGCCGGTTTGACCTGCCCATCGCGCTTGGCATCCTCGCGGCCAGCGGGCAGCTGGCCGTCGATGCGCTGGCCGGCCACGAATTTGCCGGTGAACTTTCCCTCACCGGGGAGCTGCGCGCCGTGCGCGGCGCTCTCGCGATGGCGCTGTCCGCGCGCGGCGCGGGTCGCGCCTTCGTGCTGCCGGAGGGGAACGCCCCCCAGGCCGCGCTTGCCGACGGCGCACGCATTCTGCCGGCGCGGACGCTTCTCGAGGTGGTGGCCCATCTGGCAAGCGAAGCGCCGCTTGCCGTATACGCCGAGCCTGCGCGCGCCACGCCGCCCGCCTACGCCGACTTCGCCGACGTTAAGGGTCAGCAGCAGGTCAAGCGCGCGCTGGAGGTCGCGGCCGCCGGCGGGCACAGCGTGCTGATGGTCGGTCCGCCGGGGACCGGCAAATCGATGCTTGCGGCGCGGTTCCCCGGCATCCTGCCGCCGTTATCGGAGGCCGAGGCGCTCGAAGTCGCGGCGATCCACTCGGTATCGAGCAAGGGCTTCGAAGTGGTGAATTGGGGGGAGCGGCCCTTTCGCGCACCGCATCACAGCGCCTCGGCGGCGGCGCTGGTCGGCGGCGGCAACCTGCCGCGCCCCGGCGAGATCTCCCTGGCGCACCACGGCGTCCTGTTCCTGGATGAGCTGCCGGAATTCGACCGCGATGTTCTGGAAGCGCTGCGCGAGCCGCTCGAATCGGGCCGCGTCTCGATCGCGCGCGCCGCGCGCCAGGCGCAGTTCCCGGCGCGTTTTCAGCTCGTTGCGGCGATGAACCCCTGCCCTTGCGGGCATTGTGGCGACCGCACCAGCCGCTGCCGCTGCACTCCCGAACGCATTGCCCGTTATCGCGGTCGCGTGTCGGGGCCGCTTGCCGATCGCATTGACATCAAGCTGGAAGTACCGGCGCCGCGCGAAGCCGAACTGGTGGCGCCAGTGCCCGGCGAAGCATCGAGCGCTATTCGCGGCCGGGTGGCGCAGGCGCACGAGACGCAGCTTGCGCGCCAGCACAAACCCAATGCGCTTCTAGGCACGCGTGAGATAGACCGTCATTGCGCGACCAACCGGGACGGCGATCAGCTTCTGCGGCATGCGCTCGCCCGCCTCCTGCTCTCGGCGCGCGCGTATCACCGTGTGCTACGTGTCGCTCGCACCATTGCGGACCTTGCAGCCAGCACCGCCATCACCGCCGAGCACATCGCGGAAGCGATACAGTATCGACGTCTCGACGCGAGCTTCTAGAGTGGTATGGCGACCTATGCGATTGGCGATGTCCAGGGGTGCTCTGACGAGTTGCGGGAGCTGCTCGACCGCGTGGGATTCGATTCTGCGCGCGACCGGCTATGGTTTGTAGGCGACCTGGTCAATCGCGGCCCCAAATCGCTCGACGTGCTGCGCTTCGTGCGCGAACTCGGCGAGCGCGCGATCACGGTGCTAGGCAACCACGATCTCCATTTGGTGACGCAGCATGAAGGCTTTGAGCGGTCGCGCAAGGATGACACGTTCGAAGACGTGTTGAACTCACCGGATCGAAAAGAACTGGTGGATTGGTTGCGCACGCGGCCGCTGATGCACGTGGAGGGTAGCTACGCCATGGTCCATGCCGGTCTGCTCCCGCAATGGACAATCGCAAAAGCCTGGCAACTCGCGCGGGAGGCGGAGGCGGCGCTGGCGGGTACCGACTACAAGGATTTCCTAAAGAATATGTACGGCAGCAAGCCGGACGAATGGAGCGATTCGTTGAATGGCTGGGATCGGCTGCGCGTGATCGTGAACGCCATGACCCGGCTGAGGTTCTGCACGCCGCAAGGGAAAATGGATTTTCGCGCCAATGGCAGGACGCCTCCGCCTGGCTATGTGGCGTGGTACGAGCTGAGGAAGGACAAGGAAGCGATCGTGTGCGGGCACTGGTCGGCGCTCGGCCTAAAAATCACCGAACGCCTTGCGGCGCTCGACAGCGGCTGCGTGTGGGGCGGGCGGCTGACCTCGCTGCGGCTGGAGGATCGAGCGCTCTATCAGGTACCATGCCTCGGCTATCAGTCCGCGGGAGGAGAAGGATGAGCGATTGCGTTTTTTGCAGGATCGTGGCGAGGCAGATCCCTGCGACCGTGGTGGAGGAAGATGCCGACACGCTGGCTTTCATGGACATCGGCCAGGTGAACCCCGGACACGTGCTGGTCGCGCTCAAATCCCACGCCGACAACCTGTTTGGGCTGCAGGATGCACAGGCGGCGGCGGTATTTCGAACCGTCGCGCGGGTGGCGCGCGCCATTCGCGACGCCTTTGCGCCGCAAGGGCTGTCGGTTTACCAGGCGAACGGCAAAGCCGCGGGGCAAACGGTGTTCCACTTCCACGTGCACCTGGTTCCGCGGCACGAGAACGACGGCATGAATCTCACCTGGCCGGTGAAGAATCCGCCGCGCGAGAAGCTCGAGGAGTACGCGGCGAAAATTCGCCAGACGCTGCGCTAGGGTGTGACCCGGGTCACGCCGCCGGAGGTAAGCAGCCGCACGCGCTGACCCGGAGTAAAGGCCTCGTCGGCTTCCTGGACGATGGCGCGCAACTCGCCGCTGTCCAGGCGGACGGTGATTTCGAGGGCATTCTTGCTGGTCACCTTCTCCTCGATCGTATTTCCCACCACGCCGCCGGCCACTCCACCCAGGACCGCCGCAACCGTCGATTCCTTGCCGTGTCCGACCCCGCTGCCCGCGACGCCGCCCACAACGCCGCCCGCCGCCCCGCCCAGACCGGACTGGCTACCCTGGATGGTCACCTTGCGCACCGATTCCACGGTGGCGAAACGCACCACTTGCTCTCGCCCGGCTTCATGCTTGTCGTAGACATTTGCCGATTCATGGGTGGCACAACCGGCGAGCGCCGCCGCGAGTGCGGTGAGCAGGAACGTCGTTTTCATGGCTTATCCTTTCCACGGTGAATAGCCGAAGGCGCGGCGGAACCGGGTCTCGATTTCTTCACGCGTCGCCGCGTGATTCTGTGCGCCGCGTTGCGCGATCTTGATCGCGCCCATCACGGCGCTTAGTTTACCGGTCGTCGGCCAGTCCCAGCCGCGAGCGACGCCGTAAAGCAGACCGGCCCGGTAGGCATCGCCGCAGCCAGTCGGGTCCGCAACCCTCTCGGCTTCAACGCACGGGATTTCGTGGCGTTGACCTGCGGCGAGGATCACCGACCCCTTTGCCCCAAGGGTGATCACCAGTGCTTTTACCCCCCGGGCGATGTCCTCAAGGCTGCGGCCGGTCTTCTCCTCGAGCAGCTTTCCCTCGTAGTCGTTGACCGCGACGTAGTGAGCAAGGCGCAGGAACTCTGCCAACTCCTCGGCCGAGAACATCGGCAGGCCCTGCCCGGGGTCGAACAGGAGCGGAATGCCGAGCTGGTTGCACTCGCGCGCGTGCTGCTGCATGCCCAGCTTGCCGTCCGGAGCGATGATTGCCAAGCCTGCCTGCAGCTCTCGCCCGACATGGTTTTCGTGCGAATGGTTCATCGCCCCAGGGTGGAAGGCGGTGATCTGGTTGTCGTCGAGATCGGTGGTAATGAAAGCTTGCGCGGTGAATTGCCCGGGGACGCGTTTGAGCAGCGTGGCAGCGATGCCGAGTGCATGGAAGCGATCGAGATAAGGCTGGATATCCTCGCCGACCGTGGCCATGATCAGCGGGCTTTCGCCGAGCAGGCGCAGATTGTAGCCTATGTTGCCCGCAGTGCCGCCGTACTCCCGTCGCATCTCCGGCGCGAGGAAGCAGACGTTAAGGATGTGAAGCTGGTCCGCGAGCAGATGATTCCGGAAGCGGTCCGGAAATACCATGATGGTGTCGTAGGCGATCGAGCCCGTGACCAGGATTTTCATGGATAGAACAGATACAGGCGGTATCCGGTGGCGCGTCTGCGGCCGGCATCAAAATAAATGCGCAGGGACACCTCGGCGCCTGCCGGGATGCCTTGCGGCGCGCCGGGCGCGCCGCGCGCCGGCTCAAGATATTCGCGCGGTGCAAGAACGCGGCGCAGAACCGGCCGGTCTGCTTCGTCGGTAAGCGTCAACTCGAGCGCGGGGTAGTCTTGCGCGAACGTGGCGCGGTTGCGCAGCACCGCGTTCAGCACGATCACGCCGTCGCGGCGCGGCTCGACCTGCAAATCGGACGACTCGATGCTCATCAGCTCCGGGCGCCGCGGAAGGGGGACCTGACAGCGCAGAAGATGGCACGCAGCATCGAGCGGCGCCCGGGCGTCGGGTACGAGCGCAGCGATCTCGGTGCGGTAGCTGTAGGCGGTCTGTCCGGCGAGCGCGACTGCGGCGGTCAGCACGAGCAAGCTCCAGACCAGCCTGCGGCCCACCGGTTCCTCTTCCGCCATGAAAGCTGGCGGTGCGCCGTTCCCTGTTTTGAGCAGCGGCGCAGGCGGGCGGCGCGAAGGATCGAAGAGTCCCAGCTGCGGCGAGGGTTCGAGAATGAAAGGCTCGGCGCCCTCCTCCACCAAGCCGGCAATGCCGTTAAACACCTCGCCGCATTTCCCGCAGCGCACTCTACCGCCGCGCGCCGCGAGCTGTGCGCGCTGGACGCGAAACGCGGTTCCGCATACCCGGCACCGAGTGGTCAGGCTCATTTGCGAATGCCCTCTATGAGCCCCCAGCCTTCGTCGATCAAAGACGTCCTGAGATCGAACCAGGTGGTGTAGTGGGCGGCGACCTCGAACGCCTGCCCCTCGAGCACGCCCGCGAGCGCAATGCGGCCCTCGGGCGCAGTCCGCGCGGCGAGCAGTGGCGCCAGCATAATGAGCGGTTGGGCGAGGATGTTGGACACCACTACGTCGTAGAGTTTGGATGCCAGCGCTTCAGGTCGCGAGGCACGCACCGCTGCGCGGTTGGCGCGCGCGTTCGCCGCGGTGACGTCGAGCGCGTGCGGATCGATATCGACTGCGTCGACCCGCGCGGCGCCGAGCTTTGCTGCGGCGATTGCCAATATACCCGACCCGCAGCCGTAGTCGAGGACGCCCTCGCCGCCCCGCAATTCCCGCTCGAGAAAGCGCAGCACGAGTCGCGTAGTGGGATGGCTGCCTGTACCGAACGCCAGCCCGGGGTCGAGCCGAACCACGGCGCGGCCATCAGTCGGCGGCT
>DATILQ010000183.1:0-11386 GCA_035476235.1 Burkholderiales bacterium
GCGAGCTCTCGCGAGACCATCACCTCGCCGGGGGTGCCTTCGACCTTGGGCAGGCGCGCAATGGAGTCGGAAAACGCCTTCTTGAGAGCATTCGGATTTCCGCCCGCCTTGCGAATGAGCCCGGCGATGCCCCCGTCCTCCTGGTCGAGCAGAGCGAGCAGCAGGTGCTGGGGCTCGATGTACTGGTGGTCCCGGCCCAGGGCATTGCTTTGCGCCTCGGCGAGGGCTTCCTGCAGCTTGGTGGTGAACTTTTCAAAACGCATCGTCTTGATCCCTAAGGCTATCCTGTTACGGCTGTAGCAGAGATGGGGGCTGCCGGGACACATTCAAGCGCGTTTTTGCTAGCAGAATAGCGCCATGGAGCGACGCGCCCAGTTCAACCTCGCCTACCTGCTGTTTGCGCTGATCGCCATGCTGGCGCTGCAGCAGTGGTGGCAGCGCGCGCAGACCGTGGAAGTGGTGCCCTACAGCGAGTTCGAGAAGCTGCTCGCCGAGCACCGCATCGACGAGGTGGTGATCTCCGACCAGCGCATCACCGGCAAGCTCAAATCCGCCGCAGGCGGCAAGACGGTTGCCGTCGCCAACCTGGTGCCGCCGGACCTCGCCGAGCGGCTGTCGAAGTACGACGTCAAGTACACCCGCGTCTACGAAAGCACCTTGCTGCGCGACCTGCTCTCCTGGATCCTGCCGGCGCTGATCTTCTTCGGCGTGTGGTACCTCCTCGCCCGGCGCATGGCGAGCCAGCAGGGGCTCGGCGGCGGCTTCATGAGCATCGGCAAGAGCCGCGCCAAGATCTACGTCGAGAACAAGACCGGGGTGAGCTTCGCCGACGTGGCCGGCGTCGACGAGGCCAAGGCCGAGCTGCAGGAGGTAGTCGAGTTCCTGAAGGAGCCGAAGAAGTACGGCCGCCTCGGCGCCCGCGTGCCGAAAGGCGTACTGCTCGTCGGCCCGCCCGGAACCGGCAAGACGCTCCTCGCGCGCGCGGTCGCGGGCGAGGCGGCAGTGCCGTTTTTCTCGATCTCGGGCTCCGAATTCGTCGAGATGTTCGTCGGCGTGGGCGCCGCGAGAGTCCGCGACCTGTTCGAGCAAGCGCGGCAGAAGGCGCCGGCGATCATCTTCATCGACGAGCTCGACGCGCTCGGCCGGGCGCGCGGCGCCTACGGATTCGGCGGGCACGACGAGAAGGAGCAGACCCTGAACCAGCTGCTGGTCGAAATGGACGGCTTCGACCCGAGCGCCGGCCTGGTGCTGATCGCGGCGACCAACCGGCCGGAGATCCTCGACCCGGCGCTGCTGCGCGCCGGGCGCTTCGACCGCGTGGTGCTGGTCGACCGCCCTGAAAAGAAAGGCAGGCTGCAGATCCTGCAGGTGCACGCAAGGAAGATTCACCTGGCGCCGGACGTGGACCTGGAGAAGGTCGCGGCGCTCACGCCGGGTTTCTCCGGCGCCGATCTCGCCAACCTCATCAACGAGGCGGCCCTGCTCGCCACGCGCCGCGGCGCCGATGCCGTGACGCTCGAGGACTTCAACCAGGCGATCGAGCGCATGGTGGCCGGCCTGGAGAAGAAGAACCGCGTGCTTAACGAGACCGAGCGCCGGGTGGTGGCGCACCACGAGATGGGCCATGCCATGGTCGCCATGGCGCTTCCCGGCACCGATCCGGTCCACAAGATCTCGATCATCCCGCGCGGCGTCGGCGCCCTGGGCTACACGATCCAGCGGCCGACCGAGGACCGCTTCCTGATGACCCGCACCGAGCTCGAGAACAAGATGGCGGTGCTGCTCGGCGGGCGCGCGGCCGAGGAGGTGATTTTCGGGCACCAGTCGACCGGCGCGGCGAACGACCTCGCCAAGGTCACCGAGATCGCCCGCAGCATGGTGATGCGCTACGCCATGGTGCAAGGCCTGGGCCACATCGCGTACGAAGAGGAGCGTCCGCCCTTCCTCGGTGGCCCCATGCCGCAGGGGCGCCGTGAGTACAGCGAGGCCACTGCCCGCGAGATCGACATCGCGGTGCGCGACATCGTCGACGTCGTCTACGAGAAAGCCAGGGCGATCCTCACGCGCGAGCGCGCTGCCCTGGAGCGCTGGGCGCAGAAGCTGCTCGAGAAGGAGACGCTCGGCGAAAGCGAGCTTGCCGAGCTCAAGGCTGCGTTAAGCCCTGCCTGAGCTGCCAGCGCTCGGCCGCGTCGTCGTCCGAGGATTTCGCCTCGACCCAGCGCGGCCCTTCGGCCGCGTGCTCCTTTTTCCAGAACGGGGCGCGCGTCTTGAGGTAATCCATGATGAACTCGCAGGCGGCGAAGGCATCGCCGCGATGAGCGCTTGCCACCGCGACCAGCACGATCTGGTCGCTCGGCCGCAGCTCGCCGTAGCGATGGATCACCGTGCAGTCGATCACCTGCCAGCGGGAACGCGCTTCCTCGGCGATTTTCCTTATTGAATTTTCGGTCATCCCCGGGTAGTGCTCGAGCGTCATCGCCACTTCGCGCACCACGCCGACAAAGCTCGCCACTGCGCCGATGCTGGGGTTGTTTGATAACGCCTTTATTTCAAGGCCGGCGTCAAAATTCCCTGGTTGAACGAGAATCTTCATTCAGCCTCCGGTCACCGGCGGGAAGAACGCCACTTCGTCGCCGGGCCTGATCGCCGCGCCCGGCTTCACCATGTCCTGGTTCACCGCGGCGCTCACGCGCCGTGTTTCGGCCAGGACTTCCGCCCAGCGGCCGCCGCGGGCGCGCAAGTGGGCGCGCAGGCCGCCCACCGTCGAGATCCCGGCCGGCACCTCGATCTCCTCGAGCTCCCTGCCGAGCTGCTCCTTCACGCTGGCAAAGAAACGCACCGTCACTTTCACCGATACAGCTCCGAGTAAGGCAGGAAGCGAACCATGTCGCCCTTCCTGATCGCGCGACGCGGCGGGTTGTCGACCAGGCCGTCGGCCCACGCCGTGGAGGTGAGCACCGCCGAATCCTGCGTCGGATAGAGATCCAGCCCGCCCTGCGCATTCCATTTTACGCGCAGGAACTCCTGCCGGGCATCGGGCTGCGGCCACGCAAAATCCGCGCGCGCCCCCACCGCGCGCGGCAGGACGTCGGAAACTCCCTGGGTCCTGAGGACAAACGGTCTCACGAAGAGGAGGAAGGTCACGAAGCTGGAGACGGGATTGCCGGGCAGGCCGATGAAAAACGCCTGCTGGATCGACCCGAAGGCGAGCGGCCGCCCCGGCTTCATGGCGATCTTCCACATGAGCAGCGCCCCCTCCGCCTCGACCGCGGGCTTGACGTAGTCCGCATCTCCGACCGAAACGCCGCCCGAAGTGACGATGAGGTCGCATTCCCGGGCTGCGCGCCTCAGGACTTCGCGCGTCGCGTCGAGGTTGTCCGGAACGATGCCGTAGTCGCGCACCTCGCAGCCGAACACTTCGGCGAGCCCGCGCAGCGTGAAGCGGTTCGAGTTGTAGATGCGCCCCGGCGCGAGCGGCTCTCCCGGCATCACCAGCTCATCGCCGGTAAAGAACAGTCCCAGCCTGATTCTGCGAAAGACGGGCAGGGTCTTGATGCCGACCGAGGCCGCCAGTCCCGTGTCCTGGGGGAGCAGGCGCTTGCCTGCCGGCAGGATTTCGCCGCCTTTGCGCACGTCGCTGCCGGCGAGCCGGATCCAGTCTCCCGCCTTGGGCGCTTTCTTGATCAGCACTTCGTCGCCGCGAACCTCGCAGTGCTCCTGCATCACCACCGCATCGGCGCCCGGCGGGATCGGCGCGCCCGTGAAAATCCGCGCCGCCGTGCCGGGCTCCAGGGGTCTTCCAGTGGAACCCGCCATGATCTTTTGAGCGACGCGCAGCCTCGCCCCGTCCAGGGTGCGCACTGCGTAGCCGTCCATCGCGCTGTTGTCCATGGGCGGCACCTCCATCGTCGAGCGCTGCGCGCGCGCGAGGACGCGGCTGGTCGCCTCGAGGGTTGGAACTTCCTCGATGTCGACCACCGCGCGTGCCTTGGACAGCAGCAGCTGAAGAGCATCGTCAACGGAGAGCAGGCCCTGGTTCATGCCAGTTTCAGGTATTTGAGGATGAAGCTCTCGACTCCCGGGTGATCATCCAGTTGCAGCCACGGCAGCTTGGTCTCGATGCGCTCGTCGCTCGCGACGGCGACGATATGCGGATCGTTCGGATGCAGCAGCGCCTCGCCGGTGGCGGCGCGCCAGACTTCGAGCTTCGGGATGGCGGCGAACTTGAACCCCTCCACCAGGAGCAGGTCGCAAGGCGAGAGGCGCTCGAGCTGCTGCTCGAACGCCGGCTCGTGCGCGCCGCGCAGCTCGTGCATCAGCACCCAGCGCCGCGACGAGGTGACGAGGACTTCGGCCGCGCCGGCGTGGCGGTGGCGCCACGAGTCCTTGCCCGGCTGGTCGACGTCGAACGTGTGGTGCGCGTGCTTGATCAGCGACACGCGCAGCCCGCGCTGCACGAAGCGCGGGATCAGCTTCTCGATGAGGGTGGTCTTGCCGCTGCCCGACCAGCCGGCAAAACCGAAGATCTTCATGGTGGCGGATTCTAGGACCATTCCCCGACCGGCTACTCGGCTACCTCGATGCGCTGCGCGCTGACCCGCAGGCGCGTGAGGATGGCTAGGCGAATGATCTCCGGATCGTGCGTCGCGATGAGAACGGTATGGCTCTCGGTAATGAGCGCGCGCACCAGCTCGAGCACCTGCGCGCGCGCCTCGCCATCGAGGTTGGCGGTCGGCTCGTCGAGCAGCAGAAGCACCGGATTGAGCACCTTGGCGCGCGCCAGCGCCGCTCTATGCTTCTCGCCGCCGGAAAGCCGGTGCGGCGGCACGCCGTGGCGCGCGGTGAGCCCGGCCCAGGCGAGGGCTTCGCCCGCCAGAGCGGCGCGGCGCTCGCGCGCCATGCCGCGGCGCGCGAGCCCATATTCCACGTTGTCGGCGAGGCTCGTCCTGAAAAGATAAGGCTGCTGATGCACGTACACGATCTCGCGGCGCCACGGTTCCGGGTAGGGGCCCGCCGCGGCGGTTTCGCGCGCCCGGTAAGCAAGTTTTCCTTCCTGCGCAAAGTCCAGGCCCGCCAGCACGCGCAGCAAGGTCGTCTTGCCGCTGCCATTGGGCCCGGTGAGGACATAGCCATTCCCGGTCTCGAGCTCGAGCGACGCGGCGTCGAACAGAACGCGCTCGCCGAAGCGCTTGACGATGCCCTCGGCCTTGAAGAGCGCGCTCACTCCAGGCCGCCTTCCCCCTGCAGCCAGGCGAGCGCGACGTTGACGCCGACGGCGATGACCATCAGCACGAAGCCGAGCGCGATGCCGTACGCGAACTCGCCCTTGGAGGTCTCGAGCGCGATCGCGGTGGGGATGTTGCGCGTCAGGCCGGCGATGTTGCCGCCGACGAGCAGCGCGCAGCCGACTTCCGACACCACGCGCCCGAACGCGTTGACGAACCCCGCCGTGACCGCGAAGCGCACCTCCCACAGCGTGGTCGCCATCGCGCGCAACGGACGCGCTCCCAGGCAGCGCGCCGTCTCATAGATGCGCGAGTCGGCGCCCTGCACGGCCGCCACCGTGAACACCATGAGAATCGGCAGCGCGATCACCATGTAGCCGATGAGAATCGCCGCGGGCGTGAAGAGAAGCTCGAACGCGCCGAGCGGCCCGCGGCGCGAGAGGACCAGGTATAGAACCAGCCCGACCACGACCGTGGGAAAGGAGAGAAAGCCCTGCATGGCGACGACGAGCGCGCGGCGTCCTGGAAAATGGATGCGCGCGACGACGAAGCCAAGCGGCACGCAAAGCGGCGCGAGCAGCGCCAGCGCAGCCACCGATACCCAGAGCGAAAGCCAGATGATGCCCCACAGCTCGCGGTCGCCGCTGAAAAGCAGGGCAAAGGCCTGCCGAGTCGGCTCGAGGAGATCCATGCGCCCTATTTCGCCGAAGGAAAGAACAGCTGCGCGCCGCCGACCTTGTAATCGGCGATCGCGCGCTGGCCTTCGTCCGAGGTCAGCCAGTCGATGAACCTGGTTGCACCGGCGTGGTTGATCCTCGGGTGCCGCGACGGATTGACCGCGATCACGCTGTAGGGGTTGTTGAGGCGCGAGTCGCCCTCGACCATGATCTGCAGATCGGTCTTCTTCAGGTAGGCGAGATAGGTGCCGCGGTCGGTGAGCGTATAGCCGCGCTTTTCATAGGCCATGATCAGCGCCGTCCCCATGCCCTGGCCGATCGACAGATAATAGCCGTCCCATTTCGGCTCGACCCCGGCGGCGCGCCAGAGCTGCAGCTCCCGCAGGTGGGTGCCCGAGCGGTCGCCGCGCGACACGAAGGCGGATCCGGCGGCGCGAATGCGCTTCAGCGCCGCGGCGGCGTCTTTCAGGCCGCGGATCTGCGCCGGATCGGCCGGCGCGCCGACGATGACGAAGTCGTTGTACATCACGTCGTGCCTTTTCACGCCGAAGCCCGCGGCGACGAACTGGTCCTCCGACTCGCGATCGTGGACCAGCACCACGTCGGCATCGCCCTGCTCGCCGATCTTCAGCGCGGCGCCGGTGCCTACCGCCACGTATTGCACGGTGATGCCGGTTCGGCTGCGAAACTTCGGCAGCAGGTAGTCGAGCAGCCCCGTATTGGCGGTGCTCGTGGTGGTCGCCATCCGCACGGTTTGAGCCTGCGCGGTGGCGGCGCACAGCAGGGTCAGAAGAGTGAAAACAATGCGCTTGATCATGAGCGGGATTGTACTTGGGCGTCGCCGCCCTTTTTTTTGATAGCATCGAGCGCATCCGCTACGCTGCCGCGCTCGCCCTCGCGCTCGCCGGGCTCCTCGCCCTCGTCGTGCTCGCCCTGCTGATCGGGCGTTATCCGCTTTCGCTCTCCGACCTCCCCATGCTCAAGACGGTGGTGCTCGAGATCCGCGCTCCGCGCGTGCTGGCGGCGGTCATGGTGGGCGCGTCGCTCGCTGCCGCGGGAACCGTGTACCAGGGAATCCTGCGCAACCCGCTGGTGTCACCCGACATCCTGGGCGTGTCGAGCGGCGCGGCGCTGGGCGCGGTGGCGGCGATGATTTTTTCGATGAATGTGCTGATGGTCCAGGCTTTCGCCTTCGCCGGCGGGCTCGGGGCGGTGGCGCTGGTCTACTGGATCGGCAGCCGGCTGCGCGGCCATGATCCTCTGCTCGCGCTCGTCCTCACCGGCGTCGTGGTGGGCACTCTGCTCGGCGCGGTCGTCTCGCTGCTCAAAACGCTCGCCGATCCGCTGGGCCAGCTGCCTGCGATCACGTTCTGGCTGCTGGGCAGCCTAGCCTCCGTGGCGCCGCGCGAGCTGGCGGTTGCGGCGCCGCTCGCGGTCGCGGGACTGATTCCGCTCGCGCTCCTGCGCTGGCGCGTCAACCTGCTCACGCTGCCCGACGACGAGGCGCGCGCGCTGGGCGCCGACCCCGGCCGGCTGCGCTTGCTGGTCATTGCCGCTGCGACCTTGATGACCGCGGCGGCCGTCGCCATCAGCGGCATCATCGGCTGGATCGGGCTGCTGGTGCCGCACGCCGCGCGGCTCCTGGTCGGTCCGGGCTTCGGCAGGCTGCTGCCGCTCGCCATGCTGCTCGGCGCCGCGTTCCTGCTCGCGGTGGACACGGTATGCCGCGCCGCTACCGCGGTGGAGCTGCCCCCGGGCGTGGTGACCGCCCTGATCGGCACGCCGCTGTTCCTGTGGCTGTTCGCTCTGTCGCGGCGCAGCTGGTGATGCTGGCCGTCGACGCGCTCGCCTTCGGCTACCCGCAGCGCACCGTCGGGCGCGACCTGAGCTTCGCTCTGGACGCCGGCGAAGTGATGTGCATCCTCGGTCCGAACGGCAGCGGCAAGACCACGCTTTTGCGCACCTTACTGGGTCTTCTGTCGCTGCAGGGGGGAAAGATTCACTTCAACGGCAAAGATCTTCAATCATTGTCGCGACGAGAAATCGCTCGGATCGCCGGCTATGTTCCGCAAGCCCATCAGCCCTACTTCGCCTACAGCGTGCGCGACATGGTGCTGATGGGCCGCAGCGCCCACCTCGGCGCTTTTTCCGTGCCGGGGGCCCACGATCGAGAGGTAGCGGCGCGCGTGCTGGAGTCGCTGGGAATCTCGCCGCTCGCCGAGCGGCCGGTCACCGAGATTTCCGCCGGCGAGCGCCAGCTCGCGCTGGTGGCGCGCGCGCTCGCGCAGGAGCCGCGCCTGCTGGTGATGGACGAGCCCACTGCCAGCCTCGACTTCGGCAACCAGGTGCGCGTGCTGGAGCGCATCGCGGCGCTCGCCGCCGGCGGCATCTCGATTCTGTTTTCCACTCACGATCCCGACCACGCCTTCCTCGCCGCGCAGCGCGCCCTGCTGCTCGCCGAAGGTCGGGTTCTCGCGCTGGGGACACCGCGCGAGGTGATCCGGGCGGACACGCTGGAACGGCTCTACCACGTCGCAGTGCAGGTAGTGCCCATCGAAGGCGGCGGCCACACTTGCTTGCCGGCCCTGCGGCGTTGATCCTTAAGGAGAGAGCTATGGACGCCATCCGGCCCGCCGCGCTGCGGCAAGCCATCGGTTCAGACCAGCCTCCGCTCGTCATCGACGTGCGCAGGAATGAGCGTTTTCGTGAAGCAAGCGATGTCATCCGCGGCGCGCTCAGGAGAGATCCCGAACGTGTCGGGGAATGGGCAAGGACCCTTCCCTCTTCCGCAGCGGTGGTCGTTTACTGCGTTCACGGCCAAGAGTTGAGCCAGGCTGTGGCGAAAAGCCTTGGGGCGAAATACCTCGAGGGCGGGATCGAAGCCTGGCGCGAAACGGGCGGGGAGCTTTTTCACAAGCCCATCAATTCTTCCTCGCGCTGGGTCACTCGAGAGCGCCCGAAGATCGACCGCATCGCCTGCCCGTGGCTGATCCGCCGCTTCACCGATCCGGACGCCGAGTTTCTGTATGTCCCCACGTCCGACGTGAGAAGAATTGCATTGGAAAAAAATGCAGAGCCTTATGATATCCCCGACGTCGAGTTCTCCCACGTCGGCGAGGAATGCAGCTTCGACGCCTTCCTGAAATTCTTCCACTTGCAGGAGGACCCCGCGCTGCGCGAGCTCGCGATCATCGTGCGCGGCGCAGATACGAATCGTCTCGATCTCGCGCCGCAGGCGCCCGGCCTTGCCGCGATCTCGCTCGGGTTATCCCGCATCTATAAAGACGATCATGAAATGCTGGAGCACGGCATGATCGTCTACGACGCGCTCTACGCCTGGTGCAAGCAAGGCAAGGCCGAGGTGCATACGTGGAACCCCGCAGCGTACCGCTGAGCTTTGGCGAGGCGTTGCGCTTCTGGCTGAAGCTCGGCTTCATCAGCTTCGGCGGGCCGACCGGGCAGATCGCGATCATGCACCAGGAGCTGGTCGAGCGCCGCAGGTGGATCTCCGAGGGGCGCTTCCTGCACGCGCTCAACTACTGCATGCTGCTGCCAGGTCCCGAGGCGCAGCAGCTCGCCACTTACATCGGCTGGCTGATGCACCGGACCTGGGGCGGCGTCGTCGCCGGCGGGCTGTTCGTGCTGCCATCGGTGTTCATCATGATCGCGCTGTCGTGGATCTACCTCGCCTACGGCGAGGTGCCGCTGGTCGCCGGGGTGTTCTACGGCATCAAGCCCGCGGTGGTGGCGATCGTGCTCGCTGCAGCGCACCGCATCGGCTCGCGTGCCCTGAAGAACGCGTGGCTGTGGGCGATCGCCGCGGCCGCCTTCATCGCCATTTTCGCGTTTCACGCGCCGTTCCCGGCGATCGTCATCGCGGCGGGGATTGCAGGCTACTTCACTCCCGGGAAATTCAGCGCCGGCGGCGGGCATGGCGCCGCGAAAAAAGCGGGCTACGGGCCCGCGCTCATCGACGACGGCACGCCGACACCCGAGCACGCGCGCTTTTCCTGGAAGAAGTTCTCGGCGTTCGGGCTTGCCGGACTGGCGCTCTGGGCCCTGGTCCTTGGCGCGCTGGCGGCGGCCCATGGCTGGGACGGGACGCTCACGCAGATGGGGTGGTTCTTCACCAAGGCGGCGCTGGTGACTTTCGGCGGTGCTTACGCCGTGCTGCCGTACGTGGTCCAGGCGGCGGTGGAGCAATATCACTGGCTCACCGCGCCGCAGATGATCGACGGGCTGGCGCTCGGCGAAACGACGCCCGGGCCGCTCATCATGGTAGTGGCTTTCGTCGGTTTCATTGGCGCCGGCGTCGCCGGGGCCCTGGTGGCGACGTTCTTCACCTTCCTCCCCTCGTTCATCTTCATCTTCATGGGCGCGCCCTTCATCGAGACTACGCACGGCGACCTGCGGTTCACCGGGCCGCTGACCGGAATCACGGCCGCCGTGGTGGGGGTGATCCTCAACCTCGCGGTGTTCTTCGCATACCACGTGCTGTGGCCCGAAGGGCGCTCCGCACCCTTCGACTGGGCTTCGGCCGTCATCGGCGCGGCCGCGTTTGTCGCGCTGTTCCGCTTCAAGGCCGGCGTAATTCCGGTGATCGCCGCGTGCGCCGCGCTCGGCCTCGCCGCCCGGCTGCTGCTCTAGAGGAGGACCTGCAAAGAAAAGGGCGCCTTGCGGCGCCCTTTCCAATCCTCCTCCTGCTGTAATCAGCTGCGCTGGATGACGGCGCACGCGAGGCGCGCGCCGGCGTTGCCGGTGGGCTGTGTGCTGTAGTCGTCCGGGTCGGCGTGCACGATGAGCCCGCGCCCGACGATGCTCGTCGGTCCCGGCGCCACCGTGATGATATCGAGATCCGTCTCGAGCACGGCGTTGCCGTACGGGTCGGCCTTGAGGGCGGGCATGTCGCCGGCATGCCGCTCGGGCGTGCCCGGGTGCCCGTGCGGCTTGCCGAGCGGATTGAAGTGCCCCTTGGCGCTCATGCCGTCGCCCGAGCTGCAGTCGCCGGCGTCGTGGATGTGAAAGCCGTGCTCGCGTCCCGGCGTGAGACCGGAAACCAGCGCGACCACGTGCACTTTGTCGCCAACCTGGTAGAAGGTCGCCTTGCCTGACACATTGCTGCCCGTGGTGGGCTGCAGACTGGCGGTCGCGCTGGGGGCATCGGCGGGAATGCTCTGGCATCCCGCCAGCGCTGCCGCGGCCAGCGCGGCGAGGCCGGCTCTCATTTCTTCCCCGCGTCCATCGAGGCGCCTTTGTGCTTCTTGTAGTTGGCGACCGCCTTGTCCTGCGCCTTGCCAAGGTCGGCGGCTTCCTTGTCCTTGGCGGCTTTCGCCTTGTCGGCCTCGGCGGCCTTTTCGGCATCAGTTTTCGCGGGGGGCGCCGGAAGCTTGGCATACGACGCGGTGATGGCGCCCGCGATCATTCCGGCAGCGATCAACAGTAAAACCTTCTTCATGCCTTCTCCTTCATGTGCGGCGCGCCGGC
>DATILQ010000184.1:0-19293 GCA_035476235.1 Burkholderiales bacterium
TGGTTCGGCCTGGTGGCGCCGGCGCTGGTGCTCAACTACTTCGGCCAGGGGGCGCTGCTGATGGTGAAGCCTGCTGCGGTGCAAAACCCCTTTTACCTGATGTTTCCCGGCTGGGCGCTCTACCCGATGGTGGCGCTCGCCACCGCAGCCACGGTGATCGCCTCGCAGGCGGTCATTTCAGGCGCCTATTCGCTCACCAAGCAGGCCGTGCAGCTCGGCTTCCTGCCGCGTATGACCATCGTCCACACCTCGGCGCGCGAGATCGGCCAGATCTACATTCCTTCGATCAACTGGCTGCTGTGCGCGGTCGTCATCGCCGCGGTGATCGGCTTCGGGTCGTCGTCACGCCTCGCCGGCGCGTACGGCGTCGCCGTGACGGCGACGATGCTCGTCGACACGCTGCTCACCTTCTTCGTGATCCGCTTCGGCTGGCGCTATCCGCTGTGGCTGTGCCTGTTCGCCACCGGCTTCTTCGTGATCACCGACCTGTCGTTTTTCACCGCCACGCTCCTCAAGATCGCCGACGGCGGATGGTTCCCGCTTGCCATCGGGGCCTGCGTCTTCTTCATCATGAGCACGTGGCGGCGCGGACGCCGGATCCTGTTCGAGCGGCTGCGCGCCGAGTCCGTGCCGCTCGCTCCGTTCCTGAAGTCGTTGTTTCTCGAGCCGCCGCAGCGCGTGCCGGGGACGGCGGTCTACCTGACCGCCACCCCTGAGACCACGCCTCATGCGCTGCTGCACACCCTCAAGCACTTCAAGGGGCTGCACCAGCGCGTCGTGTTCCTCTCGGTCGAGTTCCTCGACGTGCCGCGCGCCCCTTTCGAGCAGCGCCTCACCTGCGAGCGGCTCGGCCGCGACTGCTGGCGCGTGCGGGTGCGCTACGGCTTCATGAACCGGCCCGACGTGGTGCGCGCGCTGGAGGCGTGCAGCGCGCTGGGCCTCCAAATCGACTTCATGGACACCTCGTTTTTCCTGTCGCGCCAGACCATAGTGCCGGTGCGGGGGGCAAGCGGCATGGCGTTCTGGCGCGAGCGCTTGTTCGCCGCCATGTCGCGCAACGCGGGCAACGTTACCGAGTTCTTCAACATTCCGGCCAACCGCGCCGTCGAGCTCGGCACGCGCGTCGAAATCTAGTCTTCTTCAGCCACCAGGCGGTAGCCGACCCCGGTTTCGGTCAGCAGATGGCGCGGCTGGACCGGATCGTCTTCGAGCTTCTCCCGAAGCTGCTTCATATAGATGCGCAGGTAATGGGTATGCTCGACATGCGAGGGCCCCCACACCTCGCGCAGCAGTTGCCGGTGCGTGACCACCATGCCGAGGTGCTTCGCCAGGCAGGCGAGAAGGCGAAATTCCAGCGCCGTGAGATGGACCTCCGCGCCGTCGCGCTTGACGACGTGTTTTTCCAGGTCCGCGGAGACCTTGCCCAGCTTGAGTACTGACTTGCCGGAGCCGGGCCGGGTGGCATGGCGCAGCGCAACGCGCACGCGCGCGAGCAGCTCGCCGACGCCGAAGGGCTTGGTGACATAGTCGTCCGCGCCGGCGTCGAGCGCTTCGACCTTCGAGCGCTCCTGCGCGCGCGCCGACAGCACCAGGATCGGCATCGGCGACCAGGCGCGAATGCGCCGGATCACGTCCACGCCGTCGATGTCGGGCAGGCCGAGGTCGACGATCGCCAGGTCGGGCTTCTGGCTGCCGGCGTCGATGGCGCCGCGCGCGCCGCTGCCGGCCTCGACCACGCGGTAGCCTTCGGTGGCGAGCGAGGTGCGCAGGAACCTGCGGATCTCCGGCTCGTCCTCGACGACGAGGATCGTCCCCCGGGTTTCGGTCATGCTTCCCGCGGCACCCGCGGCGCCGGCTCGACCGGCAGGGTAAAGCGGAACGCGGCGCCGCCTTCGGCGCGCGTCTCCGCCCAGATGCGCCCGCCGTGCAGGCGCACGATGGCGCGGCAGATGGCGAGCCCCAGCCCGACGCCGGCGACGGCGCCCTCGGTATTGCCGCGATGGAACTTGGCGAACAGCTGCTCGGGATCCCCTGCCGGCAATCCGGGCCCGGCGTCCTCTACGGAAACCAGCAGGCTGTCGTCCTGCTGGTCGACGCGCAGCGTGATGCGCGTTCCGGGCGGCGTGTGCTTGGCGGCGTTCTCGAGCAGGTTGGCGAGCACCTGCTCGATGAGCGCGGCGTCGACGCGCACCAGCGGCAGCTCCATCGGCAGGTCGACCTCGACCAGGTGCGACTCCAGGCGGTCCTGCAGGCGGCGCAGCACCGAGCCGGCAATTTCGCTCATGCTGTGCCAGTCGCGGTTGAGCGCGATCGCCCCCGCCTCGAGGCGCGTCATCTCGAGCACATTGCCGACCAGGCCGCCCATCTGCTGCGATTGCTCGAAGATGCTCGCCGCCAGCGCCTTGCGCTCGTCGGCGCCGAGGCGCTCGCCGCGCTCCACCAGGCTGGACGAGGCCCCGGAAATCACCGCCAGGGGCGTGCGCAGGTCGTGCGAGATCGAGGCGAGCAGGGCGTTCCTCAGGCCCTCGGTCTCGGCCTCGACCTGGGCGCGCTGCGCCTGCTCGGCGAGGAGCGCGCGCTCGAGCGCGATCGCGATCTGCCCGGCGAAGGTCTCGAGCAGATGGAACTGCTCGGGCAGCAGCACCCGCCGGACGTTCGCGGGAAGCACCGCCAGCACGCCGAGCACCGCTTGAGAGCCTTTCAGGGGCAGGTATACGGATTCCGCGGAAGGCAGCGTGTCGGTGCCAAGGCCCGCGGGCTCGCCGTGGTCCTGCACCCATTGCGCGACAGCGAGGTCCGCGCCGCGCAGCGAGCCCGGCGTGCTCGCGCCGCGCGGGTGGCGAATGCGTCCCGCGGCGTCGGGAAACAGCACCACGGCCTGGCTTTCGAACACTTCGCTTACATGCCGCACAGCGGCGCGCGCCATCGGCTCCTGGCCGCGCGTGGCGGCAAGCTCGCGGGTCATGGCATAGAGCATCGCGGTGCGCCGCTCGCGCTGGCCGGCGACGTTCGCCTGCAGGCGCACGCTTGCGGTGAGGTTGGAGATGATCAACGCGACCGTCAGCATGATCGCGAAGGTGATGAGGTACTGGACGTCGCTCACGGCGAAGCTCAGCAGCGGCGGCACGAAGAAGAAATCAAACGCGGCCAGCGCAAGGAAGGAGGTGGCGATCGCCGGGCCGCGGCCGAAGCGCACCGCGACCAGCACCACCGCCAGCAGGTACACCATCGCGATGTTCACCAGCTCGAAGTGCGGGCTGATGAGGGCGCCGAGCGCCGTCCACAGCGCCGTCGCCGCCACGCCCCAGGCGTAGCCGGGCCAGCGCCTCTTCGTTCCGGGGTGGGCGGCGCCCAGATAGGCGCGGCTGCGGGCGAGGAAAGGGTTGCGCAGCGCGCTCGCCTCGTCGCCGCCGCCTACCACAAGGATGTCGATCCCCCTGGTTCCCGCGACCAGCTCGCCGTAGGTCGACGGCTGGAACAAGCGCCGCCACAGCGGCCGGCGCGGGCGGCCGATGACGATGCGCGTGACATTACGCTCCTGGGCGTAGTTGGCGATTTCCGCGCCGGCCGATGAGCCGCCCAAGGTCACCGCCTCCGCGCCGAGCGACTCGGCGAGCCGCAGCAGCGCGATGCGGCGGTTGCGCTTCTCGTCGGACAGGCGCAGCAGCTCGGGCGTTTCGACATATACGACGATCCAGCCGGCGTGCAGCGCCGTCGCCATGCGCTTGCCGGCGCGCACCAGGCGCTCGCCCTGCTCGTCAGGGCCGATCGCGACCAGCAGCCGCTCGCCGGCCGCCCAGGTGGCGCGGATGCCCTGGCCCTCGCGGTATTCGCGCATCGCGGCGTCGACGCGGTCCGCGGTGGTGCGCAGCGCCAGCTCGCGCAGCGCGATGAGGTTGCCCTTGCGGAAGAAATTCTCGATCGCGTTGCGCGCCTGCTCGGGGATGTACACCTTGCCCGCCTGCAGCCGCTCGAGCAGCACGTCGGGCGGCGTGTCGATCATCACCACCTCGTCGGCGCGCTCGAACACGCTGTCGGGGACGGTCTCCTGCATGCGCACGCCGGTGATCCCGGCGACGATGTCGTTCAGGCTCTCGACGTGTTGCACGTTGACCGTGGTATGCACGGTAATGCCCGCCTCGAGGAGCTCCTCGACGTCCTGCCAGCGCTTGGCATGCCGCGGCCGCGGCTCGCCCTCGAGCGGATTGCTGTGCGCGAGCTCGTCGACGAGCAGGATCTGCGGCTTGCGCGCGAGCGCGGCGTCGAGGTCGAAGTCGCGCAGCGCGGCGCCGCGGTAAGCGATGTGCCGGTACGGCAGCCGCTCGAGTCCCTCGAGCAGAGCCTCGGTCTCGGCGCGGCCGTGCGGCTCGACGTAGCCGACGACGACGTCCACGGCTCTCGCCTTGAGCGCGCGCGCGTCTTCCAGCATGGCGTAGGTCTTGCCGACGCCGGCGGTGGCGCCGAAGAATACTTTCAGCTTGCCGCGCTTCGCCTTCGCTTCCTCGCGCTGCACCCGGGCGAGCAGGGCATCGGGGTCCGGGCGCACGGCGCTCATGCGGCTACTTTAGCGCATCGAGGGCCAGATTTAGCTTGAGAACGTTGACGCGCGGCTCGCCGAGCACGCCGAAAGTGCGCCCTTCGGTATGCAGGCTTACCAATTGGTTGACTGCCTCCTCCGTCAGCCCGCGCGCCATGGCTACTCGCGAAACTTGGAAGTGAGCAGCTTCGGGGCTGATGTGCGGATCGAGTCCGCTCGCCGAGGCGGTCACCAGGTCGACTGGAACCGGTTTGCGTTCGAACTGCTTCAGCCGTTCCGCTACCGCCTCGGCGAGCGCCTTGTTCGTCGGCCCGAGGTTCGAGCCCGACGAGGACGCGCCGTTGTAAGGCTGCGGCGAGGTTGCGGAGGGCCGGCTCCAGAAATACTTCGGGTCGCTGAACGGCTGGCCGATCAGCTCCGAGCCGACCGCCTTGCCGTTCACTTCGATCACGCTGCCCGTCGCCTTACTCGGGAAGAGCTGCGCGAATGCCGTGACGATCAGGGGGTAAATGACTCCCGTGAGGAGAGTGAGAACCAGGAAGGCCAGCGCAGCGGGGCGCAGTTCTTTAAACATAGGTCATCAGGACATCGATCAGCTTGATGCCGATAAACGGCACGACGATGCCGCCGAGGCCGTAGATGAGCAGGTTGCGGCGCAGCAGGGCCTCGGCGCCGACCGGCCGGTAGCGCACGCCCTTCAGCGCGAGCGGGATGAGCGCGATGATGATCAGCGCGTTGAAGATCACCGCCGAAAGGATGGCCGACGACGGCGTCGCGAGGTGCATCACGTTCAGCGCATTGAGCTGCGGGTAGGTCGTCGCGAAGGCGGCCGGGATGATGGCGAAGTACTTGGCGACGTCGTTGGCGATCGAGAAGGTGGTGAGCGAGCCGCGCGTGATGAGAAGCTGCTTGCCGATCTCGACCACCTCGATGAGCTTGGTCGGATTGGAGTCGAGGTCGACCATGTTGCCGGCCTCTTTCGCCGCCTGGGTGCCGGAGTTCATCGCCACCGCGACATCGGCCTGCGCGAGCGCCGGGGCGTCGTTGGTACCGTCGCCGCACATCGCGATGAGGCGGCCCTGCGCCTGGTGCTCGCGGATCAGCTTGAGCTTCGCCTCCGGCGTTGCCTCGGCAAGAAAGTCGTCCACTCCCGCCTCGGCGGCGATCGCCATCGCGGTGAGGCGGTTGTCGCCGGTGATCATGACGGTCTTGATGCCCATGCGCCGCAGCTCGGCGAAGCGCTCCTTGATGCCGCCCTTGACGATGTCCTTCAGCTCGATGACGCCGAGCGCGCGCGGGCCTTCGGCGACGACAAGCGGCGTGGAGCCGCGGCGCGCCATGGCTTCAACCAGGCTGGTGACCTCGGCAGGGAAACGGCCCCCCTGGTGGGCCTCGACCCAGGCGCGCAGCGCGTCGGCTGCGCCCTTGCGCACGCGCCGCTCGCCGATGTCGACGCCGCTCATGCGCGTGTTCGCAGAGAAGGGAATGAATTGCGCGCCGAGCGACTTCAGGTCGCGCTCGCGCAGGCCGTAGCGCTGCTTGGCGAAGACGACGATCGAGCGGCCTTCGGGCGTTTCGTCGGCGAGAGAGGCGAGCTGGGCCGCGTCGGCAAGTGCCTCGCTGGTCACGCCGGGTGCCGGGGCGAACGCAGCGGCCTGGCGGTTGCCGAGCGTGATGGTGCCGGTCTTGTCGAGCAGCAGCACGTCGACGTCGCCGGCGGCTTCGACCGCGCGGCCCGAGGTGGCGATGATGTTCGCCTTGATCATGCGGTCCATGCCGGCGATGCCGATCGCCGAGAGCAGGCCGCCGATGGTGGTCGGGATGAGGCAGACGAGCAGCGCCACCAGCACCGTGATCGAGACCGGGGTTCCCTGGGCGGCGGCCGTTACCGCGAACACGGAAAACGGCAGCAGCGTCGCGCAGGCGAAGAGAAAGATCAGCGTGAACTTGGCGAGCAGGATGGAGAGCGCGATCTCGTTGGGCGTGCGCTGGCGCTTGGCGCCTTCGACCAGGGTGATCATGCGGTCGAGGAAAGTCTCGCCCGGGTTCGCGGTGATGCGCATCACCAGCCAGTCGGACAGCACGCGCGTGCCGCCGGTGACCGCGGAGCGGTCGCCGCCCGATTCGCGCACCACCGGCGCCGACTCCCCCGTGATGGCGGACTCGTCGACCGTGGCCGCGCCCTCGATGATCTCGCCGTCGCCGGGGATGACTTCCCCAGCCGGCACGTACACGAGATCGCCCTTGCGCAGAGCCGATCCCGGCACGCTGCGCCAGGATTGCTTGTTGGCGGGATCCGACAGCTTCTTCGCCATCACGTCGCGCCGCGTGCCGCGCAGCGCGGCGGCCTGCGCCTTGCCGCGCCCTTCGGCGACGCTTTCGGCGAAGTTGGCGAACACGATGGTGAACCAGAGCCATAGAGCCACCGCGAGAACGAAACTGGAGCTCTCCTTTCCGGTGCCGACGAACCAGATCAGCGTGACCAGCAGGCTGCCGACCCACACCACGAACATCACCGGGTTGCGCCATTGCACGCGCGGATTGAGCTTGATGAAGGATTCCAGCGCCGCACGCTGCACGATGGGTGCGCTGAGCGTGCGGATGTGGGTGGTCATCTCAGCGGCTCCAGAGTTGCAGATGCTCGACGATCGGGCCGAGCGCGAGCGCGGGAACGAAGGTCAACGCGCCGAGGATCAGGATCGTGCCGACGAGAAAGGCGATGAACAGCGGCGTATGCGTAGGCAGCGTTCCCGGGCTCGCCGGGACCAGTTTCTTGCGCGCCAGGCTGCCGGCGATGGCGAGCACCGGCACGATGAGCCAGTAGCGCGAGATCCACATCGCGATGCCGAGCGCCGTGTTGTAGAAGGGCGTATTCGCGCTCAGCCCCGCGAACGCGCTGCCGTTGTTGTTGCCGGCCGAGGAGAAGCCGTACAGGATCTCCGCGAAGCCGTGCGCGCCGGGGTTGGCGATGCCGGCCTTGCCCGGCTCGACGAGCACGGCGAGGCCGGTGCCGATCAGCACCACGGCGAACGGGAACAGCACCGCGAGCGAGGCCATCTTCATCTCGAAGGACTCGATCTTCTTGCCGAGGTATTCCGGCGTGCGGCCGACCATCAGCCCGGCGACGAACACCGCGACGATGGCGAACACCAGCATGCCGTAGAGCCCCGAGCCGACGCCGCCGAAAATGATCTCGCCGAGCTGGATCAGCGCCAGCGGCGCGAGGCCGCCGAGCGGCGTGAACGAGTCGTGCATCGCGTTGACCGAGCCGTTGGACGCCGCCGTAGTCGCGGTCGCCCAGATGGCGGAATTGGTAATGCCGAAGCGGACCTCCTTGCCCTCCATGTTTGGAGCCAGACCCAATGCCGGGTTGCCCGCCTGCTCGGAGAGCAGGCACAGCGCGAGGAAGCCGACGAATACCACCGTCATGGCGGCGAGCAGTGCCCAACCCTGACGGGGGTCGCCGACCATGCGGCCGAAGGTGTAGCAAAGCGCCGCCGAGATGAGCAGGATCGCGAGCATCTCGAGGAAATTGGAAAGCGGCGTCGGGTTCTCGTACGGGTGCGCCGAGTTGACGTTGTAGAAGCCGCCGCCGTTGGTGCCGAGCTGCTTGATCGCGATCTGCGAGGCGGCCGGCCCGAGCGGAAGGGTCTGTTCTCTTGTGCTCAGCTTCTTGCCTTCCTGCTCGAACTCGAGCGGCTGCTGCACCAGATCCACCGTCTTGTAGGGAGCGAAGGTCTGCACCACGCCTTGCGTGACGAGGACGCCGGCGAGCAGGAGCGAAAGCGGCAGCAGGATGTAGAGGGTCGTGCGCGTCAGGTCCGCCCAGACATTGCCGATGCCGTTCGTCTGCTTGCGCGCGAAGCCGCGCGTCAGCGCGATCACCACCGCCATCCCGGTCGCCGCCGAGAAGAAGTTCTGCACGCCGAGCCCCAGCATCTGCGTGAGGTAGCTCATCGTCGACTCGCCGCCGTAGCCCTGCCAGTTGGTGTTGGTGATGAAGCTCACCGCGGTGTTGAACGATGAGTCCGCCGAGACGGCGCCGAATTTCTGGGGATTGAGGGGAAGCAGGTGCTGCAATCGCTGAATGAAATAAGTAAACAAAAACCCAATCGCGTTGAACCACAACGTTCCCCATAGATAGCGCTTCCAGTCCATCTCCTCTTCAGGCCGCACTCCAGCCGTGCGGTAGACGAGGTTCTCGAGCGGCGCGAGGAACCGGTAGCGGCCCTCGTACACGTGCGCCATGTACGCCCCGAGCGGCTTGACGAGCAGGAGCAGCACGCCGAGGTAGATGGCGCATTGCAGGAGCGCGTTTATCAGAAATCCTCCGGGTTGAGGAGGGCGTAGACCAGGTACGCGGCCAGGCCGATCGCCAGCGCGAGGGCGAGCACCTCTAAGCCGCTCACGACTTGCGCTCCATCAGGCGGTCGCACAAAGCGCCCAGCCCCAGCGTCGCGACGAACAGCGCTACCGTGAGCAGGATGAAAAGCAGGTCCATTTCCATGACGGCTGGGTACTTTAGGCGCGGCGGCGTAAAAACGGCGTTAATCTGATCCGAAAGGCACCGCCTGACGCCACAAATCGTGTAATGCCGTGGTTCCAACCTGTGAGCTGGCCGCTTCCCTCCCTTCGAAGCGGCTCTAGCCCCGGCGCCGCCCCCTAGCGGCCGGGGCTTTTTTTAAAGAGCTATAGGAGCGCGAACATCGCGATGACCGCGGCTGCCATGACCGCGACCGCGAGCCAGCCGAGGAACTTGAGCCGGCGCTTGACGATGAAAGGCCCCATCACTTCCGGCTTCCCCGCGAGCAGCATCATGATCGTCATGATCGGAACGGCAATGACGCCGTTCACGATCGCCGCCCACACCAGCGCTTTCATGGAGTCGATTCCGGACAGGACGATCAGCACTCCCAGCACCGTCGCGACGGTGAGGACGGCATAGAAGCCGCGCGCTTCCGCCAGGGTCAAGCCCAGACCGATCGGCCAGCGGAAGGTCTCGGCGACGGCATAAGCCGCGGAGCCCGCAAGCACCGGCACGGCGAGCAGCCCGGTGCCGATGATTCCGGCGGCGAACAGCGCGAACGCGAACCCACCGGCAAGCGGCCGCAGCGCCTCCGCGGCCTGCGCCGAGCTCTGGATGTCGGTGATGCCGGCAACATGCAGCGTCGCCGCCGTGGTGAGCATGATGCAGAAGGCGATCAGGTTCGAGAACATCATGCCGACGTAGGTGTCGGTCTTGATGCGCTGCAGGTGCTCGCGCGCCTGCCCCGGGGCGTCCTTCAGCGGCTCGTGGCCGGGGGTGGCGCGCTGCTCCTCGACTTCCTGCGACGCCTGCCAGAAGAACAGATAAGGGCTGATCGTAGTGCCCAGCACGGCGACCAGCATGGCGATGTAGTCGGCTCTCCACAGCAGCTGCGGAATGAGCGTGTCGCGCAGGCTCTCGAGCGGAAACCGCACCACCAGCACCGTGCCGACATACGCGAACAGGGCGAGCGTGAGCCACTTGAGCAGCGGCGCGTAGCGCGGAAACGGGATGAAGATCTGCAGCGTGAGCGACAGCAGGGCGAAAAACACGATGTAAATGGCGCTCTTGCCGCCCGCGAGCAGCACCAGGGCGTCGCCCATCGCGCTCAGATCGGCGGCGAGGTTGAGCGTGTTGGCGAGCAGTAATAGGGAGACGACCGCGTACAGCACCGGCCTGGGAAAGTGCTCCCGCACGTTCGCCGCCAGGCCGTGCCCGGTGACCCGCCCGATGCGCGCGCTGACGATCTGGATGCCGATCATGAGCGGCGTCGTGAACAGCACCGACCAGAGCAGGCCGTAACCGAACTGCGCGCCGGCCTGCGAATACGTGGCGATGCCGCTCGGGTCGTCGTCGGCGGCGCCCGTGATCAGCCCCGGCCCGAGCTTTTTCAGCAGCGGGACGTGGCTGCGCTCGTTCTCGTCTTCCTTTGCCATGACGGCGACACCCCTGCAGAGCGCTAGAAGAGGTGCACCGCCGTCGGCCAGAAGAAGCCGATCAGGCAAAACGCGATGCCGACCACGCCGAGCGCGCCGGCGAGCCAGACCAGGGCCGCGATGCTGGTGATGATCGACGCCGAGGCGAGCACGATGGCGATCTGCACCGCCGCGGAGGCGAGCTCATAGTGGTGGTAGGCGGCCATCGCGGTGTCGCGCTTCTTCTCGGCCTCCTTGGCGCGCGCGGAGAGCTCCTTGCGGCCTTCGCCGGTCTCAGGCTCCGACTGGTAGCGCTCGGCCGTTTTTTTCCACGCTTCGACTTGCTTTTTTACCAGTTCATTCTTGCCCGTCGTGGATTGCGCTTCCAGTTCCTCGGCGGCGGTGCGCAGCACCGTCTGGCGGATGGTCTTCGCCTGGAAGAAGGCCCACAGGTTGGAAGCTTCGATGTTGTAGGCGAGGGCCGCGGTCTGCGCGCCCTTGCCCAGCGTCTCGGAGAACGCCAGCACCAGCGCGAGCACCGAGATGAGGAGCGCGACGCCCTTGTTGCCGCCGTGCCCGCTATGGCCGTGCTCGTGTCCGGCTGACATGGATATATGTTACCAATCCGGCCAGCGCGGTCGCGGCGAACGCCGCCCCGGCATCGAAGGTGACTGCCGCGCCGTGCTCGCTCCATAGCCACCCGGCGAGCACGCTCGCGGCGAGCAGCGCGACCCCCGACACGAGATGGAACACCCCGAACGCGGTGCCGCGCAGCGGCGTCGGCGCAGTATCGGCGACCAGCGCCGAGAGCAGGCCCTGCGTGAGGCCCATGTGCGCGCCCCAAAGCACGACGCCGGCGAAGAACGCCGCCAGCGACGCGAACCAGGCGATCACCAGGTCGGCGGCGATCAGCGCGATGAGGCCCCACAGCAGCAGAGGGTTTCTATAGCCCCTGTCGGCGGCGAGGCCGGCCGGGTAGGCAATCGCGGTATAGGCCAGGTTCATCACCACGAGGACGATCGGCACCAGGGCAAGCGCCATGCCGAGGTCCCGGGCGCGCAGCACCAGGAATGCCTCCGAAAATCGCGCGAGCGTGAACACCGCGCCGATCACGACTACCGCCCAGTAACGCGCGTTCAGCTCGCCGATGCCAGCCAATGGATTGGCAGCCGCGACCGCAGTCGATGGCGGCTCGCGCACGAACACGACCAGCACCACCACCGCCACGATCGCCGGCACAACCGCCACCCAGAGCACGGCGCGGATGTCGCTCGCGAGCAGGAGCATCAGCCCGATGGCCGCGAGGGGCCCTAGAACTGCGCCCACTGTGTCGAGCGCCTGCCGCAGTCCGTACGCCGCGCCGCGCACTTCCGCCGGCGTGACGTCCGCGATCAACGCGTCGCGCGGCGCGCCGCGGATCCCCTTGCCGACCCGGTCCATGAAGCGCGCGACCAGCACCAGCGGCACCGATCCGGCCAGCGGAAACAGCGGCTTCGACGCTGCGGCGAGCGCGTAGCCGAAGACCACCAGGGGCTTCCTGCGCCCGAGGCGGTCCGACAGCACGCCCGAGAACAGCTTGACGATCGACGCGGTCGCCTCGGCGATGCCCTCGACCACGCCGACCGCCAGCATGCTCGCCCCCAGAACCACGGTCATGAACACGGGAAGCAGGCCGTGAACCAGCTCGGAAGACAGGTCCATGCACAGCGAAACGAAACCCAGCACCCAGACCGTCCGTGGAACTTTATTCATATTTAGAATGCGAGACTACATGAAACCGGAGTCTCCTCTCTCCGCCCGGGCTGGGGTACGCGCCTTGACGGCCTCCAAGATCCGCGAGCTGGTGAACGAGGGCCTCGGCAACCCGGACGTGCTGCCGTTCTGGGTCGGCGAGCCTGACGCGCCGACGCCCGACTTCATTCGCCAGGCGGGCATCGACTCGATCGCCGCCGGCGAGCTGTTCTACACCCACAACCTCGGCATCCCGGAGTTGCGCGAGGAACTCGCCGCCTACCTCACCCGGCTGCACCGGCCGACCGACCCTGGCCGGCTCGCCGTGACGAGCGCCGGCGTCAACGCGCTGATGCTCGCCTCGCAGCTGCTGGTCGATCCAGGCGACCGCGTGGTCGAGGTGGTGCCGCTCTGGCCGAACCTGCAGGAAATCCCGAAGATCCTCGGCGCAAGGATGGTGACCGTGTCTCTCGAATTTTCCGGCTCGGACTGGAAGCTGGATTTGAACCGGCTGATCGACGCGCTGGTGCCGGGGACCCGTGTGCTGTATCTCAATTCGCCCAACAACCCGACCGGCTGGACCGTGACGCGGGAAGAGCAACGCGTGATCCTCGAGCATTGCCGGCGCCACGGCATCTGGATCTTCGCCGACGACGCCTACGAGCGGCTGTACTTCGGCGACGGCGGAGTGGCACCGTCGTTCCTGAAGCTGATGGAGGAGGAAGACCGGGTCATCAGCGCGAACACCTTCTCCAAGTCCTGGCGGATGACCGGCTGGCGCCTGGGCTGGCTGGCGGTGCCGGCCGGCCTCATCGCGGACCTCGGCAAGCTGATCGAGTACAACACCTCGTGCGCGCCGGTGTTCGTGCAGCGCGCCGGCATCGCCGCCCTGAAGCAGGGCGCGGCGGTCATTCAAACAAGCTTGCAGCGTTACCGCCAGGCCAGGGATTTTCTGGTCGGCGAGTTGAAAGGCATACCGCAGGTGAAAGTCGCGGTGCCGGACGGCACCATGTATGCCTTCCTGAGGATCGAAGGCATGAGCGACAGTCTCGCCTTCTGCAAGCGCCTGGTGCGCGAGCACGGCTTGGGGCTCGCGCCCGGGGCGGCGTTCGGCCCCGAAGGCGAGGGCTTTGTACGCTGGTGCTTCGCTGCCGGGGAAGATCGCCTCGCCGACGGCATCAGCAGGTTGCGGCGCGCCCTCGCTTCATAACTCACGTTTCAAAGAATGGCAGCGCCGCGCTTGACTTACCGCGCCCGGCGACGGCAACATTTCGCGACTCAGTCTCACCAAACCCGGAGGTCACCATGAATCGGCGCTTCTTCGTCGGTTTCCTGGGCGCAATTTTCTCCACCGCGCTTTGCGCAGGCACCCTCGTCAACAACTCGGACGGACCCCCGCGGGCTACCGGCGTCGCCGACGGCTACGCGCTGGTGATCTTCTCCCAGCCGCCGCTCGCCGACTGGCCCAACGCCGCGCGCTACAAGAACGGCAAGCTCAACTTTACAGCGGGGGCCAACGGCCAGTACCAGGCGTCGCTAGCCCAGGCGCGCAACGACTTCCGGCAGTGGCTCAAGTCCACCGGCTTGCTTGCGCAGGTAATCCGCGAGTACGACACGGTGCTGAATGGCGTCGCGGTGCAGCTCAACGGCGCGAGCCTGGACTCGCTTAAAGCGGGCCCCGGAGTCTCGCTGGTCGAGCCCAGCCTGACCTACGCGCCCAGCATGAACCGCTCCGTCGGCGTGATCAGCGCACCCGCCGCTTGGACGGCGGTCGGAGGAGTCGCGAACGCAGGCGCGGGGATCAAGATCGGCGTAGTCGACACCGGCATCGACCAGACCCATCCGTTCCTCACCGACAACACGCTCACGCCGCCGGCGGGGTTCCCCAAGTTCGATCCGGGCAACCAGCAGTTCACCAGCAAGAAGGTGATCGTCGCGCGCGTCTACTTCACCGGGAAGCCGGGCTCGTTCACGGCGCAAGCGCTCCAGGACCACGGCACGCACGTTTCCGGCACCATCGCGGGCGTCAACGGCACGACTGCGCCGGCAACCAGCAGCACGCCCGCGGTGAGCGGCCTCACCGGCGTCGCCCCCAAGGCGTTCCTCGGCAACTACAACGTGTTCCCGGGGCAGACGGTAAACGCGACGTCTCACGACATCGCGCAGGCGATCGAGGACGCCGTCAAGGATGGCATGGACGTGATCAATATGAGCCTCGGCGGCGGCATCAACGGCTTCAAAGACCAGCTCACCGTCGCCAGCGACCGCGCCGCCAAGGCGGGCGTGGTGGTCGCGATCGCGGCCGGCAACTCCGGGCCCGGGGTGAACACGGTCGAAAGTCCCGGCCAGGCCGCTGACGCGATCACGGCCTGCGCCTCGACGAACAATCACTTCTTCGGGATCCTGGTCACGGTCGCTGCGACGACGTTTGGCGCGGCCGTCGGCGACTTCGCCAGCTTCAGCCCGGCCGTCACCGCACCGCTGGCGAACTGGAGCAACCCGGCCGATTCCGCCGGCGCCACCAGGGCCTGCGCCGCCGTGACGGGGACTCCCTTCGCCGGCAGCATCGTCGCGCTCGACCGCGGCACCTGCACGTTCTCGACGAAGATCCGCAACGCGCAAAGCGCCGGGGCGGTGGGCGTGGTGGTGGTGAACAACGTAGGGGGCGACCCGACCGCGATGGGACAGGACGGCACGCCGAACCAGCCCACGATCTCCGGCGTGATGGTCGGCCTCGCCGACCGCACCGCGATTCGCGCGGACGCCGGTCAGAACGCGACGGTGAACGGCGCGACGGTGGTCGAGGTGCTGACGAACAACCAGAACTTCCTCGCCGGCTTCTCCAGCCGCGGTCCGGCCAACCTGCTCGATATCAAGCCCGACGTCTGCGCCCCCGGGGTGAACGTCTTGTCGTCCGTCCCGGGCAACCGCTTTGCCATGTTCCAGGGCACGAGCATGGCGACCCCGCACGTGGCCGGCTCGTCCGCGCTGTTGCGGCAGCTGCATCCGGACTGGACGCCGGCGATGATCAAGAGCGCGCTGGTCGACACCGCGACCCGAGCTGCCAACCTCGGCACGACCAACCCGATGAACATCGGCGGGGGAGTCCTGAACCTGGCCGCCGCGACCAGCGTCTCGGCGACGCTGGAGCCGGCGACGCTGTCGTTCCGCAAGATCGAGCCCGGCACGGGGAAGTCCAAGACCATCGACGTAACCATCACCAACGTGTCGGGTACGGCTCACACCTACAACGCGACAGCCGCGATCACCGCGGCCCCGGCTGCGGGTGCGGCGAGCGGCAGCGTCTCGCCCGCTTCCCTGACGTTGGGGCCGGGCGAGTCGGGGACGCTGTCGGTTACCGTCGGCACCGCGCAGAGCGCGCCGGAAGGCCAGTACTGGGGCCGGCTCACGGTGAGCGACGGGCAGAGCACGTTGGCGGCGCCGCTGTGGTTCGCGGTGCGCACCTTCGTCGATGCGGGGCCGCTGCAGTGAGAAGGTAAAGGTGAACTAGGCCTCGACGCCGGGATCCGGCTCGTCGAGGCCCAGGGGATGCTGCGGACTAGTTGGTCAGGGCGACGCCGACGCGCCTCGCAGCGGCGGCATTGATCTGCGACTTGTCGAGAACCGAGATCTCGCCGGCGAGCTCCGCGCCTTCCTCGATCTTGATCTTGGCGTAGCGGATCTTGCCCGAGACCTTGCCGGTGCCGTGGATGGTGAGCTGCTTGCGCACCGTCAGCTCGCCTTCGAAGCGGCCGTTGATCTCCGCGTTGTCGACCGCGATGGTGCCCTGGAACACCCCGTTCTGCGCGATCTCGAGCACGCGCGAGTCCAGGGTGGCTTCCATGCGGCCTTCGACCACCAGCGTATCGCAGTCGGTGATCTCTGCGCCCTTCATCTTGATGTCGGGGCCGACGACCAGCTTCGCCTCCTTGCGCTCTTCACCCTTGTCGGTGGAGAGGGGCGCGGGCGCCGCATAGGCAGCCGGAACGCTGGTCGCGGGAGTCGTTGATTGGGTTGGGCGGAACAGACTGTCATCGCGCCGCTCTTCGCGCTTGCGGAAAAACCCGTCTTTCTGTAGCACGTTATTCCCCTCTGTAGTGAATGGCAGGAACAGCTTCATGACCGTATGCACGATCCATACCAGCGACTTGCACAGGGAGTTTTCGCCGCCCGGGCTGGAAAGCGTCGGCCTGGAACGACGCCGCGCCGGCCGAATTTGGAAAAAGCGCTGTTTGCGCTCGTTTTTTCCCTGTCGTGCTGCCGCTACGCAAAGTCGCGAAGCAAACGGCCGGGACGACGCGACCGATCCAGATCGCCGTCCCGCACGATGCGAACGCCGTTCACCCAGACGCCGTGAACGCCGACCGCGTCGGTGGTGAGGCGAGGATGGCCCCCCGGCAGGTCGAACACGCGCCGGTTCGGCCCGCGGCTCACGGTCGCGGGGTCGAAGAGCAGCAGGTCGGCGTGGAAGCCGGTCCGCAGGACGCCGCGCTCCCTGATGCCGAACACCGCGGCCGGCTGGCGGGTCAGCCTGCGGGCAGCGTCTTCCAGCGACAGCACGCCCAGCTCGCGCACCCAATGCCCCAGCAGGTGCAGCCCGAAGCCGGCGTCGTTGAAAAACGTAAGGTGCGCGCCCGCGTCCGACAGCGACACCATGCTGGCGGGGTGGCGCAGCATGCGGCCGACCGCCTCCTCGTCGGAGTTGAGGAGCAGCGCCGTGAACACCGTATCGAGACTTTCCTCGAGCGCCAGGTCGAGCATGAAGTCGAGCGGGTCCTTGCCCGCCTGTCCCGCCAGCTCGGCGATCGAGCGCTGCTCGAGCTCCTTGCGCGCCGACTCGACCACGCGCACCTGGCTCCACTGGCCGTTGAACAGGCGGAAGTGCGCGGGTTTGGCAAGTTCAGCGCGTATCGCCTTTCTGAATTTTTGATCTTCAAGAACTTCTCTGAACGCCGCGCCCTTTTTCCCCAGCGCCGGCTTCCAGGATTCCAATCCTTCGAACGTATAGGGCGCGTGCAGCGTGAAATCCATCGACAGCGGGCAGCAGGACATCGCGCCGACGACCTGGTGGCCGCGCGCGGTGGCGTCGCGCGCGGCGTCGAGATCCTGGAACACCGCGTCCGGGTTGGCGCTGCTGTGGAGCAGGGCGGCAACCACCACCGGCCGCGTCGATTGCGCCGCCAGCTCCTCGAGGAACGCCATGCGCGTGTGGCCGCCCTTGGTGAGCATGAAGACGCCGCGGCCGACGTCCTTGAGCGAGACGACGAGGGCGCGCAGCTCCTTCTCGTCGGCCAGACGTGAAGGCATCGGTCTACCACCTTCGCCGTTGTGGGCGGGCGAGGTGCTGGTCGAGAAGCCGATCGCGCCGGCGCGCATCGCCTCGAGCACCAGCCGGCGCATCTCGGCGATCTCGGCATCGGTCGCCACGCGCTGCGTTGCCGCCTCGCCCATCACGTAGCTGCGCAGCGCCGAGTGCCCGACGAAGCTCGCGATGTTGAGCGCAGTCCCCCGGCGGTCGAGCATGTCGAGGTACTGCGGCACCGATTCGAACTCCCAGCGGATGCCGCTCCTCAGCACTTCGAGCGACATGCCCTCGACCTGCGTCAGGTTGCGCATCACCAGGTCCCGGTCCGCGGGACGGCACGGCGCGATGGTGAAGCCGCAGTTGCCGATGATCGCGGTGGTGACGCCCAGCGCGGGCGAGGGCGAGGCGCTCGGATCCCAGGTGAGCTGCGCGTCGTAATGCGTGTGGTTGTCGATGATCCCCGGCATCAGCGCAAGGCCGCCGGCATCGATCGTCTCCTTTGCGCTGTCGGTGACTTCTCCGATTTCCGCAATGCGGCCGTCCCTGACGCCCACGTCTCCATGGCGGGGAGAAGAACCCAAACCGTCGAGTAGCAGCGCGTCGCGGATCGCGAGGTCGTGCATGGGAACCGGTCAGTATACTGACGTGTCTCAACGCCATGAAACGCGCGCTCGCCGTCCTGGTCGTCCTTTGCGCCACGCTGGAGGTGCAGGCAGGGAAACAAGGTGGCGGGAAGTTTGCAAGCGCTCCGTCCTCCGCCCCTCGCACCGCGACCTCCGGCCACGGCGGCAGCTCGCGGCTCCACCGGGATCCGCGCGGCGCGCCGCCGCTGGCGCCCGATCGCAGGATCAGCGAGCAGGACTGCAGCAAACCGGTCGATCTCTCGGCGGGGAATCTGCGGTGCAAGTAGCCGGTGGTTGATTCTGGCTGTCTGGCCAGATAGCATGCCGGTGGAGGGGGAGAATTCCGAATGTCCGTTGTGCTGAAGCGCGTCGCACAGCTCGCACTGGTTCTTTGCGCGCTGATGCCGCTGATCGCTGCCGCGCACGGAAATCACGCCAAGCCGAACGCAAACGCTGGCGCAGCGCCCGCCTGGCAGCACGAAGCGAACATCGCCCCGGCTGTAGCGGCTGCACCCTCGCAGTGCCCGACCGAGGGCGGACGGATGTGCGGCTGCCACGGTCCCTCGTGCATGCGCGTGGGCGAGCCGGACATGATCGCCCCCGCGCCGACGGCCTGCGTTTTGCAGCCGCCATCCGTCCCATCGTTGCTGCTTCTCAACGCGGCGGTTCCGCCGCCGTCCACACCGCTTACACGCTTCCCGCCGCGCGCTCCTCCGTTCCCTTCCTGATTCTGCATTCCTAGCAGCGCAGTTGCTTCGCTTTTCAGGGAGGAATGATGAGAAAGCTTGTATTGGCATTTGCCTTGTGCACGCCGCTTGGCGCGGGAGCATCCTGCGGCTCGGCCTTTTGCATGGTCGATACGCAATGGAGCATGCAGGGCGTCAACGTCGCACCTGGCACCCGCTTCGATTTGCATTACGAGTACATCAACCAGGACCGCGTGCAGAACGGGCGCAGGCGCATCGGCGTCGGCGAGATCCCCCGCGACCACGATGAAGTACAGACGGTGAATCGCAACTTCATCGGCACGCTGGATCGCAACTTCGACGCGAATTGGGGCATTACCGCCACGCTGCCGATCGTCAGGCGCACGCACTTCCACCTGCAAAACGAGGACGACGGGTCCCAGACCCCGGAAAACTGGAAATTCACCGAGG
>DATILQ010000185.1:0-26485 GCA_035476235.1 Burkholderiales bacterium
ACTTCGCTCTACCTCACCCAGACGCTCGCGCAGGCGATCGCGGAGATGCACGTCAATCGTTGGGTGCTGATGGGCCTGATCAATGAGTTTCTGCTGGTCTGCGGGTTCTTCATCCCGCCGGCGGCGATCATCCTGATGACCAGCCCGATCCTGCTGCCGATCATCACGGCCGCCGGCTTCGACCCGGTGTGGTTCGGCGTCATCGTGACCATCAACATGGAGATCGGCCTGATCCACCCGCCGGTGGGCCTCAACATCTACATCGTCAGCTCGATCGCGCCCGACGTGCCGCTGATGAAAATCATCTGGGGAACCATACCGTATGTGATCTGCATGTTCCTCGCCATCGTGATCCTGTGCGTGTTTCCAGAGATCGCGACCTGGCTGCCCGACCACCTGATGGGCGTCGCGCGCACGAAGTAAAGCCGCCTGGCGACGCGGCGTCGCCTGCTATTTGTCCGCGAGCCGCGGATGCGCGATGCCGTTGCGCACGCGCAGGACTTTCCACAGGAGGTTGATGCGCGCCACTTCCGACACCTGCTGCGAGCCATCCACCAGGTCGCGCAGCTCGAAGTCGGGACGGAACCCGAGCTTGTCCGAGAACCGCGCCAGGCTCTTTTCCAGCGCGCCGAGAAGCGGGTTGTCGGAACGCAGGTGATTGACGATGAAGATCTCGCCCTCGGGCCGGCAGACGCGGTGCAGCTCCTCGAGCAGGCGCGCCGGGCGCTCCACGACCGAGACCACGTACATCGCCACCACCTTGTCGAAGCTCGCGTCGGGGAACGTCATCTCCTCGGCATTCATCTCGAGCAGCGCATCGACGTTGGTCAGCTTGCGGCTTTCCACCCGGGCGCGCGCCTTGTCGAGCATCTCGGTCGACACGTCGATGCCGGTGACGCGCGTATGCGGCGGATAAAGCGGCAGCGACAGCCCGGTGCCGACGCCGACCTCGAGCACGCGCTCGCCCGGCCGGCAATCGAGCGCTTTGAGGACGGCCTTGCGGCCCGGCTGAAGGACGGGACCGAACAGCGCGTCATAGACGCGCGCGTAGCGCCGGTACGCCGCTTTGACGGTTTGGATGTGCATCCGGGAGATTATTATAGGCATGGATTCGAACTTGACGGCGGAGGATTTCGACTGGCTGCGCAAGCTGAGGGACGCCGCAGACGCGACGCGCGACCCGCCGCCCATCCCGATGAATATCGCCGCCAAGCTCGGGTCCTTCGGCCTCGCAAGGCCGCAGGGTCCCGGCGCCTTCGCCATCACCTCGAAAGGCCGTGATGCGCTGCTCGACCAGGACATGCGCGACGCCGAGGACCGCTAGCCAGGGAGCAGCATTCATGTCAAGACTCGCGCCGACGCTTTTCCTCGCCCTGCCGTTGTGGCTGGGCGGCTGCGCCACCGTGCTGCACGAGCAGGCCCTGGTCACCGAGGAGTTCATGGTTCCCTCGGCCGACCCCGGCATCGAGCTCTACGTGCGCAACAAGCGCCCCGCCGCGGAATCGCAGTTCCCCGGCGAGCGCATCGTGCTGTTCGTGCACGGCTCGACGTATCCGGCGGAAACCGCCTTCGACCTGCCGCTGAACGGCGTGTCGTGGATGGAATACATCGCGCGGCAGGGCTACGACGTCTACCTCGTCGACCTGCGCGGCTACGGGCGCTCGACGCGTCCGCCGGAGATGGACCAGCCGGCCGAGCGCAATGCTCCGCTCACCAACACGTCCACCGCCGTGAAGGACGTCGGCAGCGCCGCCGACTTCATCCGCAAGCGCCGCGGCGTGCAGAGAATCAATCTGCTCGGCTGGTCGTGGGGAACCACCATCATGGCCACCTACGCCACCCGCAACACCGACCGGGTCAACAAGCTCGTGCTGTATGCGCCGCAGTGGATACGCACCGCGCCCTCGCTCATCGCGACCAGCGGGCCGCTCGGCGCCTACCGCGTCGTGCAGGAGGATGCGGCGAGAGCGCGCTGGCTCACCGGGGTGCCGGAGGCGAAGAAAGCCGAGCTGATTCCTCCCGGCTGGTTCGAAGCCTGGGCGGAGGCGACTTTCAGCTCGGACCCCTGGGGCGTGAAACAGAACCCGAAGAAGCTGCGCGCGCCGAACGGCACCCAGCAGGACACGCGCGAATACTGGAGCGCCGGCAAGGCGTACTACGAGCCGGAGACGATCCGCGTGCCGACCCTGCTTCTGGTCGGCGAATGGGACCAGGACACGCCGCCCTACATGGCGCAGGCGCTGTTTCCGAAGCTCGTCAACGCGCCCTACAAGCAGCTCGTGCAGATCGGCGAGGCGACGCACACCGTGCTCATGGAAAAAAACCGCATGCAGCTGTTCCGCGCGGCGCAGGCGTTTCTCGACCAGCCGGCGCCGCGCCCTTAGCATCGCATGGTCAAGGAGAGCGAGCGGTGGCTCGAAGCGTCGGAGGTCATCCCGATGTTTCCCACCCTGGTCTGGAAATTCCTGCTCGAGGCCGGGCTGCGCGCCGCGATCGAGGCGAAGATCCTGGCGGCGCTTGAAGGAATGCGGCGCGGGCTGCCGAAGCTCGAGTCCGGCCAGGGCTGGCAGTCGGAACAGACTCTGCATGGACGCGAGGAGTTCCAGCAGCTAAATGCGTGCGTCGGCAAGGCAGCGAAGAGCATCCTGCGATTCCTGCGAATCGGCCATGAAGCCTGCGAGATCACCGGCTGCTGGGCCACGGTTCTCTCCAGGGGTGCCGCCCACAAAGCTCACCGCCACCCCAACAACTTCCTGAGCGGCGTCTATTACGTTCGCGCCCGGCCGGGTTCAGACGCCATCAACTTTCACGACCCGCGAACCCAGGCCGGGGTGATCCGGCCGCCGGTCGTCGAGCTCACGGCGGAGAACACCGACCAGGTCGTGGTCAGAGTGACGAACGGCACGCTGCTGATGTTCCCGTCCTATCTCGAGCACTCCGTCGACGCTAACGTCAACGCGGAAGAGCGCATCAGCGTGAGCTTCAACGTCATGTTCTCCTCGTTCGCCGAGCAGCTGAGCAAACCGCTCTGGTAGCTACAGCAGGTCCTTCCACTTGGCGCGGGTCTTCTCCTGCAGTTCCTTGCTCGCCTCCGCGACGGCCGGAAACTCCCCCAGGTGTTCCCAGGGCCGGCAGGCATCGATGATCGCCTTCGAGCTGAACGGCGCGTCATAGGAATAGGCGACGTACATCGGGTCGTTCTTCGATCCCATGCCGCGTTGGATGATGTCGATGTCGAGCGCCGGGTCGGTGCGCGTCGCGACTGCCCACATCACCTCCTGCAGGTTCGACGGGTCGATGTCGTCGTCGACGACCACCGAGTAGCGCGACATGTAGGCGCCGACGCCGCATTGACTGAGGATGTGCCCCGCCTGCCGCGCGTGGCCGGCGTAGCGTTGCTTGATCGAGACGACGTTGAACATGCGCGCGCCGCCGATCTCGTGCGCCCACACCGCGCGCACATCGGGCACGCCGGCCGCGGCGAGCGCGTCGTGCAGCAGGGCGGATCGCATCACCGCCTTGGAGTACGAATAATCGTTCGGCGGCTTCGCCGGCGGGCTGCCCATCAAAATGGGGTTGTTCCGAAAATAAATTCTCTGGATCGTGACCACCGGCGCAGTCCCCGCCTTGCCCGGGTAATAGCCGTGGAACTCGCCGAACGGCCCCTCGGCGCGCTCGTCGTTCGGCTCGACGAAGCCTTCCAGCACGATCTCGGAGGCCGACGGGAACGGCAGCCCGGTGACTTCCCCTTTCAGGACCGCGACCGGATTCTTCAGGATCGCGCCGATGTAATTCCACTCGCACATCCCGAACGGCACTTCGATGCCGGAGATCAGGTAGCCGAGCGGATCCCCGCCGAGCACGATGGCGACGGGAAAGCGCTTGCCCGCCTGCTTGTGCTTCTCGTAGTGGATGCGCCCGTGCTTGCCGGGGACCATGTCGAGCGCGACATGGTTCCTGTCGACCACCATCACGCGATAGGTGCCGACGTTGGTCCAGTCGGAATCGAAGTCGCGGGTCACCACCGAGCAGCCGGTGCCGATGTAGCGCCCGCCGTCGAGCTCGTGCCAGCGCGGCGAGGGGAACGCCAGGACGTTCGCTTCTTTCTGAACATTCTCCAGGACCAACCCGCCGCTCACGACTATCGGGTCGTATCCGGCCGCCTCTGCCTGCCACTGCGCGGGCTTGCCGCGCAGCGCCTCGACCAGCCCGCGGTGGCTGCGTTGCCCGCCGAGGCGCAGAATCGACGACAGCCGCGCCGGGCTGCTGGTGCTGCAGGTGAGCACCCGGAATCCCTTCGGATAGCCGGCGATCTCGTCGAACAGCAGCGCGGGCGGCAGGTCTTTCTTGACGTTCAGCTCGCTGATCGCGCCGAGCTCGAGGTTCCAGTCGGCGCCACGCACCTCCTTCAATTCGCCGAGCTCGCGGATCTCGTCCAGCCAGGGACGCAGGTCAAGCGGGTTTGCAGGCATGGCCGGGAGATAATAGCTTGAGTTTACAATTCCAGGCTCCGCCATGCGCCCACCCTTTCGCGCCGACCATGTCGGCAGCCTCTTGCGCCCTGCTGCGCTGAAGAAGGCCCGCGCAGAAAAATCCCCACACCTTAGGAAGATCGAGGACGGCTGCATCCGCGAAGCGGTGCGGATGCAGGAAGCGGCCGGCCTGCAGGCGGTGACCGACGGGGAGTTCCGCCGCGCCTTCTGGCACGTCGACTTCCTCACCGGCATCGACGGCATCGTCGCCACCCAGGGCCAGTACGCGCTCAAGTTCCACGGCGAAGACGGCGCCGAGTCGGAGACGCGCTCGATGATGGTCGTGAATGGCAAAGTGAAACGCGCGCGGCCGATCATGGTCGAGCCCTTCCGGTTCCTGAAAACAAATACTTCTCGTGTTGCGAAGCTGTGCATCCCCGCGCCGACGTACCTGCACATGCGCGGCGGGCGCAAGGTGGTCGACCCCAAGGCCTACCCCGACATCGAGGAGTTCTGGAGCGACATCGCGCGCGCCTACCGGGAGGAAATCCGCGATCTCGCCGCCGCCGGTTGCAGCTACCTGCAGATCGACGACGTGTCCTTCGCCTGCCTCTGCGACGAGGCGATCCGCGCGCAGGTGAAGCGCGACGGCGAAGATCCGGCGAAGCTGCCCTCCAAGTACGCTGCTGTAATAAATTCTTTCTTGGAAAATCGCCCAGGCCATCTCGCCGTCACGATGCACACCTGCCGCGGCAACCACGCCAGCATGTGGATGGCCTCGGGGGGCTACGACGCGGTGGCCGAGGCGGTGTTCGGCGAGGCGCAGGTGGACGGCTTCTTTCTCGAGTACGACACCGTGCGCGCCGGCGGTTTCGAGCCTCTGCGTTTCGTGCCGAAAGGAAAGAAGGTCGTCCTGGGACTGGTTTCCACCAAGACACCGGTGTTGGAAAAGAAAGATCTTCTGAAAAAGCGGATCGACGCCGCTTCCAAATACGTGCCGCCGGAAAACCTGTGCCTGTCGCCGCAATGCGGCTTCGCGAGCAGCGAGGTGGGAAACCGCCTGAGCGAGGATGACCAGCGCCGCAAGCTGGAGCTGGTGGTCGAGGTCGCCAGGGAGGTCTGGGGTTAGAATCCGCGTCTCAAGGAGGAGGACATGCTCAGACTTCTAACAATTGCGGCCCTTGTTTGCGCCGCGGTTCCGGGGCACGCACAGCAGATCATCAAGATCGGCATGATCAACGTGCTGTCGGGTCAGTTCGCCGACGCCGGCATCCAGATGGAGAACGGCGCGCGCACCTACATGAAGCAGCACGGCGACACGGTCGCCGGCAAGAGAATCGAGATCATCCGCCGCGACGTCGGCGGCCCCCTGCCCGACGTCGCCAAGCGCCACGCGCAGGAGCTGGTGGTGCGCGATAAAGTCGACATCCTCGCCGGATTCCTGCTGACGCCGAACGCGCTCGCCGCCGCGGACGTGTCGGCGGAAGCGAAGAAGTTCATGGTGGTGATGAACGCGGCGACCTCGATCATCATCAGCAAGTCGCCTTACATGGTGCGCACCTCGGTCACGCTGCCGCAGGTAATGGAGACCTTCGGCACCTGGGCGGTGAAGAACGGCATCAAGCAGTCCTACACCATGGTCACCGACTACGGCCCGGGGCACGACGCCGAGGCGGCGTTCCAGCGCGCCTTCAAGGAAGCCGGCGGCAGCATCGTCGGCTCGGTGCGCTTCCCGGTCGCCAACCCGGACTTCTCCGCCTTCGTGCAGCGCGCCAAGGACCTCGCTCCCGAGTCGATCTACGTTTTCATCCCGGGCGGCGCGCAGCCCGCGGCGCTCGGCAAGGCGTTCGCCGAGCGCGGCATCGACAAGAAGAAGACCAGGATCCTCGGCTCGGGCGAAACCACCGCCGAGGCGGCGCTGAAGAGCATGGGCGAGGCGGCGCTCGACATCATCACCGCCTGGCACTACGACTACAAGCTCGACAACCCGCGCAACCGCGAGTTCGTGAAGGAGTTCAACGCCATGCACGGCCGCAACCCCGACTTCTTCTCGGCCGGCGGCTACGACGGCATGCACGTGATCTACGAGGCGCTGAAGAAGACCGGCGGCAACACCGACGGCGAGGCGCTGATCGCCGCCGCCAGGGGGATGAAGTGGGACAGCCCGCGCGGGCCGATGTCGATCGATCCCGAGACGCGCGACGTGGTGCAGACGATCTACATCCGCCGCGTGCAGAAGGTCGGCGACGAATACGTCAACGTGCCGTTCGACCGGATCGAGAACGTGAAAGACCCCGCCGGGGAACGCAGAAAGAAATAAAGGATGTTCGCGTCGCTCGCGGGCGTGCTCTTCGATGGGTTCGCCTACGGGATGCTGCTGTTCCTGCTTTCGGTCGGCCTGTCGGTGACGCTGGGGATGATGAACTTCGTCAACCTGGCGCACTGCAGCTTCGCCATGATCGGCGGCTACGTCGCCGTCACATTGGTGAACAGCTTCGGCTGGCCGTTTCTTGCCAGTTTGCCGATGTCCTTCATCGGCGCTGCCCTGGTTTCCATTCTTCTCGAGAAAACCCTCTACCGCCGCCTCTATCGCGCAAGCGATCTCGACCAGTGCCTGCTCACCATCGGCATCGTGTTCATCTCGGTCGCGGTCGCGGCGTATTTCTACGGCACGCTGCAGCAGCCGATCAGCACGCCGCCGTATTTGCGCGGCTCAGTGCAGCTCATGGGAATGAGCTTTGCCGCCTATCGCCTGTTTCTCATCGTCACCGCCCTCGTGATCGCCGCCCTGCTCGTCTATGCGCTGGAATACACGCGCTTCGGCGCGCAGGTGCGGGCCGCGGTCGACAACCAGCGCATGGCGCGCGGCCTCGGCATCGACGTCGACCGGGCGTTCGCGGTCACCTTCGCCCTCGGCGGCGGCCTGGCGGGCCTGGGCGGCGCGCTCGCCGTCGAGATGGTCGGACTCGACCATGTCTTCGCCTTCACTTACCTGGTCTACGTGCTGATCGTCGTCGCGGTCGGCGGCCTGGGATCGATCGGCGGCTCGTTCGCCGCCGCCGCGGTGCTCGGCATCAGCGACATGGCGGGCAAGTACTATTTCCCCTGGCTGGGGGCCTTTCTCATCTACCTCGTGATGGTCGGCATCCTGATGTGGCGCCCGGCGGGCCTGTTTGGAAAGCGCTAGCCGGACTCTCGAAGCGCAGATCCGCTGGCGGCGGCTCGAGACCGTCTTCTGGCTGTGCACGCTGCTGCCCTTCGTCGCAGCGCCGGCGTATTTGCAGCTGGCGAGCCAGATCGCCATCACGGCGCTGTTCGCGGTGTCGCTCGACCTGATCCTCGGCTACGCCGGCATCGTCTCGCTCGGCCACGCGGCGTACTTCGGCGTCGGCGCGTATACGGCGGGCTTGCTCGCCAAGCACGGATGGGGTGAGCCTCTCTCCGGACTCCTGATTTCTGGAATCCTGGCAGGACTGACCGGCTACGCGACGAGCCACGTCATCGTGCGCTTCCGCCATCTCGCGCTGATCATGCTGACGCTCGGCCTCGGGCTCCTGCTCTACGAGGCTGCGAACAGCGCGAGCTGGCTTACCGGCGGCGCCGACGGGCTGCAGGGCGTGCGCATGCGTCCCCTGCTCGAAATGTTCAGGTTCGACCTTTACGGCAGGACCGCGTACGCGTACTCGCTGGTCGTCCTGTTCGCGTGCTTTCTGGTTTGCAGAAGAATCATTCATTCGCCGTTCGGCCTCGCCCTGCGCGGCATCCGCGAGAACGCGCTGCGCATGCCGGCGATCGGCGCGCCGAGCCGTGCCCACCTGCGCAAGGTCTACAGCATCGCCGCGATCCTGGCCGGCGTCGCCGGGGCGCTGCTCGCGCAGACCACCGAGACCGTTTCGCTGGACGCGCTCTCCTTCGGGCGCTCGGCCGACGTGCTGGTGATCCTCATTCTCGGCGGCGCCGGCCGCCTCTACGGCGGGCTGCTCGGCGCCATCCTCTACATGGTGGCGCGCGACCAGTTCTCGGGCATGAACCCGCAATACTGGTATTTCTGGATCGGGCTGCTGCTGGTCGCGGTGGTGATGTTCCTGCCTAATGGAATCCTCGGAGGCCTGGCAAAATTCTCGCAACGAAACACCTGAGCAAGAAATTCGGCTCGCTCGTGGTAGCGCAGGACATCGACCTCGTCCTGCCGCAAGGCGTGCGCTACGCGCTCATCGGCCCCAACGGCGCCGGCAAGACGACGCTCATCAACCTGATCACCGGCCTGCTGCGGCCCGACGCCGGCGAGATCGTGCTCGGCGAAGAGGACATCACCTCGCTCAGGCCCGACGCCCGCGTGAAGCGCGGCCTGGCGCGCACCTTCCAGATCAACACGCTGTTTCCGCGACTCAGCGCGCTCGAGTCGGTCGCGCTGGCGGTGCTCGAACGCGAAGGCCACTCGGAAACCTGGTGGAAGCCGCTCCCCGCGTACCGCGGCGCCCTCGACGAGGCGCAGGCAATTCTGCATTCGCTGAACCTGGAAAAGGCCTCTTCCCGGCCGACCCGCGAGCTCGCCTACGGCCAGCAGCGGCTGCTCGAGATCGCGCTCGCGCTCGCCACGCGCCCGCGCGTGCTGCTGCTCGACGAGCCGGCGGCCGGCGTGCCCAAGGACGAGAGCGCGGAGCTGTTCGCGGCGATCTCGGGGCTTTCACAGGAGCTCACCGTCCTGTTCATCGAGCACGACATGAACGTTGTGTTCCGCTTCGCGAGCCGCATCATCGTCATGGTGGGCGGCCGCATCCTCGCGCAGGGCACTCCGCAGGAGATCGGCGCCGACCCGCGCGTGCGCGAGGTCTACCTGGGCAAGGGCCGCCATGGCTGAGCCGCTCCTCGCGCTGCGCGGCGTGCGCTCCGGCTACGGCGACGCGGTCGTGCTCGACGACGTCTCGCTCGAGCTGCCGGAGCACGGCAGCCTCGCCGTCCTCGGCCGCAACGGCGTCGGCAAAAGCACGCTTCTCCTCACCATCCTGGGCTTCACCACGGTCCACAAGGGAAGCATCTTCTTTCGCGGCCGCGACGTGACGCGCGTAGCGCCGCACGAACGCGCGCGCAACGGCCTCGGCTGGGTCGCGCAGGAGCGCGAGATCTTTCGCTCGCTCAGCGTCGAGGAGAACCTCAGCGTCGCCGCGCGCCCGGGGCGCTGGAACCTCGCCGCCGTCTACGGCCTCTTCCCGCGCCTCGACGAGCGCCGCGCCAACATGGGCAACCAGCTCTCCGGCGGCGAGCAGCAGATGCTCGCCATTGCGCGCGCCCTGATGACCAATCCCGCTCTCTTGCTCCTGGACGAGCCGCTCGAGGGCCTTGCGCCGATCATCGTCGAAGAGCTGGCCGTCTCATTGAAGAAGACGATCCAGGACCACGGCACCGCGGCGATCCTCGTCGAGCAGCACGCCGGCATCGCGCTCTCGCTCAGCGCCGACGCGATCGTCCTCGAGCGCGGCCGCATCGTTCACCGCGCTCCGTCCTCGGAATTCGCGAGGGACGCAGCGAAGCTCGAACGCCTGGTGGGCTTGAAAGTGTCTTGAAGCACGCGTAAAACACCACCCAAATGCGGTTTGCGCGAGCGGTCCTCTCGATCGTCACCCCACTGCTCAGCGCGGCGGCATGGGCATCGGGCGCAGCGCTTCGACAGGGTACCTATGAGATCACGGTCCAAACCGTAATGCCTCATCTTGAGGAAAACTTGCGGTACGCCACGACCCGGGAGCACCGCTGTCTGCGCAGCCACGAGCTCCCTACCGTGTTCCCGGTCCTGCATCACCCCTCGCTGCGGGGCTGCCAACTAGGCAACGAGAGCCGACGTGGTGACGCAATCCGCTACCTTCTTGTCTGCGAGAGCCCGCAAGTGGCGACTGGAATTGCAAGCTTGAATGTAGGTCTGAGCCGTATCGTGGGTGTTCTCGAGATCACGATGGGCGGCAAGAACATGACTTTCTCCCAACGCCTTCAGGCAGCGCGGCAGGGCGAATGCGAACGGGCGCCGTGAACCCGAGCGCCTGACAGCATGGGTGAGGCAGTCAACGGAAATCTCTCCGTCCGGGCCGTGGCCGACACGACTCGGATGGAGTGGGCGCCGAGTCCGAGCGGGTCGGTCTGGCGTAAGCGAGTCCACCTGGTGGGTCCTGCTGAGTCGGGCCAGGTTACCTCTGTCGTGCGCTACGAGCCACGCTCGAGGTTTCCGGCGCACGATCATCCCGAGGGAGAGGAGATTCTCGTGCTCGAGGGCGTGTTCTCCGACGAGCATGGCGACTGGCCCGCCGGCACGTTTCTCCTGAATCCGGAAGGCTTCCGCCATACCCCCTTCTCGGAACCTGGCTGCATCCTGTTCGTCAAGCTAAGGCAATTTCCGGGCCGCGAACGCAGCCACGTCGTCGTCGACACCCACAAGCTCGCCTGGGAGCCGAGCTCGATTCCGGCGGTAGCTTGCAAGGCGCTCTACCACCAGGCCGGCTTCTCGGACCTGGTGCGCCTCGAACGTTGGCAGCCCCAGGCAGACCTGGGCGTCATCTCCTATGAGCAAGGTGCCGAGTTGTTTGTCCTCGAGGGCGAATTTGTCGACGAAGCCGGAGCGTATTCTGCGGGCTGCTGGTTGCGCCTCCCGGCTGGTTCGCAGCATCATCCCCGGTCCCCCGCCGGGTGCATTCTGTACATCAAGAGGTCTGGTCTACCCTATCTAAGGTCGGCCGCCGCCTAGGTCAGCTATGGCCGCGCCGTGGCTCACCTTCGGAAAACTGGTCCTCGCCAACCTCGACACGATCATCGAGGTGGTGAAGCCCGCGTTCACCCGAAAGAAGGTTGACGGACTACCGAGTCAGGCAGATCTTCTAAATCAACAGATTTCCGAGCTTCAAGCGGCAGCATCCAGCAACGCGGAGCAAATCAAGAAACTCGCCGCACAACTGAAAGAAGTGGTCGCCGCGTTTGAGCAAGCCGCAACGACTGCCGCGTCGGAGCGCGAAAAGTTGCGGAGGCTATGTCTTGTCGCTATGGCAATCGCCGTCGTATCAATCATTGCGGTCATAGTGTCGGTCATCGTGCGATGACCTTCGAAGTAAGACACTGGCGGGATTTTCTGATGGTGGCCATTGTGGCGGGATCCCTGGCGCTGATGCTGTCGCAGCCGCCGTTCGGGCAAGACCCGAAATATCATGATTTCGCCGACCGGCGGACGTTTTTTGGCATTCCTAACTTCTTCGACGTCACATCCAATCTTGCTTTTCTTCTGGTCGGTATCGCCGGACTGAGGATCTGCCTTAGAAACTGTCTGGACAAGAGCCGCAACGCCTGGATTGCTCTGTTCGCGGGCGTGACTTTGGTCAGTGCTGGCTCAGCCTATTATCACTGGGATCCAGGCAACCAGACGCTCCTCTGGGACAGGCTGCCCATGACCATCGGCTTCATGGGACTGTTCGCAGCCCTATTGGGCGAATATATCGGCGAGCGGCTTGGCGTGTTACTTCTTGTGCCTGCGTTGATACTGGGCTTCGCCAGCGTGGTCTACTGGCACTGGTTCGATGACCTGCGCTTCTATTACTGGGTTCAACTGATCCCCCTGCTGACCATCCCGGTCGTAATGGTCTTGTACCGTGCCAGACATTCACACCAGTGGCTGCTCCTCGCGGGCCTGGGCGGGTACGCGCTCGCGAAGATTTCGGAGGCCAATGACGGGCAGATTCTGGTCTTGAGCCAAGGCGTGATCAGCGGCCATACGCTTAAGCATCTTCTGTCGGCGCTGGCCTGCTTCGCCATTCTTCTGATGCTTCAGAGAAGAAAAGTGCTTTTCAATGGCTGCTGAGAAAGCCTTCTCATTGGAGGGCCACTGCACCTGCGGCGCGGTGCGCTATCGGATGACCAGCAAGCCGCTGTTCGTCCACTGCTGTCATTGCCGCTGGTGCCAGCGCGAAACGGGGGCCTCCTTCGCGCTGAACGCGATGATCGAAGCCGACCGCGTGATTCTGCTGAAGGGCGAGCCGGAGGTGGTGAATACCCCCTCCAACAGCGGAAAGGGGCAGAAGATCGCCCGCTGCCCGATTTGCCGTATCGCCTTATGGAGCAACTACGGCGGTGGAGGCGATGTCGTGCGCTTCGTCCGCGTCGGGACGCTCGATGAGCCGGATCGCCTGCCGCCCGATATCCATATCTTCACCTCGTCGAAGCAGCCCTGGGTCGTGCTTCCGCCGCACACGCCAGCGGTCGAGGAGTACTACGAGCGCGACAAGTACTGGCCGAAGGAAAGCCTCGAGCGCCGTCGCAACCTACTGGCGAGCGCGCGTAGCCGGAGTAGATCCGAATGAACACGACAAGCGGGCATTGTCTCTGCGGGGCGGTTGCATTCTCATACGACGTCGCGCCGAACTGGACGCTCCACTGCCACTGCGAAAGCTGCCGCCGCGCCACGTCCGCGCCGATGGCCACCTGGATCTCTGTGCCGCGGAACGGGTTTCGTTTCACCGCGGGACAGCCCACCTACTTTGCTTCGTCTCCCGGCGTGCGGCGCGGATTCTGCGCACGCTGCGGATCCCCGCTGACCTACGAGAACGAGCTCGTGCCGGATGAGATCCATCTGCTCGCCGGCGCGCTGAGCGAGCCGGAACGCGTCCGTGCGACGGCGCACGTCTTCGCCGGAGAGCAGCTCTCCTGGTTCGACACCGCGGACGACCTGCCCCGCTACGAAACGACCCGACGCAACGCCAAGCCTATCCGGCACGGACCCCGGAAGTAACGGCGTCAGCTACCTCAACGCGCGGCACCGGGCGCGGGGAGACTGGGTCGGACTCGCCGCAGTTCCTCCGCCGCCTGGTCCGACAGGGTAGCTGCTTCGCTGGGCAATGAGGTCTTGTTTCTGGGTAGATGGCTGCCGGTCACGTAGTCGCTGTCATCTCTTACCAGCGGCTTCCAATCTTTATCGCCGACGCTGGCGCACGCGGCGAGCGAGGAGACAGCAATCACACCCAGGAGGGCTCTTTTCAAGGTTCGCCAACGCGCGCCGGTCAAAGTCTGTACTCGATTCCAATGCTGATGAAGTCAACGTCGCTCGTGCCGCTAGTGGAGTCTCCGATTTTGTTGATCCGCTCCCACTCGAGCCGCGCGCCCCAATTCCCCGAGAAATTCCATCTCGCCCCCGCGCCGACCATCGCGGTGTTCGAGCGTCCGCTCAACTTGCCCGTAATGCCACCGATATTCGCGCTCGTGTCAACGACACCGTGGAACACGCCTAGCTTGCCAAGCAAGTCGAACTGGCTGGAAAGAGGGAACGTTCCCGTCCCGGCAAGTCCGAAGCCCCACACTCGTACTTCGGCACTTGTGTCAACCCCCATGAACGTACCATTGGCCTTCGTTTTGCCAAAATCGGAATACCCAGTCTCAATGCCCCAGTTACGGGTGAACTGATATCCGGCGAAACCCTTCCATCCGTAGTCTGTTTTTTTGCAGCTCAGGCCGGCCGGGACGCCGTCGCATCCCTGCTTGAAACTTGAATTACCGATCGCGCCACCGAGATAAAGCCCCTGTCCCATGGCAACCCCTGGCAGACAAATCGCGATGCTCAGCGCGCCGGCCGCGAAAACCTGCTTCGTCTTCATGTCCGTTTCCCCCTCCCTTAATCAGAAGTCCGTGGATGTTACATCTGGACGCAGCGAGATCGTCAATCGCATTGCGCATGGTGTGCTGCACAATTTAGCGCGATTCCTGATCAAAGGCCGACACCCGCAAGATCCCTTGCGCGGGGGGCACAGCACCTAAATAGGGCCAGAATTCAATACGTTAATACTCAAAGCGCAGCTTCCGGCCAACACCGCTGCATTGCCCAAGGTTCCACGACCAGCGCCTGCGCCGGTAGCGAAACGGCTCGTCGCCGCCGATGCGAGCCAGCGGGGAGGCTCATCTAAGCTTGAGTTTAAGCATCTGCATCGCGTTGCCGAAGTAGATGCGCCTGGCATCGACCTTCTTCAGCTTGAGCCCGTCCAGCGCCTTGATCGTCTCGCGGATGAACAGCGGGCCGCCCTGCGGGTCGAACGGGCAGTCGGTCCCAAACAAGACTCTTTTGGTTCCATAAAAATCTATTCCACACCGGATCGCGGACCGCGCCCCGTTCACCGAGGTATCGCCGTAGAACATCCTGAAGTAGTCCACCGGGCGCTTGGCCATCTTCTTCAGCAGCGACGCGTAGTCCTCGTCCGAAGTACGGGCGCCGAGCTGGTCCATGCCGTAGCCGATGCGGTTGACGAAGAAAGGCGCCATCGCGCCGAGATGGTGAGTGATGATGCGCAGCTTCGGCAGCCTGTCGAGCATGCCGGAGAACACGAGCCGCGCCATGAAGGCGCTGGTCTCGTAGGGCCAGCCGAACAGCCACCAGATCTCGTACTTGGACTTCGCCTCGGTCGGGTAATCGGCGAACTTCGCGGTGCGCGACGGATGCACCCAGACCGGCAGGCCGTACTCGTTCGCCATGCGCTCGAAGACCGGGAAGAACTCCGGCTCGTCGAGCGGCCGGCCGTTGACGTTGGTGAAGATCTGGATGCCCTTGGCGCCGAGCTTGCCGATGGCGCGGTCCATCTCCTCGAGCGAGGCGGCGACGTTGTTCATCGGCAGCGAGGCGACGAAGGCGGGGAACTGCCCGGGGTGCTTCTGCACGATCTCGGCCATGCCGTCGTTCGCCAGCCGGGCCAGCTCGGGGGTCTCCTCGGGGCTTCCCAGAAACTCGATGGCCGGCATCGACAGGGTCAGGATCTGCCTGTACTCGGGGAAGCGCTTCATCATGCGCATGCGCTTGTCGAGGTCCCACAGCACCGGAATGTGCATCCAGCGCTTGAGCTGCGCCGCGAGCGACGGGTTCCTCTCGGCGATTTGCTTCATCCGCTCGAAGTAAGGCTGCGGAAAGATGTGCGGAAAGATGTCGAGCTTCAGCATTACTCTTCCTTTACTCCTGCCAGGGTGGAAAGCTCTCGCCAGCGCGCCGCCTCGGCGCGAATGCTGCGGCCGAAGGCCTCGCCGAGCAGCGGCTCGGTGAGCTCCTGGCCGATGTCGACGAGGCGCCTGCTGAAATCGGGATTGCGGGAAATCGCCGGCAGCTCGCGCGACAGCCTATCGAGCACCTCATTAGCGGTACCGGCTGGAGTGAAAATTCCAAACAATGCACCGAGCACGAAGTCCTGCACGCCGGCATCGGCCATCGTCGGCACCTCGGGCACCAGCGGCGAGCGCGTGCCGCCCGTCATAGCGAGCGCTCTCACCTGGCCGGCCCTGATGCGCCCGACCGAGGTGGCGATGCCGGTGATCAGCATCTCGATCTGCCCCGACACCACGTCGGCGATGCCGGCGCCGCCGCCCTTGTACGGCACATGCGTCATGTTGAGCTTGAAGCGGTGCGCAAACAGCTCGCCGATCAGGTGCGGATTGGAGCCCACGCCCGGCGAGCCATAACGCACGTTTTTGCTTTTGGAGAATTCAATCAGCTCGGCAACGCTTCTGACTGGCACCGAAGGATGGACAATGAAAATATTCGGCGAGCGCGCCACCATCGCGACCGGCACCAGGTCGCGCTCCGGGTTGTAGGCGAGGCGCTGGCGCATGCCCTCGGTCATGCCGAACGCCTCCGCCGAGCCGAGGAGCAGCGTATAGCCGTCGGGCTGCGAGCGCGCGGCGACCTCCGCGCCGAGCGTGCCGCCGCCGCCCGGACGATTCTCGACGACGACCTGCTGGCCGAGCCGGTCGCTCATGAACACCGCGAGCACGCGGCCGAGCGCATCGGTCGTTCCGCCGGCCGCGAAAGGAACAATCATCCTGACGGGTCTTTGGGGGTAGCTCTGCCCTTGTGCCGCAAGCGCGAACAGGGCGACAAGCGCAAAAAGCGGCTTCTTCATTGAGCGCCGGATTCTAACGCCCGGCCGAACTCATCATGGTCGTCGTCGGCACTCACTTTGACGAGTCCACGACGTTCGAAGCGCTGCGCGAGGTGCGCGGCCTCCTGGAGCGCACCGTCAGTTCCCCTTCACTGCGTCGCCTCTGAGTAATCCACCAGCTTCGATTTGTAGTCGGAACGCGGCAGGCTCTGCGGTTCTACCAGGCGAACCTCCGCGGTGAAGAGCAGCGTATTGCGGATCTCCTTGGCGATCGCCTCGCCGAGCGAGGCGTCGCCTTCCACCACCACCGGCAGCGGCGGATCCTGCTTCACGCCGCGGCGCCGGGGCCGGATCTGGATCGCGCCGGTGACGCGCGGCTGGAAGCGCGCCACCACCTCGCGCACCGCGGTCGGGAACACGTTGACGCCGCGCACGATCAGCATGTCGTCGGTGCGGCCGATGCAGCGCACGCGAAGCGAGGTCCTGCCGCAAGCACAGCCGGAAACCCAGATCCGCACGTGATCGCGGCTGCGAAAGCGCAGCAGGGGCGCGGCCTCGCGCCTGAGATGAGTGTAGACGAGCTCGCCGGTCGCCCCGTCTTTCAATTCCACCGTTGCCTCGGTGTCCGGGTCGATCAGCTCGACGTGAACGATGCCTGCGCCGGAGAAGTGCATGCCGGCCTGCGCTTCGCATTCGCCCCACAGCGACGCCGCGATGTCGCCGATTCCCATGATCTCGTAGACGCGCGCCCCGAAGGCCGCTTCCAGCTTGCCGCGGAAGGTTTCCTCCCCGCCGCCCGGCTCCCCGCCGACGATGATCCTGTCGAGCCCGGTGCTTGCGCCGGAAAGCTTCTCGGCGAGATACATCGCGTACGAAGGAGTGCAGGCGAGCGCCTGCGGAGAAAGCTGTTTCAGCGCGGCGAAGACCTTCTCGGTGTTTCCCACGCCTACCGGGATATGCGTGCAGCCGATCGCCTCGAAGGCCGCGAGCGAAGCTCCGGCGACAAATGGCCCGGCGCCGTACGTTGTGACGACGCGTTCGCCCGCCTTCAGGCCGTTCTTCGAGTAGGTGTCGCGACCGATCTGGCGCCAGTCGTCGACGTCGCTTTTCGTCAGCGGAATGTAGAGCGGTACGCCGCTCGTGCCGCTGGTCGAGTAGATGCGCGCGGCCTGCGAAATGCCGATGGCGGCGTGTGCCCCGAGCGGCGGATGCTCGGCCTGGCTTTTGCGCAGCTCGTCCTTCTCGGTGAACGGCAGCGCGGCGATGTTCTCGATACCGCCCACCGCGCCGGGCGAATCGAAGCCGGCGGCGCGCAGCTTCTCGCGATAGAAGGCGGAATGCTCGAACAGGCGCTCGATCTGCCTGCGGTACGTGACCGGCATAAATCTAGGCGAGCCGCGCGGGGGTGTTCTTTTCCTCCAGGCGCTTGATCAGGCCGTCGATGCCCTCCTGCTTGACGATGGCGTCGAACTCGGAGCGGTAGGTCAGCACCAGGCTCACGCCCTCGACCGTGATGTCGTAGATCTTCCAGCCCTGGCTGGTCTTGTGCATCTGGTAGTCGACCGGCAGCGGCTTGCCGCCGGCGCGGATGTACCGGTTATGGACGGTGACCTCGGTGTCGCCCGGCTTCACGCGCACCGGCAGCACCTGCATCGTCTGGCCCTCGTAGGCCGAGATGGCGTTCGAATAGGTGCGCACCAGCATCCTGCGGAACTCCTCCACCAGCCTCCTCCTCTGCTCGGGCGTCGCCTGCGCCCAGGCGCGGCCGGCCGCGAGGCGCGTCGCCTCCTCGAAGTCGATGTGCGGCAGTACTTTCTCCTCGGCGAGCCTGAGGGCCTTCTGCTTGTCGCCGGCGGCGAGCTGCTTGTCGCTCCTGATCGCGTCGAGCACGTCCTGCGTCACTTTCCTGACCAGCTCTTCCGGCCCGAGGTCCTGCTGCGCGCGGGCCGGGAGGGCGAGCGCCATCAGGCAGGCCAAAATCGCGCTCACGAACTTCACGCAGTCGCCCTCTCCTTCGCATTCCCCTTGAACATGCCGGGTTCGAGGGAATGGCGTTCCAGGAGCCGGTAGAACTCGGTGCGGTTGCGCCCGGCCAGGCGCGCCGCCTTGGTGACGTTACCCCCGGTGATCTTGAGGATGCGCACCAGGTAGTCGCGCTCGAAGGCGCGGCGCGCCTCATCCAGCGGCGTGAGCGCCGTGTCGGGCGCATCGAGCGCCTGGCGCACCAGCGACTCCGGGATCACCTCGGTGCTCGCCAGCGCCACCGCCTGCTCCAGCACATTGAGCAGCTGCCTCACGTTGCCCGGCCAAGGCGCCGACACCAGCAGCTGCATCGCCTCGGGCGAGAACCCCAGCCGCGAGCGCCGATAGCGCTCGGCCAGGCGTCCCAGGAAATGGTTGGCCAGCAGCGGGATGTCCTCGCGCCGCTCCGCCAGCGCCGGAATGGTGAGCTTCACCACGTTCAGCCGATAGTAGAGGTCTTCGCGAAACTCTCCCGCGGCAATGCGCTCCTCGAGCTTCCTGTGGGTGGCCGAGATCACCCGCACGTCGATGTCGTGGGACTCGTGCGAGCCCACCGGGCGCACCGTGCGCTCCTCCAGCGCCCGCAGCAGCTTCACCTGCAGGGACAGCGGCATGTCCCCCACCTCGTCCAGAAACAGCGTCCCGTCCTGCGCCGCCTGAAACAGCCCCCGGCGATCGGCCACCGCCCCGGTAAAGGACCCCTTCTTGTGCCCAAAGAGCTCGGATTCCAGCAGCCCCTCGGGAATCGCCCCGCAGTTCACCGCCACAAAGGGCCGCTCGGCGCGCGGGCTCGCGCGGTGGATCGCCCGCGCCAGCAGCTCCTTGCCGGTGCCGCTTTGCCCGAAGATGCACACGCTCGCATCCGAGGCCGCCACCCGGCGCGCCTGCGCCAGCAAATCCTCCATCCCCGAGGAGCGCGTAATGAGCTCCGCCCTCCAGTCCTCCAGCTCCCCCGCCGGCGGGCTGGACAGCCGCATCGCCTCGGCCACCGTCTCGAGCAGCACCTTGGGCTCAAAGGGCTTGGTCAGAAAACTGAACACCCCCCGGCGCGTCGCCATCACCGCCTCCGGGATCGTGCCGTGCGCCGTCAGGATCACCACCGGCAGCGACGGCGAATCACGGTGGATCGCATCAAACAGCGCCATCCCGTCCATCCCCGCCATCCTCAGGTCCGTCACCACCACCTGCGGCCTCGACACCGACAGCGCCGACAGCGCCGCCTCCCCGGACTCCACCGCCGTCACCCCATACCCCGCCGCCGTGAGCCTCATCCCCACCAGCTGCAGCAGGTCCCGGTCATCGTCCACCAGGAGGATCTTCGGATTCTCTGCGCTCATGAATAGGCCCTCTTGTCTCCCCGGCGCGGCAAGGTCACCCGGAAATGTCCGCCCGCGCCGCCGCCGACCACGGCGATCTGGCCGCCGTGCGCCTCGACCAGCTCGCGGGCGATCGCCAGGCCCAGGCCGCTGCCCTTCACTCCGGTGTCCGCCTTGGTCCTGCCGCGGAAGAACAGGGTGAAGATCGATTCGCGCTCCTCGGGCGGCACGCCCGGCCCCGAGTCCATGACCTCGATCACCGCTTCGCCGCCGAGGGCTCTGGCCTTCACCGAAATCACTCCGCCGGGCGGGGTGAACTTCACGGCATTCGAGATCAGGTTGTCGACGATCGAGCGCAGCTTCTCCGGATCGGCCTCGAGCATCGCCGGCTGCGCATCGACGAGCAGCCGCAGGCCCTTCGCTTGCGCCGCCAGATGATGCGCCCTGGTCGCCTCGGCGACCAGCTGATCGAGCATCAGCGGCTTGACTTCGAGCGAGGCCGCGGCGTGCAGCGCGCGCTGGTAATCGAGCAGCTCCTCGATCAGGCGCTGCAGCTTGACGCTGTTGTCGCGCATGATCGAGACCACCTGCCGCTGCGCCGGCGAGAGCGGCCCCGCCACCTGGTCGTGCAGCAGCTCGGCGCCTTCGCGCAGCGCGGTGAGCGGCGTCTTCAGCTCGTGCGACACGTGGCGCAGGAAGCGGTTCTTCTGGGTTTCGAACTCCTCCAGCCTGCGCCGCAGCCAGTCGAGCCGCCGGCCGAGATAGCGCAGGTCCTCCGGGCCGCGCACCGCGATCGGCCGCGAGAAATCCGCGCCGCCGAGCTGGCGGATCGCGGCGTCGATCTCCGCGATCGGGCGCGAGATGTAGCGCGTGAGCGCGAGCGCGATGGTGAGCGCCACCGCGGTGCTGAAGATCACCAGGAGGATCAGGCTGCGCTGCACGTGCTCGGCGTTGAAGCGCAGGCGCTCGACCTCGCGGTCGACGATCAGGTTGCTGATCGCCAGCACTTCGCGCGCGCTGTCGCTCAGCCGGTCGACATGCTCGGTGATCTGGCCCGCGGCGAGCTGCGCTCGCGGCAGCTCGGTAAGACGGCTGTAAAGGCTCTGCTCCTGCGCGACGGTGGCGGCGAGCGCAGCGGACTGCGTCGCGTCGAGCGGGAGCTGCGCGATCTCATCGGCGAGCTGCCTGAAGCTATGGTGCACGCGCGCGTAGTCGGCGCCGAGCTCGGGATCGTCGAGCAGCGCAATCTGCTGCGCGAGGCGCTCGATCGAGCCGATGCGGTCGACGAGCGAGCGGCTGGCGCGCGCCGCCTCCGAAGCGTTGAACACAGCGGTGCGGCTCTGCCCGGCGAGGCGCTCGGTGTTCCATGCCGAGTAGGCGAGCGAGCCGACCAGCGGCAGCATCACCAGCGTGAAGCCGGTGAGCAGCAGTCCAAGGAATGACCGCGGGTAAGGCAGCCGGGTCGGGTCACGCATCAGTGAATGCCTCCATCACATGTTCATGGCGGTCTGGCGCTCAACCTGCCGATCTTCCTCGACGCCCTTGCTGCCGAGAATGCGGTTTATGCCGACCACCGTGCAGTGGGAAGGGACGTCGCGCGTCACCACGGCGTTGGCGCCGACGGTCGCGCCGCGGCCGACGCGCACCGCGCCCAGGATTTTCGCCCCGGGGCCGATGAACACATTGTCCTCGATCACCGGCGAGTGCGCATCGTGCGGATGCTTGGTGCCGATCGTGACCTGGTGCATCACCGTGACGCGGCTGCCGAGGACCGCATTGCGGTCGATGACGATGCCGTAGGGATGCGGCATCAGGATCGGCGAGCGGATGCGGCACTCGATGCCGCAGTTCAAGACGGTCTTGACGAGCTCGCGCAGCAGCGGCAGGCGGTGGCGGCAGGCGAACTGCAGCAGCCGCGCGGCGAGCGGATTGTCGCCGACCACCGCGGCGGGATAGCGCTGCTCGACGCGGCATTCGAGCCAGCGCAGGATCTGGCGTTCCACCCTGCTCACCTGCACCGGCAGGGTCTGCGAGGCGTCCACCTCGACCACGTCCTCGTCATCCTCGATGAATCCCGCGGGCGCTTCGAGCACCACGCGCAGATCGACGCCGTCGTGCTGCTCGTGGAAGCCGTGCTCGACGGTGGCGAGCCCGGTCGGAAACGCCGGCGCCAGCTCGCGCGCCACCTGGCGCATCAGCGTCGCGCGGCGCTCGGGCTCGGGGCCGATGAACGCGATCAGCGCCTCGGGCGGCTGCACGACGCGCCCGGCGAGGATGCCGAGCCGCGTGAGCACGGCGTCGAGCCGCGGCCGCACGCCGCGGCGCAGGGCGCGGCGCAGCCGCGGCAGCTCGCTGCGCACGCGCGTCCAGTCGCCGTGCTTCGCGGCGTGGGCGAGGATGCGGATTTCGGCGCGCTTGCGCCACAGCTGCGCGATGCGCTCCATGGCCGCGCGCGGATACTCGTGCCAGAGCTCGGACAGCCAGGCAGTGCGCTCGGCGGCGAGGTCGCCGCTTTCCACCGTCGTGGCCAGGCCGTGGATGAAGCGCACGTCGGGCGAGGCGCGCTGCAGCTCGTCGGAGCGCAGCAGCCTGCGCGCGCCGAGGTAGAAATCGCTGAACACGCGCGCGACGAGAAAGTGCGGGCGGCCCACGTCGTCGCTCCACGCCAGCACGAAATGCCAGCCGTGCGCCTCGCGCAGCAGCTGCACCAGCTGCAGGTCGAATTCGTGGCAGAAGCGGGCCACCGCCCTCGGCATCGAGCGCAGGGCGTCCGGGTGCACAGCGAGATCGATCTCGTTGCCGGCGGTGTCGGGGTAGCCGCGCGTATCGCCGAGCACGCGGAACTCGACCTCCCCGCCACGCAAGCGGTCGAAAAGCGCCTGTGCGATGTAGCCGCGGTCGTCCATCTGCCGCTAGATTATCCCGGCACCGGCTCGACGTTGCCAGCAAATGTCAGCGTCGAGCGAAGCGTCGTGCCAAAACGACACGCTTGGAGCGTCATTGCCAGGGTAGCAGCGAGGCGTGGATCACGTCGGGCACGCCGTGGCCGCCGACCGACTTGATGGCCAGGTCGACGTCCTTGAGCGCGAAGCGGTGGGTCGTGATCCTCTCCAGCGGGAAGCGCCCCGACGCGAGCTGCTGCAGGGCGAGCTCGCAGGCCCTGTAGCTGTGGCCGCGCGCGCTCTTGATCGTGATGAACTTCACCGTGATCTTGCCGAGCGGAAAACTCGGAAACTCCGCCAGCTCCCCTTGCACCACCATCGTCCCGCCCTTGCGCTTGAGCGCATCCACGCCGAGCAGGACCGGGGTGGTGCCCGCGCCTGCGGTGCAGTCGAGCACGACGTCCACGCCCTTGCCGCCGGTGATCTCGTTGATGCGCGCGAGCGGATCTTCCTTCTGCACGTCGATCACGTGGTCGGCGCCCAGCGCCTTGGCAACCTCCATGCGCGCGGCGTCCTTGGAGGTGCCCGTGACGATGATGAGCGAGGCACCCGCCTGCTTGCAGATCACGGTCTGCGACAGCCCCTGCTGGCCCGGGCCCTGGATGAGCACGCTGGAGTCATAGCCGACGCCGCCGTCGAACAGCGACCATTCGACGCCGTTGGCCATCGGCGTGACCAGTCCCGCCAGCTCCGGCGTGACGACCTTCGGCACGCGGTGCACGACGGCGTTCCACGGCAGGTAGACGTACTGCGCAAAGCCGCCCCACAAATGGGGGGCCCTCTCGGCCGACGTGTAGCCATAGCGGATGGCGTCGGGGTTATGGCGCCAGTCGGTGTTTTCGCAGTGCCGGTACTCGCCCCGGTGGCACCACTCGCACTTGCCGCACATGACGTAGTGCTCGACGAACACCAGGTCGCCCTCCTTGAAGCCCTTGCGCCGGGTGAACTCGCGGCCCGCCTTGGCGATGGTGCCGATGTTCTCGTGGCCCATGATCACGGGGGTGCCCGAAGGCGGGCTCTTGTAGAGCTTGACGTCGGTGCCGCAGATCCCGGCGACCTCCATCCTCAGGAGCGCGCTATCCTCCGGGATGTCCGGCATGGGAAACTCGCGCATCTCGGTCCGGCTGGGACCCGTCCTGACCGCTGCCAGTACTTTTTCCACGGCCGCATTCCTCCGATAATGGCGCTCAGTTTCTCACGCTTGCACCCTTCAGGAGGAGCGCATGCTGACGCGACGCAGGTTCATGGCCGCATCCATCGCCGCCGCCGGAGCGCTGCGCGCCGGGGCTAGCTTTGCCAGAGCGGCACAGCCGGCGACGCCGGTGAGCTTCGAGGTGCCGCGCGGGGCCTGCGATTGCCATACGCATATCCACGGCGATCCCGGGAAATTCCCGTTCTTCCCGGGCCGCGTGTATACGCCCGAAATGGCGCTGCCGGAAGAAATGGCGGCGCTGCACCGGGCGCTTCGCATGCAGCGCGTGGTCATCGTCACGCCGAGCGTTTACGGCACCGACAACTCGGCCACGCTCTACGGCATGAAGGCGCGCGGCGCCGACGCGCGCGGCGTGGCCGTCATCGACGACAAGACGGCGGAGAGCGAGCTCGACGCCATGGCGAGGGCCGGAGTGCGCGGCATCCGGCTCAATCTCGCGACCGGCGGCGCAGCCGACCCGGCGACAGGGCGCGCGCGGTTCGAGAGGGCCGTCGAGCGCGTGAAAGGCCGCAACTGGCACGTACAGCTGTACACGAACCTGGCGACGATCTCGGCGATCAGGGACCTGGTCGCCGCCTCGCCGGTGCCGGTGGTGTTCGATCATTTCGGCGGCGCGCGCGCCGAGCTCGGGCCGCGGCAGCCGGGATTCGCCGAGCTGCTGGATCTGGTGCGCTCCGGCCGGGCCTACGTGAAGATCTCGGGCGCCTATCGCTCCTCGAACCTGGCGCCGGATTACGCCGACGTGGTGCCGCTCGCGCAGGCGCTGATCGCCGCCAACGCGCAGCGCATCGTCTGGGGCACGGACTGGCCGCACCCGAACTCGGCGTCGGGGCGCAAGGCGACCGAGCTCACGCCGCTGTTCCAGATCGATGACGGCCGCCTGCTGAACCAGCTGCCGGTGTGGGCCCCGGATGCGGCCACCCGGAGCAAGATCCTGGTGGATAATCCAGCGCGTCTGTACGGCTTTTAGGACCTATTGGAGGAGATCGCGATGAAAAGCTCGTCAATCACGGTCGCGGCATTGCTGGCGACCGGCCTCACGGTTTTCGGCTGCTCGAGCTCGCCATCAGGGCAAGGCGACGCAGGATGGACCACGCTGTTCGACGGCTCGAGCCTGGACAACTGGAACCAGATCGGCAACGCCAACTGGCGGCTTGCCGAGGGCGTCGTGCAGGCCGACCAGGGCAACGGCTTTCTCGTGTCGAAGAACTCGTACGGGGATTTCCAGATCAGGTCCGAGTTCTGGGTCGATTCCGACGCCAACAGCGGCATCTTCCTGCGCTGCGCCGATCCGCAGAAAGTCACCGCGAAGACCTGCTACGAAGTGAACATCTACGACAAGCGCCCCGAGCCGTCGTACGGCACCGGCGCCATCGTCGATGTTGCCAAAGTCGTGCCGATGCCGAAGGCGGGCGGCCAGTGGAACATCTATGAGATCACGGCCAATGGCCCGCACCTCGTCGTCACGCTCAACGGCACCCGCACCGTCGACGTTCTGGACCACAAGCTTTCCCGCGGCCCGATCGCGCTGCAGTACGGCGCGGGAGTGGTGAAGTTCCGCAAGGTGGAGATCAAGCCGCTATGACCACGCAGGAAGCTTCGACCAGGCCCCAGGTCGCCATCATGAACGCGGTCCACGACCTGCCGGTGCTGGTCGCCCGCGACGCGGGCTTCTTCAAGGACGAAGGCCTGGACCTCGAATTCGTGACCACGCCGGGGATGGCGCAGATCACGACCTCCCACTTCGTGAAGTTCGATTCGGTCTTCGACCGCCCGCTCGACTCGGTCTACAACGAGGGCGGCATCGACCAGTACCGCATGTGCGAGTGGGGAATCATGAAGCGGGCCGTGGAGGCCGACAGCCAGGGGCTGCGCGGGCGCAAGATCGTGGCCCTGGGCGCCTCGATGTCGATGTTCGCCATCGTCGTTTCGCGCGACTCCGGGCTCTACGAGCCCGAGATGCTGAAGGACAAGCCGATTGCGGTGACGCCGAACAACGGCTCGGAATTCACCACGCTGAAGATGATGGAGGGCTTCCTCGCGCCGGAGCATGTCAAGCGGATCCATGCCGGCTCGATGCTCAAGCGGCTCGAGGCGGTGCGCGACGGCAAGGTCGCGGCGGCAAGCCTGATGGAGCCGTGGATCAGCGTCGCCCAGAAATGGGGCCTGCGCATCCTGATCGAGTCGCACTCGACCCGCGCCGAGGCGGCCGGCGACGAGCTCGACGGCCCGACGCTCGCAAAAATGTTCCGCGCGCAGGCGCGCGCAGTCGAGCTGCTCGAAAAGGACCCGACGCCTTACGCGCACTACCTGGCGCGGGAGACCGGCGGGCTGCTGCAGCCCCACGAGCTGCAAACCTGGCGCCTGCTGCACGCCGCGCCGCAGCCCTACACTCGCGAGCGCTTCGACGACACCTATAACTGGACGGTGAAGTGGAACATGACGGTGCCCGGCGCTACTTACGAGAACACCGTCGACAACCGGGCCTGGCCGTAAAGTCCGTTTCAGTCGTCGATGGGAAGCACTCCCAGGATTTCCCGCACCCGGCGCGCGAGAATCCCGTGAGCTGCCCGCGTCGGGTGGATGCCATCCCAGAATAGGTAGGTCTCCGGATGCGTGCATTCCGCGTGAGCAATCACGC
>DATILQ010000186.1:0-4587 GCA_035476235.1 Burkholderiales bacterium
CGTCGCGATGGAGGCGCAGAAGAATTACGCGGCAAGGGAGGCCGAGCGCGCGGAGATTCAAGACCGGGTTACCGAATTAAAAAGAATTTCCCCCGCAGAAGGAGAATGGGAACGCGTCGCCGCCGAGCATGCCCGCCTGCAGCACGGCTCGAGCCTTCTCGCCGGTGCGCAGTCGGCGCTCGAGACGCTGACCGAATCCGAGGGCGCAGCGCTGGCGCAACTCAGCGCGGTGGCGAGCCGGCTGCGCGCCCTGTCGGCTCACGATGCGCGCTTGGGGCCGATCGTCGAGCTGGTCGAGTCCGCCGCGGCGCAGGCCGGCGAGGCGGTGCGCGAGCTGCGCCATTATGCGGCGCGCGTCGATCTCGACCCCGACGCGCTACGCGCGGTCGCGGATCGCATCGAGGCGCTGCACGCCGCCGCCCGCAGGCACCGGGTGAGGCCCGAGGAGCTGCCGCAGCGGCATGCGGAGCTGCAAAAGCGCCTCGCGGAGCTCGAGCTGGCCGTCAACCCCGAGGCGCTGCAGCGCGAAGTCGCGGCCGCGCGGCTGCGTTACGAGGCCGCGGCGAAAAAGCTCACGGCGCGGCGCCAGCACGGCGCGCAGGGGTTTTCGAAGGCGGTGACGGCGGGCATGCAGCAGCTCGCGATGGCAGGCGGCAGGTTCGAGGTTTTATTGAACGAGCTCGAGGAACCCGGAGCGGCGGGCGCCGAGGAAATCGAGTTCCAAGTCGCCTCGCACCCGAGCCTGCCCCTGCGGCCGCTCGCGCGGGTCGCCTCCGGCGGCGAGCTCTCGCGCATCAGCCTGGCGATCCAGATGGTCGCGGCTAAGGCTTCGCCGGTCGGGACGCTGGTTTTCGACGAGGTCGATGCCGGCATCGGCGGCAGCGTCGCCGAGACGATCGGCAAAGCGTTGCGCAGCCTCGGCAAGGAACGCCAGGTGCTCTGCGTCACCCACCTGCCGCAGGTCGCCGCCAATGGCGACCAGCAATGGCTGGTCGTGAAATCGGCTTCCAGGGGAAAGGTGAACGTACAGGCTTCTTCTCTGAACCGCGCGGCGCGGATCGAAGAGCTGGCGCGCATGCTGGGGGGATCTGAAAGCACGGCGCGCAAGCACGCCGCGCAGCTTCTCGACGCCGGCTAGGCCGGGCGGTAGGGACAGTCCTGCTTGATGCAGTCGGCGTACAGCGCCAGCGAATGCCCGTGCAGCTGGAAGCCGCGCTGGCGCGCCACGTCGGTCTGCCGCTTCTCGATCTCGGAGTCGTAGAACTCCTCGACGCGGCCGCACTGCAGGCACAGCAGGTGGTCGTGATGGCCGCCCTGGTTGAGCTCGAACACCGCCTTGCCGGTCTCGAAATGCTGGCGCGCCAGCAGGCCCGCCTGCTCGAACTGCGTGAGCACGCGATACACGGTGGCGAGCCCGATGTCGATGCCTTCCGCGAGGAGCGCCTTGTATACGTCCTCGGCGGAAAGATGGCGCACTTTGCTCGCCTCGAACAGCTCGAGGATCTTGCGGCGCGGAAGGGTGGCCTTCAGCCCGCTGTCCTTGAGGCTTTGGGCTGTGCTCATCGACTATCATTATAGGCTCATGGCCAGAACCGCGACCCTGCTCCTCGCCGCTGCGCTCGCCGGTTGCGGCGTGCCGCGCATTCCCGGCATAACGCCGTACAAGATGGAGGTGCAGCAGGGCAATTTCGTGTCGCAGGACATGGTGGCGCAGCTCAAGGCGGGGATGTCGAAGGATCAGGTGCGCTCCACGCTGGGCACGCCGCTGCTCATCGACATCTTCCACGGCGAGCGCTGGGATTACGTTTACTCGCGCGAGCTGCCGAGCGGCGCGCGCGAGCAGCGCAAGCTGGTGGTGTTCTTCGAGGACGGAAAGCTGGCGCGCGTGGACGGCGACGTGGTGCCCGCGGGAGCGGGCCGGTGAAGCTCGCCATCGCCGGCGCCGGGGGCCGGATGGGCCGCACGCTGATCGACGCGGTGCTCGCCGATGGCGAGCTGTCGCTCGCGGTGGCGCTCGATGTGCCGGGCAGCCCGGCCCTCGGCAGGGAGCTGGGCGGCGTGAAGGTGGGCGCGGACCTGCGCGCGCTCGCCACCGCCGACGTGCTGATCGACTTCACGCGGCCGGCAGGCACGCTCGAGCACCTGGAGGCCTGTGTCACGCATGCCAAGCCGATCGTGATCGGGACGACCGGATTCTCGGAAATCCAGCAGAAATCCGTTCTGGAAGCGAGCCGGCGCATCCCGGTGGTCATGTCGCCCAATTTCGCCGTCGGCGTGAATGTCCTGTTCAGGCTCGCGCAGACCGCCGCCGGGGCGCTTGGCAAGGACTACGACGTCGAGATCGTCGAGGCGCACCATCGCCACAAGGTGGACGCGCCCTCCGGCACCGCCCTGAAGCTCGGGGAAATCGTCGCCAAGGCCCTGCACCGGGATTTGCAGCGCGTGGCGACCCACGGCAGGAAAGGCGATACCGGGGAAAGACCCGCCGCCCAGATCGGCTTCCATGCGATCCGCGGCGGCGACATCGTCGGCGAGCACAGCGTGATCTTCGCCGGCACCGGCGAGCGCGTCGAACTGACCGCGCGCGCGCACAGCCGCATGACCTACGCCGCCGGCGCGCTGCGCGCGGCGAAGTGGCTGAAAGGGCGCCCTGCCGGGCTGTATGACATGCTTGATGTGCTTGGCCTGAGCTAGCCAAGCGCGTATAATTCCACCTTCAATTGAGCGGGAGGGGCGCGCAGCCTTTCCCGCTTTTCACGTCGACTCCTGGAGTTAGTACTGTGGCTGACCTTGATTCCGCCGTGCTCGTCCTCGCCGACGGGACGGTGTTTCAGGGCCGCTCCATCGGCGCGCGCGGCATGGCCGTGGGCGAAGTGGTGTTCAACACCGCCATGACCGGATACCAGGAAATCCTCACCGACCCGTCGTACTTCCGGCAGATCGTCACGCTGACCTATCCCCATATCGGCAACACCGGCGTGAACCAGGAGGACTGGGAATCGGACCGCATCTACGCCGCCGGGCTGGTGGTGCGCGATCTTCCTCGGCTGCATTCGAGCTGGCGCTCGCAGAAAGCGCTGGATGCCTTTCTGAAGGAGCACAACGTCGTCGCCATCGCGGACATCGATACCCGCAGGCTGACGCGGCTTCTGCGCAGCGAGGGCGCGCAGAGCGGCTGCCTCATCGCCGGAAGCGATCCAATCGATACCGGCCAGGCGCTGAGCGAAGCGCGCGGCTTTCCCGGCCTTGCGCGCATGGACCTCGCCAAGGTCGTGACCACCCGGGATCGTTACGAGTGGAGCGAGGGCCGCTGGGAGCTGGGCAAGGGCTACCGCAAGGTCGAGTCCCCGCGCTTTCACGTCGTCGCGTATGACTACGGCATCAAGCGCAACATCCTGCGCATGCTCGCCGAGCGCGGCGCGCGCGTGACCGTGGTGCCGGCGCAGTTTCCCGCGAGGGAAATTCTGAGAATGAAGCCCGACGGCGTATTCCTGTCGAACGGCCCCGGCGACCCGGAGCCGTGCGATTACGCCATCGAGGCGATCGGCGAGATCCTCGACACCACGCTCATCCCGGTGTTCGGCATCTGCCTCGGCCACCAGCTGATGGGCCTCGCTTCGGGCGCCAAGACCGTGAAGATGAAGTTCGGCCATCACGGCGCGAACCACCCGGTCAAGGACCTCGATTCCGGCCGGGTGGTGATCACCAGCCAGAATCACGGCTTCGCCGTCGATCCGGCTACGCTACCGGCGAACCTCCGCCCGACCCATGTTTCGCTGTTCGATGGCTCGCTCCAGGGCTTCGCGCGCACGGACCGGCCGGCGTTTTGTTTCCAGGGACACCCCGAGGCGAGCCCGGGGCCGCACGATATCGGCTATTTGTTCGACCGCTTCGCGAAGATGATCGATGCCAAAAAGAACTGACCTGCAGTCGATCCTGATCATCGGCGCCGGCCCGATCGTCATCGGGCAGGCCTGCGAGTTCGACTATTCCGGCGCGCAGGCGTGCAAGGCGCTGCGCGCCGAGGGCTACCGGGTGATCCTGGTGAACTCGAACCCGGCGACCATCATGACCGACCCGGAGATGGCCGACGCCACCTACATCGAGCCGATCACCTGGCAGGTGGTAGCGCGCATCATCGAGAAGGAGCGGCCCGACGCGCTGCTGCCGACGATGGGCGGGCAAACGGCGCTCAACTGCGCCTTGGACCTCGCTCGCGAGAACGTTCTGGAGAAATTTGGAGTCGAAATGATCGGCGCCTCGCGCGAGGCGATCGACAAGGCCGAGGACCGCGAGAAGTTCAAGCTGGCGATGAAAAAAATCGGGCTCGACTCGCCGCGCTCCTCGCTCGCGCACTCGATGGAGGAGGCGCTGCAGGTGCAGGCGAGCCTCGGCTACCCGGTGGTGATCCGGCCCTCGTTCACGCTGGGCGGCACGGGCGGCGGCATCGCCTACAACCGGGAGGAGTTCGTCGCGATCTGCGAGCGCGGCCTCGAGGCCTCGCCGACCCACGAGCTGCTGATCGAGGAGGCGGTCCTCGGGTGGAAAGAGTTCGAGATGGAGGTCGTCCGCGACCGGCGCGACAAC
>DATILQ010000187.1:0-18112 GCA_035476235.1 Burkholderiales bacterium
CTGCAGCCGTAGGGCAGGACGAAGTGCTGGCGCAGCGCCGCAGCGAGGATCGCCTCGCCTTCCTCGGCGTCGAACTGGTGACCGCTGGGCTGCAGCGTGACCCTGCGTGTGCTCAATGCATCCTCGCTAAAATAGGACTCATGATACGAAGGATTGAGGCATGAGCACGCTCCTGGTGTTGACCAACCTGCCCGAGCGGGCCGCCGCCGAGCGGCTCGCCGACCTGCTGGTCGAAAAGCGGCTCGCCGCCTGCGTCAACATCCTCGCGCCGTGCCGGTCCGTCTATCGCTGGCAGGGCGCCGTGCGGCACGACGAGGAGCATCCGCTGCTGATCAAGACGACGGCCGAGCGCTATCCGGCGCTCGAGCAGGCGCTGCGCAGCGGGCATCCGTATGAACTCCCGGAGATCATCGCGGTCCCAATCGAGCGCGGCCTGCCCGCCTACCTGCAGTGGGTGGCCGCGGAAACCACGACGTGAAACGGCTCTTTCCGGTTCTTCTTGCACTCCTCGTTTGGGCGCCGGCTTTTGGGCAGTTCAAGCTCGGCGCGTCGACGGACAATCTTCTGGAGCCCGAGGCGGCGTTTCGCTTTTCCGCCTATGCGCTCGAAGGTTCGGCGATCGAAGTCGCGTTTGCCATCGCGGAGGGCTATTACCTGTACCGCGACCGGTTCCGTTTCAGCGCGGAGGGAAACCGCGGCGTGCGCTTGGGTGCGCCACAATTTCCTCCCGGCCTCAAGCACAAGGACGAGTTTTTCGGCGAAGTCGAGACCTATCGCAGGGAACTGCGCATCCGCATCCCCGTGGAGGGCGACGGGCGCTTCGACCTGAAGGTCGTCTCGCAGGGTTGCGCCGATGCCGGCGTGTGCTACGTGCCGATGGAGTCCAAGCTGTCGCTGCGCCTCGACGGAAGCGGCGGAGCGGCTGCACCGCGCTTCTCCGTCTATGCGAGCGATATCGACATCGCGCGGTTGTTTGAAGGCAATTTCGCGATCGTCCTGGGCGGCTTTCTTCTTTTCGGGCTGCTTCTCACGTTCACGCCTTGCGTCCTTCCCATGGTTCCAATCCTGTCCGGAATCATTGCCGGCGAAGGCGCGGAGCTGAACAAGCTGCGCGCGCTCGCGCTTTCGCTGTCCTACGTGCTGGGTATGGCGATCGCCTACGCTGCGGCCGGCGTCGCCGCGGCGCTCTCGGGCTCGCTGATAGCCGCCGCGCTGCAAAACGCGTGGGTGCTCGGCAGCTTTGCGCTGGTCTTCGTGGTTCTCGCGCTGTCGATGTTCGGCTTCTACGATTTGCGTTTGCCGGGCTTTCTGCACCATCGGCTGCACCACGCTCACCGGCGCCTGCAAGGCGGACGCGTGGCGTCGGTTGCGGCGATGGGCGTGCTCTCCGCGGTCATCGTCAGCCCATGCGTTGCGGCGCCGCTGGCCGGCGCGCTGCTCTATATCTCGCAGACGCGCGACGTGGCGCTGGGCGGCGCGGCGCTGTTCGCAATGGCGCTGGGCATGGGCGTGCCGCTGGTGGCCGTCGGGGTCTCCGAGGGGGCGCTGCTCCCCAGGGCCGGCGCCTGGATGAGCGGCGTAAAAAAGTTTTTCGGCGTGCTGCTGCTTGCTGTCGCGCTCTGGATCGTCTCGCCGGTGCTGCCGGCCGCGGTCCGGATGATCGCCTGGGCGGCGCTGCTCATCGGCTCCGGGGTGTTCCTGCGCGCGATCGATCCGCTGCCGGCGGCGGCAGCGGGCTGGTGGCGGCTGTGGAAGGCCGCGGGCATCGCGCTGCTGGTCGCTGGCCTGGCTCTGCTGGTCGGCGCGCTCGCGGGAAGCCGCGATCCGCTGCGGCCGCTGGCCGGCCTCGCGAGCGGTGGCGCCCCCGCCGCCGCGCCGCTGCCGTGGATGCGGGTTGCATCTCTGGGCGAACTGGAGGACCGGTTACGCTCCGCCGGCAAGCCGGCGCTGCTCGATTTCTATGCCGACTGGTGCGTATCGTGCAAGGAGATGGAGGCGTACACGTTCTCGGATCCGCGCGTGCGCGCCACGCTCGAGGGCGTGGTCCTTCTGCAAGCCGACGTCACCGCCAACAGTGAAGCCCACCGCGCGCTGCTCAAGCGCTTTGCGCTCTTCGGGCCGCCGGGAATCATTTTCTTCGATGCGCAGGGGCGCGAGATCAAGGGCCTGCGGGTCATCGGCTACCAGGACGCCGAGCGCTTCCTGAAAACGCTTTTGGTCGTCACCGCACCCTGATTACTTCAGCGCCTTGGCGGCGTCCATCGCGAAGTAAGTGAGGATGCCGTCGGCGCCAGCGCGCTTGAAGGCGATCAGCGCCTCCATCACGCAGGATTCGGGAAGCCAGCCGTTGGCGATTGCGGCACGCAGCATCGAATACTCGCCCGACACCTGGTAGACGAAGGTCGGCGCCTTGAATTGGTCCTTAACGCGCCGCACGATGTCCAGGTAGGGCAGGCCCGGCTTCACCATCACCATGTCGGCGCCTTCGGCGAGATCAAGCCCGACCTCCCAGAGCGCCTCGTCGGAGTTGGCCGGGTCCATCTGGTAGGTTTTCTTGTCGCCCTTGCCCAGGTTTTTCGCCGAGCCGACCGCGTCGCGAAACGGGCCATAAAATCCGGAGGCGTATTTCGCCGAGTACGCCATGATCTTGGTATGCAGATGGCCCGCCTTCTCCAGCGCAGCGCGGACGCGGCCGATGCGGCCGTCCATCATGTCCGAAGGCGCGACGATGTCGACCCCCGCCTCGGCCTGCGCCAGGGCCTGCTCGACGAGGACATCGAGCGTCACATCGTTGAGGATGTAGCCGGTCTCGTCGATCACGCCGTCCTGGCCGTGCGAAGTGTAAGGGTCGAGCGCGACGTCGGTCATGATGCCGAGCTCGGGGAAGCGCTTCTTCAGGGCGGCGACCGCGCGCGGCACCAGGCCTTTGGGATTCAGCGCTTCGCGTCCGTCGGCGGATTTCAGCCGCTGCTCGATCACCGGGAAGAGCGCCAGCACGGGAATGCGCAGCTTCAGGCACTGCTCGGCCAGCGGCAGCAGCTTGTCGATGGTCATGCGCTCGACACCTGGCATGGAGGCCACTTTCTCGGTGCGGGATTTGCCGTCGAGCACGAACACCGGATAAATCAGGTCGTCGGCCGTGAGCACGTGTTCGCGCATCAGCCGGCGCGAAAACTCGTCGCGCCGCATGCGCCGCATGCGAACGCCGGGGAACTCGCCGTAGACCTTCATGCCGCTGATTTTTCGCGCGCTTTCACGCTGGGAACTTTTCGAGGCCGAGGCGCATCTTACCTTCAGACGAGTTGATCGTCTCCCGCTTCTCCTCCCTGAGCGGGTGCCTTAATTCTCAAGGTTAAGGCGTTTCGCCCCCGGTTTATATCCCCTTTACCGGGGGTTTTTTATTTCCGTGGCCTGCTTGCAGCCAGCCTGCAAGCAGGCCGCGACATTCGTCGACACCCTGTCGCGTAGCGCTCGAAAAGAGCCGCACTTCGGCCGGCATCAGAGAGCCTACCTTCGTCAGGGTTGCTGCCTGCTGCGCGCGCGTCAGCTTGTCGGCCTTGGAAAGCAGCAGGAGCAGCGGGACATCCCCGAGCCACTCGATCAGTTGCAGATCGAGCGGCGTCAGCGGGTGCCGCGCATCCATCACCACCACGACAGCGACGAGGGCACTGCGCGCGCGCAAGTAGGCGCCGACGAGACTTTCCCACTGTGCGCGCAGGGGCTGCGGCACGCGCGCGTAGCCGTAGCCGGGGAGATCGACCAGCCGCGCCGCTTCGCCGAGCTGGTAGAAGTTGATGGTTTGGGTGCGACCCGGCCGCTTGCTGGTGTAGGCGAGGCGCTTCCTGTCGAGCAGCGCGTTGATCGCGCTCGACTTGCCGACATTCGAGCGGCCGGCAAACGCCACTTCCGGCGGTCCCTGCGGCGGCAGGTCCGCGGCGCGGCCCGCGGCCGCAAGGAACGCCGCCTGGGAGAACGTTTTCATGGCTGCCGGGAAATTCTAATAAAATCGGGCGTTTTCCATCGGGGACCCCTAGCGATGATTCGCCTCCTGGCGCTCGGCGCCGGTTTCGCCGCCTGCTGTGCTGGCCTGGCGCTCGCGCAGCAGCCGCCGGTGAAACCCGACCTGGCACGCGGGCAGAGCATCGCGGCGCAAGTGTGCGCGGCGTGCCACGCCGCCGACGGCAACAGCATCGCGCCGGCGAACCCGAAGATCGCCGGCCAATTCCCCGAGTATCTGAACAAGCAACTGAGCGATTTCAAGGCGAAGGAAGGCAAGAAGCCGGCGCGCGAAAGCGCGGTGATGACCGGTATGGTCGCCAGTCTCTCGGAAGCCGACACGAAGAGCCTCGCCGCCTACTATGCCGCCCAGCAGCTCAAGCCCTCGGCCGCCGCCGCTAAGGACCTGGTCGCCCTGGGACAGAAGATCTGGCGCGGCGGCAATCCGGCGAAAAACATTCCGGCATGCTCCGGTTGCCACGGTCCGGCAGGTGCTGGGATTCCGGCGCAGTACCCTCGGCTCGCCGGACAGTACGCCGAGTATCTGGGGGCCCAGCTGACGGCGTTTCGCGAGGCTACGCGCGCGAACGATACGAACGGCATCATGCGCGGCGTGGCCGCGCACATGAATGACCGCGAGATACGGGCGGTCTCCGAGTACGCTGCGGGACTGCGCTGATACCCGGAATAACCCGCGCAGCTGTGGTGTTTATTGCGACGTGCCACCTTTTCGAGGAGGGAGAACGATGAAGCGCAAGCTGGTAGCCGCGACCGTGGTCGCATCCGTCGGTGCCGCATGGCTGGTCGCCGCGGTGGCGCAGGTGAAGCCCGAAATTCTGGTGAAGCAGCGCCAGGCCGCGATGGCGCTGCAGGGCAAGTACTTCGGCCCGCTCGCTGGCATGGCGCAGGGCAAGCTGCCCTATGACGCCAACATCGTCCAGCGCAATGCCGGCTACCTCGATGTGCTCGACAAGATGCCCTGGGACGGCTTCGACCCGAGCACGAAGAATGTGACGGTGAAGACCGCCGCTCTGCCCGCAATCTGGAACGAACCAGCCAAGTTCAAGGAGGCCGCCGAGCGGCTGCAGAGCGAAGTCTCCAGGCTCGCGTCCGTGAGCAAAGGCGGCGACGAAGGCGCGGTGAAGGCGCAGATCGGGGCTGTCGGCAAGGCTTGCGGCGGCTGCCACGAGAATTTCCGCGAGAAGCAGTAAGCATCCCTTATTGGTTCTGTGCTGCGCGCTGGCGCTAGTCGCCATCGCAGGAGACGTGCTCGCCCAGGATGCAAAGCGCGGCCTTTATCTGTCGAAGGCCGCGGGCTGCGTCGGCTGCCACACCGAGACGAGGCCGAACGCGCAGCCCTACGCCGGCGGCCGCGCGCTCACGACCCCGTTCGGTACTTTCTTCGGCCCGAACATCACGCCGCATCCGCGGGCCGGGATTGGTCGCTGGAGCGAGCAGGATTTCATCAGGGCGATGCGATTCGGGGTGCGACCGGATGGCGCGCATTACTACCCTGCGTTTCCCTATACCTCGTTCACCAAGATCACCGACCCCGATCTCCGGGACCTGTGGGCTTACCTGCGTAGCCTGCCTCCCAGCGGCCGTGCCAGCGAGCCGCACGACCTCAAGCTCTACGTCCGCTGGCGCTTTCCGCTGTGGGGCTGGAAGCTGCTGTACTTTTCGCCGGGCCCCTTTGTGCCGGACCCCTCGCGCAATGCGGCCTTGAACCGCGGCGCCTATCTGGTGCAGGCGCTCGGTCATTGCGCGGAATGCCATACGCCGCGCAACTGGCTCGGCGCGCCGAAGAAGGACCGTTTCCTCGCCGGCGCGAAGCTGGGGGAGAAAACCAAGGCGCTGAACCTCACGCCAACGCGACTCAAGAAGCTGAGCGATGCCGAGCTGAAGGACATCCTGCGAACCGGCATGACCGCCGATGGAGATATCCTTTCCGAGTCCATGGCCGAAGTGGTGCAGAACACCACCAGCCAGCTCGAGCCGCAGGACCTCGATGCGCTGGTCGCCTATCTGCGCTCGCTGTCGCCCCTCCCGGAGGAGTCGCGCTGACAAAGTTTGGCGTCCGGCCGCGTTTTTTGATGGAATAGGGGCCGATACCCCCCTGTTCCTCTCCATGAACGAAGCCGAGCGCCTGGTCGAGCTGATTCCGCGGTTGCGCCGCTACGCCCGAGCACTCGTCGGCGACCGGGCTGCCGCCGACGACCTGGTGCAGGACACTCTCGAGCGCGCGTGGGCGAAGCTGCACCTCTATCGCCGCGGCACCGACCTGCGCGCCTGGCTGTTCACGGTGATGCACAACGTACATGTCAACAAGGTGCGCGCGACGCGCGTCACGGACACGCTCGAGGAAGAGCTCCCCGAGCTGGCGCAGCGCGCCTCGCAGGGCGACGCGCTGCTGGTGCGCGACCTCGATCGCGCCATCGCGCACCTACCCTCGGAGCAGCGCGCCGTGCTGCTGCTCGTGACGCTCGAGGAAATGAGCTACGAGGAAGTGGCACGCGCTCTCGGCATTCCGATCGGCACGGTGATGTCGCGCCTGTCGCGCGCGCGTGAGAAGCTGCGCATGCTGATGCTCGGCCAGGGCGCCGCGGCCAAGCTGAAGGTCGTGAAGTGAGCGCGGAACCCACCGTCACCGAAGCCGACCTGCAAGCCTACGCCGATGGGCGACTCGGCGTGGAGCGCCGGGCCGAGGTCGAATCCTGGCTCGCGGGGCGCCCAGAGGACGCTGAGCGCGTCGCCGCCTACCGCCGTCTCGGCGAAGCGTTGCGCGCTGCTTACGATCCGGTGCTCGCCGAGACGGTTCCGCAACATCTCGAAAGCACGGCGACACGTCGCCCGCGTGCCCGCAGGATCGCCGCGGTCGCCGGCTGGATCACCCTTGGCGCGGTGCTCGGTGCGCTCGCCGGCTGGGAGGCGCGCGACTGGCGCCGGCCTGCGGAGCCGCCGCTTGCCGAGGGCGCGGTGATGGCGCGCCGCGCCGCCATCGCGCACGCGACTTATTCGCCCGAAGTGCGCCATCCGGTGGAGGTGGGTGCCGACCAGGAGGAGCACCTCGTGGCCTGGCTTTCCAAGCGCGTCGGTGCCAGGGTGCGCGTCCCGAAGCTCGACGCGGCCGGGATGGCGCTGGTCGGCGGGCGGCTTCTGCCGGGCGAGAGCGGCCCGGTGGCCCTGTTCATGTATCAGACGGCTGCCGGCCGTCGCCTCACGCTTTACATCCGCGCCGAAGCGAAAGGCAACCGCGAGACCGCCTTTCGCTACGCGCGCGAAAACAACGTCAGCGTGTTCTACTGGATCGAGCGCGACTGCGGCTACGCGATCTCGTCTGCGGACCTGAGCAAGGACGAGTTGCTGCACATCGCGACGCTGGTCTACAAGCAGCTCGAGCCCTGATTCGACTTCCCGCTGCTGGTGCGCGCGGCGCTCGACTCGCACCATGCGCGTGCGCAGCACACGCGCTTTAGCCCTGAAAATGCACGGAGACGATTGGCACGTTTCATGCGAGGCGCAAGCTGGCGCATGTCGTTCCTCGACGTCCAGGATCTGGCAACGGTCGCCGCGCAAGGCGGCTTCCTGAGTCTGCTGCTCGCCGCCTGGTGCGATCTGACCGACTCGCAGGTTCTCGTCAATCTGCTCGGTCTGGGCGTAGCCGGCGGGCTCATCGGCTGGATCTATCGCCGCCGCAGCGGTTCTTGAGAGCAGTCGATTTCCTCAGGGCCCGGAACAGCTTGACGAGTGCCGCGAGTTGATAGTTCGCGTTCAGACCGCTGGGGTTGGGAAGCACCCAGATCTCGGCTTCCTCGAAGGTCTCCGGCTGGCGACCGAGCGTGACCTGCGGCCGCCCGAAGGCATGACGGTAGGCGCCGAGCCCGAGAAAGACGACGCTCGCCGGGCGGTAGCGCCTGACCTTGGCCGCCAGGCGCCGACGCCCGGAAACGAATTCGGCAGGCGCCAGCTCGTCCGCCGTCGCGGTCGCGCGGTTGACGAGGTTGGTGATGCCGTAGCCGCCTTTCAACAACAGCCTTTGCTCCGAAGGATGCAGCAGGCGCGGCGTGAACCCGGCGGCGTGCAGCGCCGGCCAGAAGCGATTGCCGGGACGCGCGAAGTGATGCCCGGTGGCGGCCGAGTAAAGCCCGGGATTGATCCCGCAGAATAGCGCCCGCAGCCGCGGCGCGATGACATCCCGCAGGCCCTTGCCGCCTGCCCTGGCGAGCTGTGCGGAGGTCGGCTTACGCGGGCCGGATGAGGTAGCCGCCGGACTTCTCGTCGGGGTCAAGCTTGATGAGCGCCTTCTGCTGCATTTCCTCCAGCAGGTCGGAGAAGGCGCGGAAACCATAGTAGGACTCGTTGAAGCCCGGCTTGCGCCGCTTCAGGGCCTGCTTGACCATCGAGCCCCAGATCTTCTCCTCGGCGCCGCGCTCGGCGATCAGGGCGTTGAGGGTTTCCAGCACCACCTCGTAGGCTTCCTGCTTCTTGTCCTCGGCCGCCGGCGCGGCTTCCCTGCGCTTCTTCGCCGCGCGCCGCTTCTGCTCGTCCTGGCGCACCAGATCGTCGTAGTAGATGAACTCGTCGCAGTTGTTGATGAGCAGGTCCGAGCTCGAGTTCTTGACGCCGACGCCGATCACCGTCTTCGCGTTCTCGCGCAGCTTGGAGACGAGCGGCGAGAAGTCCGAGTCGCCGCTGACGATGACGAAGGTGTCGACGTGCTCCTTCGTGTAGCACAGGTCGAGCGCGTCGACCACCATGCGGATGTCGGCCGAGTTCTTGCCCGACTGGCGCAGGTGCGGGATCTCGATCATCTCGAACGAGGCGGCGTGCATCGCCGGCTTGAACTCCTTGTAGCGCTCCCAGTCGCAGTACGCCTTCTTGACCACGATCGAGCCCTTGAGCAGCAGCCGCTCGAGGACCTTGTCCATGTCGAACTGCGCGTACTTCGCCTCGCGCACGCCGAGCGCGACGTTCTCGAAGTCGCAGAACACCGCGAGGCTACGCGCTTCGGGGCTGGCTGGCACTTTCCGGTACCTCGGGTTGTTTTCCCTTGTTGAGCCAGGTCTGCAGGCGCTCGAAGTAGAGGTAGATCACCGGCGTGATGTAAAGCGTCAGGATCTGCGACAGCAGCAGGCCGCCCACCACCGCCAGGCCGAGCGGCATGCGCGCGCCGCCCCCGGCGCCGAAGCCGATGGCGATCGGCAGGCTGCCCATCAGCGCGGCGCAGGTGGTCATCATGATCGGCCGGAAGCGCACCAGGCCCGCCTGGTAGATCGCCTGTTCCGGCGGCAGGCCGCCCTTGCGCTGCGCCTCGATGGCGAAGTCGATCATCATGATGGCGTTTTTCTTCACGATGCCGACCAGCATGATGATGCCGACGAACGCGTACATGTTGAGCTCGATGCCGAAGGCCATCAGCGTGAGCAGCGCACCCAGGCCTGCGGTCGGCAGACCCGAGAGGATCGTGAGCGGATGGATGAAGCTCTCGTAGAGGATGCCCAGCACCAGGTAAATCACCACGATCGACAGCAGCAGGAGAATGCCCATGCCCTGCAGCGAGCTCTGGTAGGCCTGCGCCGTGCCCGAGAACGTGCCGCTGAGCGTCGCCGGCACCTGCAGATCGTGCATCGCGACTTCGAGCTCCCTGATCGCCTGCGACAACGCAACGCCGGGGCGCAGATCGAAGGAGAAGGTCACCGAGGTGAGCTGTCCGAGGTGCGCGACCTGCAGGGGACCGACGCCGTGGGTGAGCGTCGCCACGGCGTTGAGCGGGACCAGGGCGCCGGTCGAGGAGCGCACGTATAGCAGCGGCAGCGCCGAAGGATCGGTCTGGTAGCGTGGTGCAAGCTCGAGGATCACCCAGAACTGGTTGGTCGCGGTGTAGATGGTCGACACCTGGCGCGCGCCGTAGGCGTTGTTGAGCGCCATCTCGATGCTCTGCGCCGAGACGCCTAGAGCGGAAGCCTTCTCGCGCTCGATCCCGACCGTGACCTCCGGCCGCGTGATCTGCAGGTCGCTTGAGATATCGACCAGCCCAGGCAGCGTTTTCAGCTTCTGCTCGATCACCGGCGCCCACTGGTAGAGCTCCTCGATATTGGCGCTGCGCATGACGTACTGGTAGGGGCTCTGCGTGAGCTGGCCGCCGATGCGGATCGCCGGTACGTTTTGCAGGAAGACCTTGGCGCCCATCACATTGGCCAGCTTGGGGCGAAGCTCGCGCACCACCTGATCGGCGGGCTTTCTCTGCTTGAAGGGCTTGAGCGTGATGGTGATGCGGCCGCGGTTCAGCGACGGCGACTGCCCGCTCGCGCCGACGAACGACATCGCGGCGTCGACGTTCGGATCGTTGCGGATGATCTCGGCGACGCTGCTCTGCAGCTCGGACATGGCCTCGAAGGAGGCGTCCTGCGGACCCTCCACGAAGCAAAACAGCTGCCCCGAGTCCTCGCTCGGCAGGAAGCCTTTCGGCGCCCGCCAGAAAAGCCCGATGGTGACCACGCAGATGGCGAGGAACGTCATCAACACTGCAAACCGGTGACCCAGCGTCCAGCGCAGTGACACGTCGTACGCGTGCTTCCAGGCGTCGAAGCCGTGCTCGAAGGCCATGTAGATCCGGCCGTGCCGCTGGTCGGCGCGATGCGGCTTGAGGATCCGGCTGCACATCATCGGGGTCAGCGTGAGCGACACGAAGCCCGAGATCAGCACCGCGGCCATGATGGTGACCGCGAACTCATGCAGCAGGCGTCCAAGGATGCCGCCCATGAACAGCACCGGGATGAACACCGCAGCCAGGGAGATCGTCATCGAGATAATGGTGAAGACGATCTCCTTCGAGCCGTCGAGCGTCGCCTGCATCACGCTCTTGCCCTGCTCGAGGTGCCGGGTGATGTTCTCGAGCATCACGATGGCGTCGTCGACCACGAAGCCCACGCACAGCGTGAGCGCCATCAGGGAAATGTTGTCCAGGCTGTATCCGAACAGATACATCACCGCAAAGGTGCCGACGATCGACATCGGCAGCGCGAGCGCCGGAATGATGGTGGCGGCGACGTTGCGCAGGAAAATGAAGATGACCAGCACCACCAGCATGAGCGCGAGGTAGAGCGTGAACTGCACCTCATTCACCGACGCGCGGATGGTCAGCGAGCGGTCGTAGAGCGTCTCGATATCGATCGCCGGCGGCACCTCGGCGCGGAAGGTCGGCAGCAGCTTCTTGATCGAGTCGACCACGTCGATGGTGTTGGTGCCCGGCTGGCGCTGGATGGCGAGCACGATGCCGCGCTTGCCCTTGAACCAGGCCGCCACCTTGTCGTTCTGCACGTCGTCGATGACGCGCCCCAGCTCCTGCAGGCGGATTGGCGAGCCGTTGCGGTAGGTGACGATCACCGGCCGGAACGCGGCGGCGTCCTGCAGCTGCCCGGTCGCCTGCACCGCGAACATGCGGTCCTTGCCGTACAGCGTTCCGGTCGGCAGGTTCACGTTGGCATTCGAGATCGCCGACTCGATCTCGTTGATGCCTACTCCGCGCGCGGCCATCGCGTTCGGATCGACCTGGACGCGCACCGCGTACTTCTGCTGTCCGAACACCAGCACTTGCGCCACGCCGTTGATCGTGGAGATGCGCTGCGCGAGGTAGGTCTCGGCGTATTCGTTGACCGTGGAAAGCGGGAGCTGCGACGAGGTCAGGGCGAGGTAGTAGACCGGAAAGTCGGCCGGATTGACCTTGCGGAACGAAGGCGGCGCCGGCATGGTGGCGGGCAGCTGGCGCGCGGCGGACGCGATCGCTGAATTCACGTCCTGAGCCGCGGCATCGATGTCCCGATCGAGCGCGAACACGATGGTGATGCGCGTCACGCCTTGCCCGCTCACCGAGCTCATCTCGTCGATGCCGGCGATGGTCGAGAACTGCTTCTCGAGCACCGTGGCCACCGCCGAGGCCATCGTCTCGGGGCTGGCGCCGGGAAGCTCCGCGGTCACCTGAATCGTCGGGAAATCGACGTTCGGCAGCGTCGATACCGGCAGCAGGCGGTAGCCGGCAAGGCCGAAGATCAGGATGCCCGCCATGACGAGCACCGTCATGACCGGCCGGCGGACAAACAGCTCGCAGAAATTCACGAGGGTTCTGCCGCGGGCTTGTCGAGCTGAACGCGCGTCTTCGCGCCGAGCCGCAGCTGGCCGCGGGTGACGACGCGCTCGCCCTTCTGCAGGCCGCTCGCGACGATGGTGCGCTCGCCGTCGGTACGCAGGACCGTGATCTTGCGCACGTCCGCCACGAGGTCCGGCCCCACGACATAGACGTACTGGCCCTGGGGCCCGTTCTGAACCGCAGGCGCAGGAATCACGATCGCGTCGACCTGCTCGTAGAGGCGCACGCTCACATTGACGAACTGCCCGGGCCAGAGCGCGGCGTCGACGTTGTCGAACTGCGCGCGCAGCCGGATGGTCCCGGTGGTCGGGTCGACCGCGTTGTCGATGAAGATAAGCTTCCCTTCGACGCGCTTCTGACCGGCATCGGTCGGCAGCACCTCGACCATCAGCGCGCCGGCGGCCATGTACTTGCGCACCTCCGGAAGATTCTGCTCGGGAACGGCGAAGTTGACGTAGACCGGCCTCACCTGGTTGATCACCAGCAGCGGATTGACGTCGTTTGCCTTGGCCAGGTTGCCCGCTTGCAGCAGCACGCGACCGACGTAGCCGTCGAGCGGCGAGGGTATCGTGCAGTACTCGAGGTTCAGCCGTGCGTTCTCGAGCGCCGCCTCGCTCGCGCTGGCGGTCGCCTCGGCGGTGGCCGCGTTGGTGCGGATCTGCGCGTAGGCTTCCTTGGAGATGAAGTTCTTGTCCAGCAGCTCCTGATAGCGCTTCTCCTGCGAGCGCGCCTGGTCGCGCGCCGCGGCGTCGCGCAGCGCGTTCGCCTCGGCCTGGCGCAGCGCCGCCTCGTAGGGCCGCGGGTCGATGCGGAACAGCACAGCGCCCTTCCTCACCGGCTGGCCCTCGCGGAAGTTGACCTCCACGATCTGCCCATCGACCCGTGCTTTCAACGCGACCGTCGAATACGCCTCGACGTTGCCGATCGCCCGCAGCTCGATCGGAACGGTTTCCTGCGTCACCGGCGCCACGGTGACCGGCACGGCGGGCGAAGCCTTGCCGCCTTTGCGGCCTTCCCTGGCCCCGCTGTCGGTGCTGAAGTAGGCCGCGATCCCCCCGGCAACCAGCGCGACCACGACGGCGCCCGCGATCAGGAAGCGTCGGTTGGCGGCAGTCACGGGATCAGGGTCAGGCATCTCGGGGGCGCACGATTGTCATCCCGGAATCCGCTCCAGGGCAAACAACTGCTCGGCCGACTCGCGTGCTCGCACCAGCTCGGCCGCGCTGCCCTGCACCATTACCTCGGCGGCCCGGGGCCGCGAGTTGTAGTTCGAAGCCATCGACATCGCATACGCGCCGCTCGACATCACCGCCAGCAGGTCGCCCTCTTTTGCCGTCAGCGAGCGATCCTTGGCGAGGAAGTCACCGGTTTCGCAGATCGGGCCGACGATATCGTAAACAGCGCTCGCCGCGCCCGATTCCGGCTCGCGCACGGCACGCACCTCATGCCAGGCGTCATACAGGGCGGGCCGCACCAGGTCATTCATCGCCGCATCCACCACCAGGAAATTGCGCGGCTCGCCCGGCTTCACGTATTCGACCCGGGTGAGCAGCACGCCGGCGTTGCCGACCATCGAGCGGCCGGGATCGAAAATCACGGCGCCGCGGCGATTGCCGAGCGCCGCCAGCGCGCCGGCGACAAATTCGCGCGGCGGGCGCGGCGTTTCGTCGCGATAACGGATGCCGATGCCGCCGCCAAGATCCAGATGCCGCAGGCGGATTCCCGCTGCCTCGATGCGCCCGGCGAGCGCGGCCAGGCGCTCGACCGCGGCAACCAACGGCGCAGGGTCCACCAGCTGCGAGCCGATGTGGCAGCCGATGCCGATCACCTCGAGGGCGGGCAGCGCCGCCGCTCTTGCGTAGAGCCGCTCGGCGTCGCGGTGAGCCACGCCAAACTTGTTCTCGCGCAGGCCGGTGGAAATGTAGGGATGCGTTCTCGCATCGACGTCGGGATTGACGCGGAACGCCACCGGTGCGCGACGCCCCAGCTCTCGCGCCACCATGGCCACGCGCTCCAGCTCGGCCGCGGACTCGAGGTTGATGCAATAGATGTTCTTTTCCAGCGCCAGCCGGATTTCATCCTTGGTCTTGCCCACGCCCGAGAACAGGGTCTTGCGCGGGTCGCCGCCCGCCGCCAGCACGCGCGCCAGCTCGCCGCCCGAGACGATGTCGAAGCCGGCGCCCAGGCGCGCCAGCAGGGCGAGCACCGCCAGATTCGAATTTGCCTTGACCGAGTAGCACAGCATCGCATCGCGCCCGCGCAGCGCCTGCGCGAATTCCCCGTACGCGCCCTCGATCGCGGCACGCGAATAGACGTAGCAGGGCGTGCCGAAGCGCCGCGCGATGTCTTCGAGCGGCACCTGCTCGGCGCACAACGTGCCGTTGCGGTAAGCGAACGCCACGTCGTGCCTAATTTTGCTCAGTGTCGTCGCCGCGCGGATAGGGGATCGGCTTGACAGGCGCGGGCTTCGCGGGCTTGATGCCCGCCGGCGGATTGTCGCGCAGATACAGCGGCCCCTTCTGCCCGCAGCCGGCGAGCAGCGTGATCGCCACGCCGAGAAGAAGGAAACGCATAAAATCCTGATGTTAGCACTCATGAACGAGACCGACTTCGAAGCGCTGGCAGGCGCGGCGCTGAGCAAAATCGAGCAGGCCCTCGAGGCAAGCGGCGTCGACGCGGACTTCGAGCTGAAGGCGGGTGGCGTGCTCGAGATCGAGTTCGCGGACGGCTCCAAGATGATCATCAACCGGCACGCGGCGGCGCGCGAGATCTGGGTCGCGGCGCGCGCCGGCGGCTTCCACTTTCGCTGGGATGGCAGCGCCTGGCGCGACACGCGCGACGGCACGGAGCTGTTCGCCGCGCTGTCGAAGATCGTCTCGACGCAGGGCGGCCAGGCGGTGCTGCTGCGCCCCTAGGTCGGTGGCGGGTTGGGGTTGGGGGGCTCGAACAGCTTCGGCGGCTCGATCGGCGCCGGCGGCTGAAGCACCTCGGGCGGCGGTACCGCTTCCTGGTAGAAGTACTCCGGCACGAGCTTCGGCGCAGCGCCCGGCGCGAGACCCGGGCTTTCGCCCGGCATCGTCATCACCGGCACGGTGACCACGCCGGGTGGCGTGCTGCGCGGCATCTCCGGGATGTCCTTCAGCACCTTTTCCATGTACCCGAGCCAGATCGGCAGCGCCACGATGCCGCCGGTCTGGTTCCTGCCCAGCGTCTTGGGCTGGTCGAAGCCGACCCAGGCGATCGCCACCAGCGTCGGTTGGTAACCGGCGAACCAGGCGTCCACGAACTCGTTGGTGGTGCCGGTTTTCCCCGCCAGGTCGACGCGCGCGAGGCGCGCGGCGCGCGCTCCCGTGCCGTAGCGCATCACGTCCTGCATCATGTTGTCCATGATGAACGCGTTGCGCGGGTCGAGGACGCGCAGCGTCTCATCGCCCGCGCGCTGCGGGTTGGCGAGCGCGAGCGGATTGCCGCGGTCATCGACGATCTTGTGGATGAAGTACGGCTGGATGAGGTACCCGCCGTTCGCGAATACGGCATAGGCGCGCGCCAGCTGCCACGCGGTGACCGACCCGGCGCCAAGCGCCATCGTGAGGTACGGCGGATGCCGCTCCGGGTCGAAGCCGAAGCGGGTCACGTAATCCTGGGCATACTTGGCGCCGATCGCGTCGAGGATGCGGATCGACACCATGTTCTTGGACTTCGCCAGCGCGGTGCGCATGCGCATCGGCCCCTCGAACTTGCCGTCGTAGTTTTTCGGCTCCCAGCGCTGGCTCCCGGTCTGCTCGGCCTCCAGCACCACCGGCTCGTCGGCGATGACGGTGGCGGGCGTGAAGCCCTTCTCCAGCGACGCCGAGTAGATGAACGGCTTGAACGATGAGCCGGGCTGGCGCCACGCCTGGGTCACGTGATTGAACTTGTTGCGGCTGAAATCGAAGCCGCCCACCAGCGCGCGCACCGCGCCGTCTCGTGCGTCGAGCGAAATGAAGGCCGACTCGACCTCCGGCAGCTGCACGATTTGCCAGGACTTGCCGCCGGCTTCGGCTTGTACACGGACGATCGCGCCGCGGCGGATGCGGCGCTGCGGCGGCGTCTTCGGATCGAGGGCGCGCGCCGCAAAGCGCAGGCCCTCGCCTCCGATCGCGATCTTTTCGCCGCTGCGCAGCGCCGCCTGGACCTGCTTCGCGTCGGCGGCCAGCACGATCGCGGCGAGCAATTCGTCATTGTCGGGATGATCGGCGAGCGCTTCCTCGAAATCGTCGTCGCCGGGGGAGGCAGGCAGCTCCGCATAGCCTTCCGGGCGCCGATAGCCGCCGCGGCGGTCGTACTCGAGGACGCCCCGGCGCAGCGCCACGTAGGCTGCCTCCTGATCCTCTTTGCGCAGGGTGGTGTAGACGCGGAAACCGCGCGAGTACACCTCGTCGGGGTAACGCTCGGCCATCGCCTGGCGCACCATCTCGGCGGCGTATTCACCGTGAATGGCATATTCGTTTGCCTCGCGCCGTGGCCGCAGCGGCGCCTTCAGAGCCTCGTCATATTGCGCCGCAGTAATAAGTCCCAGCTCGGACATCCGCCGCAGCACGTAATGCTGCCGTTGCCTGGAGCGTTGCAGATTCGCTACAGGGTTGTACATGGATGGCGCCTTGGGCAGCCCGGCGAGCATGGCGGTCTCGGCGAGGCTGAGCTGCTCGAGCGATTTACCGAAGTAGATCTGCGCTGCGGCGGCAAAGCCGTACGCGCGCTGCCCCAGATAAATCTGGTTCACGTACAGCTCGAGGATCTGGTCCTTGGTCAGGCTGTGCTCGATCTTGAAAGCGAGGAGCACTTCGTAGAGCTTGCGGGTGGCCGTTTTCTCCGAGGAGAGGAAGAAGTTGCGCGCCACCTGCATGGTGATGGTGCTGGCACCCTGGCGGCGGCCGCCGGCGACAAGGTTGGCATAGGCCGCGCGCAGCACTCCTACGTAATCGATGCCCGGGTGCTCATAGAAGCGCTCGTCCTCGGCGGCGAGGATGGCGTGCTTGAGCGCTTCGGGGACTTCCTCGATCGACACCACGGAGCGGCGTTCCTCCCCGAACTCGCCGATCAGCACGCCCTCCGCGGAATAAATCCGCAGCGGAATCTTGGGCTGGTACTCGGTCAGTGCCTGCAGCGACGGCAGGTTGGGGTAGGCGAGCGCGAGCACCAGGGCGACAGCCAATACGGCGGCGACCGCCAACCCCGCCAGCAGGGCCAGCGGAAAGGCTAGAAAGCGGAACCACATCAAGGGACTTAGACCGTGACCGGGGCGCTATTGCACGAGCAGATTCAACCGTAGCATGATACCCCGTCCCCACCGGGAGAATTTAACTAGACAGAGGGAGGGGTTGTTGCTAGCATTTAACGCGGATTCTACGTATCGCGCCTAAGAGCTGATACGCAAAGGAAAATAAGGCATGGATTTCGATCTGTTCAAGCCGAAGGCGCCGCCATTGTTCGGGCTGGACATCAGCTCATCGTCCGTAAAGATGCTCGAGATCGTTGAAGCGGGCAGAGGTGCGTACCGGGTCGAGCGCTATGCCATCGAGCCGCTCATTCGCGATACGGTGGTCGACGGCAACATCAGCAATCTCGAGCAGGCGGCCGATGCGGTAAAGCGCGCGCACAAGCGCCTTGGCACGCGCACCAAGCACGTCGCGATGGCGGTGCCGACCGGCGCCGTGATCACCAAGAAGATCGTGGTCGCGGCGGGGCTGCGCGAGGATGAGCTCGAAATCCAGGTCGAAAGCGAGGCGAACCAGTACATTCCATTTGCGCTCGATGAGGTGAATCTGGATTTTCAGGTGATCGGCCCTGCGCCTTCCTCGGCCGAGGAGGTTGAGGTACTGATTGCCGCCAGCCGCAAGGAAAAGGTCGAGGATCGCATTGCCGTCGCCGAAGCGTCGGGGCTGAAGGCGCTGGTAGTGGATGTTGAATCCTATGCCATGCAGACTTCAT
>DATILQ010000188.1:0-2973 GCA_035476235.1 Burkholderiales bacterium
GCGAACGCGGGCACGCAGGTGAGCACCACGACCAGGCCGGCGATGTTGCCGAGGTACATGCTCGCGATCAGGCCCCAGACGAAATCCTTCTGCTCGACGAACAGCAGCGGCCCGGGCTGCAGCCCCCAGATGAGCAGACCCCCGAGCAGCACCGCCGCGGTCGGCGAGCCCGGTACGCCGAGCGTCAGCATCGGCAGCAGCGCCGAGGTGCCGGCGGCATGCGCCGCGGTCTCGGGCGCGACGACGCCTTCGAGCTGCCCGGTGCCGAACTTGTCGCCGTTGGGCGAGAAGCGCCGCGCGACGCCGTAGCTCATGAAGGAGGCAGGCGTCGCGCCGCCGGGCACGATGCCCATGAAGCAGCCGACCGCGGAAGCGCGCAGCGACGTCATCCAGTAGCGCGGCAGCTCCTTCCAGGTGTCGAGCACCACGCGCAGGTTGATCTTCGCCGAGGCGCCCTTGAAGGCGAGGCCCTCCTCGAGGGTGATCAGGATCTCGCCGATGCCGAACAGACCGATGACGGCGACCAGGAAATCAAAGCCAATCAGCAGCTTCTCCGTGCCGAAGGTGAGGCGCAGGGCGCCCGTCACCGGGTCGGTGCCGACCGCGGCGAGCGCAAAGCCGATCATCATCGAGGCGATGGTCTTGAACGGCGGCTCCTTCGACATGCCGACGAACGCGCAGAAGGTGAGCAGGTAGACGGCGAAAAATTCCGGCGGGCCGAACTCCAGCGCGAAGCTGGCGACCACCGGCGAGAGAAAGGTGATGACGATGACCGCGACCAGCGCGCCGACGAAGGAAGAGGTGAATGCGGCGGTGAGCGCATTGCCGGCGCGGCCCTGCTGCGCCAGCGGATAGCCGTCGAAGGTGGTGGCCACCGACCAGGGCTCGCCCGGAATGTTGAAGAGAATCGACGTGATCGCGCCGCCGAACAGCGCCCCCCAGTAGATGCACGAGAGCAGGATGATCGCCGTAGTGGTGCCGCCGGGCGTTTGCGCCATCGAGAAGGTGAGCGGCAGCAGGATTGCGACGCCGTTCGCGCCGCCCAGTCCCGGCAGCACGCCGATGATCACGCCGAGGATGATGCCGACGAACATGAACGCCACGTTCTTCAGGCTCATCGCCACGACGAAGCCGTGGGCCAGCGCCTCGATTTCCGCCATCGCGTGCTAGCCCAGCCCCAGCGCCGACTCGAGCGGCCCTTTGGGCAGCGGCACCAGGAACCAGACTTCGAAGATCAAAAAGAACGCCGCGCTCGTGCCGACGCTCACGGCGGCGACCTTCCACCACGGGTATTTGCCGAGCCAGCGCATGAAAAAGCCGATGTAGAGCGCCGAGGCCACGTAGATGCCGAGCCAGCCGATCAGCCCGACATAGACCGCGGCCGGCACGAGCACCACCAGCACCAGCGCGAGCTGATGCGTCTCGACGAACGTGCGGTTCTGCCCGCCGCGCAGGAAAAAAGCGCTCGCCATGTTGGCCGCCGAGGCGATGCACACCAGGAGCCCGATGTAGAACGGGAAATAGCCGGCCTGCGGGCCGTCCTCGGCCCAACGCGCGCCCAGGCGCACGCTGTCCCACATGACGAGCGCACCGAGCGCAAAAAAGAGCGCCGCGACGAAAATCTCGGCGCTCTTGTGGCGGAACGCCGGCCGGCTCACTTCTGGTGCAGGAAACCGGCGGTCTTCATCAGCTCGACATGGCGTTGCTCTTCCTTCGCCACCCACTCGGCGTACTGCTTGCCCTCGAGCGAGGTGGTGTTATACGCGCCCTGCTCCATGAGCTGCTTCCATTCCGGCGTCTCCTGCACCTTGCGCAGCAGCCCGGCGTAGTACTGGACCTGGTCGGGCTTGACCCCGCCCGGCATGAAGATGCCGCGCAGCATCAGGTACTGGACGTCGAGGCCTTGCTCCTTGCAGGTTGGGATGTCACCCCACGCCGTGCTTTCGGTGACCTTGCTCTTGTACGGCATGCGCTTGTCATCGAACACGCAAAGCGGCCGCAGCTTCGCGCCGCGCCAGTGCGCCACCGCCTCGATCGGATTGTTCACCGTCGAGTCGGCGTGCTTGCCGACGAGCTGCACCGCGACGTCGCCGCCGCCCTTGAACGGAATGTAGGTGAACTTGCTGCCGGTCTTCTGCTCGATCGCCACGGTGATGATCTGGTCTTCCTGGCGCGAGCCGGTGCCGGCCATCTTGAACTTGCCGGCGCCCGCCTGTTTCGCGGCGTCGATGTACTCCTTTGCCGTCTTGTACGGCGTCTCGGCGTTCACCCACAGCACGAACTCGTCGAGCGCCATCATCTTGACCGGCGTCAGGTCCTTCCAGTTGAACGGCACGCCGGTGGCGAGCGGCGTGGTGAAAAGATTGGAGAGGGTGATGATGATCTTGTGCGCCTCGCCCTTCGCGTTCTTGACGTCGAGGAAGCCCTCGGCGCCGGCGCCGCCGGACTTGTTGATCACCACCATCGACTGCTTCATCAGGGCGTGCTTCGCCACGATGCCCTGGATGGCGCGCGCCATCTGGTCGGCGCCGCCGCCGGTACCGGCGGGCACGATGAACTCCACGGTCTTGGTCGGCTCCCAGGCGTGGGCGCCGAAAGGCACTGCAAGCGCACAGGCGGCAAGCGCCGCCGTGCAGCCGTAAACCAGCCTGCACTTCATGTCATCCTCCTCCAGTTCGCGTTTTAGCGCGCGGCCGCGACGCTTGTTGTCTGTCGCTCGCGCACGCGCGTGTCGGTTTTATCTAAGCAGTCGAAATGTTCGCCCGGCCCTTCGCCTCCTTTCTCTTTGCGAGCAGCTTGCCGATGGCCACCACGACGACGGCGCCCACGGCGGGCGCGATCCAGTCGAGCCAGTGCGCGTTCGCCTTCACCCAGTCCGCGACTGCCGGATCGGTGACGCCCATTTCTCCCGCGGTCCAGCCGAGCACTGCCGCGCCGAGCGTGATGATGATCGGATAGCGCTCCATCAGCACC
>DATILQ010000189.1:0-1947 GCA_035476235.1 Burkholderiales bacterium
AGCGATCAGTAGAACGCTGACCATGACGCTGATCTCAAAGGTGCCCACCGTAGCCAACTCCCTTCAAACAGCTTCAGCCGCTAGCGATCGATCGCTTCGCCGGCCATAGTCAGACAGTAGTCGTTTCGTCAGCCAACGGCCTGCGACGAAGTCCTTCAGAACGTTATAGAACGTCAGAAGCAGCCGACCTTCACTCCGCGCACACCGCGAGCGACTTGCGATCGGGCGCGCGCGGCGAGCGCCGCTCCCAGTCCGCCAGGCGCGCGGGGTCGGCGGCGTAGCCGCGTACGGTGGTCACGCCTTTGACGAGCTCGCGCGGCGTGACGCCGAGCGCCTTCACGTCCTTGGCGCAAACGTACAGTCGAGCGCCGCTGGCGCGGGCCAGCCGCAGGAGATCGGTCGTCTCGCGCGTCGCGCGCGCGGCAATGAGGCGCTCGGCTTCGGCTCCCGTCACCAGGATCTTGTAGGCGGTTGCACCGTCGCGCTGGGCGTCGGCCGCCGCCTGCTCGAGCGTAAAGCCGTCACCGGCGATGTAAAGGTTCGGGCCGAGCGGCGCCGCGTGGGCCATCGCAGCGAGAGCGAGCGCGGCGAGCTGCATGCGCGAAGCCTAGCCGGGAATAAAACGCGGCGCAGCGCGGTCTTGCACTCCGGTACTACCACCACTGGGAGACCGGCATGCAAGGCATCGATCGGCGGCAATTCCTGAAGGTCGCAGGACTGGGCGGGCTCGTTTTCGCATCGGGCCTCACCCGCGGCGCTGACAGCTATACGTCAGCCGCGGATGAGTTCTTTTTCGTGCAGCTCTCGGACACGCACTGGGGCTTCAAAGGGGCGCCCAACCCGGACGCGGCCGGCACGCTGCCCAAGGCGATCGCCGCGGTGAACGCGCTCGACCCGCAGCCCGACTTCATCGTCTTCACCGGCGACCTCACGCACACCACCGACGACCCGGCCGAGCGGCGCGCGCGGCTCGCGCAGTTCCGCGAGCTGATCGGCGGGCTCAAGACCCGGCAGATCCGCCTGATGCCGGGCGAGCACGACGCCTCGCTCGACAATGGCGAAGCCTTCAAGGAGTTCTTCGGCCAGACGCACTACAGCTTCGCGCACAAGGGCGTGCACTTCGTCGCGCTCGACAACGTCTCGGATCCCGCGGGACGCATTGGCGACCAGCAGCTCGCCTGGCTCGCCGCCGATCTCGCCAAGCAGCCGAAGGACGGACGCATCGTGGTGCTCACGCACCGGCCGCTATTCCCGCTGTACCCGCAATGGGACTGGGCGACCAAGGATGGCGAGAAAGCGATCGAGCTGCTCATGCCGTACAAGAACGTCACGGTGTTCTACGGGCACATTCACCAGGAGCACCACTTCAAGACCGCGCACATCGAGCATCACGCGTCGAAATCGCTCATCTTTGCGCTGCCCGCGCCGGGCTCCCTGCCCAAGCGCGCGCCCGTGGCGTGGGATACGGCGCAGCCTTATCGCGGCCTGGGCTTCCGGCAGATCGAGGCCGAGCCCGACGAGTACAAGCTGACCGAGCTTCCGGTCGTCAAGGCATGAAGCGCCGCGCATTCCTTGCTTTGCTCGCGGCGAGCGCGGCGTGGGCCGACGAGGCCGCGCCGCGCGTCATCCCGGTCACGGTGCACAAGTTCGAGTTCGTGCCTGCAGAGCTCGCGCTCAAGCTCGGCGAGCCGGTGGTGCTGGAGCTCACCACGGAGGACGTGCACATGGGGTTCGATGCGCCGGCGCTCGGGCTGCACGCCGACATCCTGCCCGGACGCGTAGCGCGCGTACCTTTCACGCCAAGCAAGGAAGGCAGCTTCGAGTTCGCCTGCGACGTCTTCTGCGGCTCCGGCCACGAGGAGATGGGCGGCGTGATAATCGTGCGCGCGTGACCACCGACCGTGCCCGTTACGAAGCACTCCTCCTGCCGCACATCGACGCGGCCTA
>DATILQ010000190.1:0-2048 GCA_035476235.1 Burkholderiales bacterium
GACGTCGTGCCGCCGAAGCGCGAGGACGCACAGGCGGCGCTGAAGGTGCTGGCGGATGCGAACCGCGGGGCCGAGGGCAATCTGCGCTACGAAGTACTGCAGCAGACCAACCGGCTCAACCATTTCACGGTCGTCGAGACCTGGCGCTCGCGCCAGGCGTTCGATGCGAACGGCATGTCGGCGCACCAGCGCGAGTTCCGCGACAAGCTGGCGCAGATGACTGGCGCGCTTTACGACGAGCGCCTTTACGAGAGCCTTGACTAAGGGGAGACCATGAGACGCACCGCACTTGCGATTGCCTTGCTCTGCACGCCGCTCATCGCCGTCGCCCAGTGGAACCTGCCGCCCGAGAGCCAGCGTTGCCCGTCGAAGTGGGGCGCGGGCGACGAGAAGGGCTCGGGCAACCACATGAAGAATGCGCAGAACGTGCTGCGCGCGGCGCACCTGATCAAGACCGGCGAGGTCATCGAGCTGAGCCATGTGCTCGGGCCGGGGATGCCATTCTTCGGCACGCGCATCTTCAACCTCCACACCAAGCGCACCTTCATGAATCCCGGCCGCAACACGCGCGGCTCGAACGAGGAAGTGGTGACCTCGGAGATTGGCCAGGTCGGCACGCAGTTCGACGGCTTCGCCCACCAGTCGCACGGCGACTCGCACTACAACTGCTTCAAGACGAGCGAGATCGCGACGCGCGGCGGTTTCACCAAGCTCGGCGTGCAGAACGCGCCCACGTTCTTCACGCGCGGCGTGCTGATCGATGTCGCGGGCGCAAAGGGCGTAGAGATGCTCGGCGACACCTACGAGATCACGCCCGATGACCTGCAGCAGGCGCTGGCGAAGCAGGGCAGCATGAAGCTGCAGCCCGGCGACGCGGTGATCATCCACACCGGGTGGGGCAAGCTCTACGGCAAGGACAACGCGCGCTTCGTGAAGTCGACCCCCGGCATCGGCGTCGCGGCGGCCGAGTGGCTGGCGAAACAGGATCCGAGCGTGGTCGGCTCGGACAACTGGCCGGTGGAGGTCGCGCCGAATCCGGACAAGGACCTCTCGCTGCCGGTCCACCAGGTCTTGCTGGTGGTGAACGGCATCCACCTTCTGGAGAACGCCAAGCTCGACGAGCTGGTGGCGAAGAAGGCCTACGAGTTCGCGTTCGTGATGCAGCCGCTCAAGATCTACGGCGCCTCGGGCTCGACCGTCGCGCCCGCCGCCATTCGGTGAGACGCCGAAGCTTGTAGCTCGTCGGCTCTGCGCAGGCGCTCGCCGGCTGCGCGGTGCCGGCGCGGCGGGAGTGGATTGCGAAGCCGTTCCACAACCAGCCGGCGCAGAGCCATCAGCACCAGTTCCTCACCGACCTGTGGGACGAGGTCGCGAGAGAGAGCGACGGTCGTCTTCGCGTCACGACCTTCCCGCAGAACAACAACGTGCCGGGCTCCGATCCGCAGGCGCTCGACATGCTCGCTGCGGGCGAGATCGATTTCTTCACCGTGATGGGCGGCATCCTCGGGCGCAAGGTGCCGGTCGCGGAGATCCAGGGCGTGCCGTTCGCGTTCACCGGTCATCGGCAGGTGCACGCAGCCAACGATGGCAAGCTGGGCGTGACCGGTCTGGAAAGTCCGAGCGGGAATTCACGGTGGAGTGGGTAGACTCGGTGAGGTCCATGCCACCTGCCAAAAACTGTTGAGCATCCGGCGACGTGCCGCTGCCGCATCGCTGTCGGGGGCTGGGCCTGCCAGCTAACGCAGTTGCGCCGATTGGGGCGACGGCGCCGCACCGTGGCGGTTGCTTATCATCTGCCGGCGCCAGTGCCGGCCCGCTAGACTAGATCGACGACCTAAAGGATAGGAATTTCCTTCGCCTCCATGCCGCGAAATGCGCGCGGTTGCGGCGTGTTGCGGGCTGTTAAGCGGCGCTTCTCGCTATGATCGATCTTGGCCGCGGCTGCAAGACCGCTACGCAAGCGGCCTTATGGTAAATACTGCGCCCCTTTTGGCAAATTCAGAAAGAGCGGGGACTGCGAGCGCCGCTTGGGCAGGCCTCAGGCGATG
>DATILQ010000191.1:0-45071 GCA_035476235.1 Burkholderiales bacterium
CTTCTACGGGTCGTATACCGGCCTTGCCAACAACAAGAACCTGAAGCTCACGTTCGGCATCAGGAACCTTTTCGACAAGAACCCGCCTTATACCAACGCAGGTGGTCAGAACTATTTCCAGTCGGGCTACGATCCGGGCTATGCCGACCCGCGCGGCCGCACGTTCGTCCTGAGCGCAACCTATAAGTTCATGTAGGGTCCAAGCTGGAGAGGCGTTCGTGGCAAAGGGGCTGTGTAACAGCCCCTTTGCTTTATCATGCGGCCCCTCTGCATTGCTGAACTATGAGTTATGCGCAACCCCAATCCTCCAGCAGGCGGCTGACCGCGCTGGTCGCCGTGGGCATCTTCCACGTGATCCTGATCTACGCCTTGATTCACGGCCTGGCGCGCAAGATCGTCGAGGTGGTTCGCGCGCCGCTCGAGACGAAGATCATCGAGGAGGTCAAGCGGCCGCCGCCCGAGCAACCGCCGCCACCTCCTCCTCCGCCGAAGCTGGCCACGCCCCCGCCGCCGTTCATTCCTCCCCCCGAGGTACAGATACAGGTTCCGGTGCAGCTGCCCCCTACGATCACGGCGGTGGTGCCGACGCCGCCCTCAGTGCCAATCCCGCCTCCGGCGGTGCCGGCACCGCCGGCAAGAACCCCGGCCGTGGTGGACGCAAGAGGCTGCCCGAAGCCTGCGTATCCAGCCGCATCGATACGCGCCAACGAAACCGGCCTGGTGACGCTGACCTTCCTGATCGACGTCGACGGCAGGGTGCTGGAAAGCAAGGTCGAGCGCTCTTCCGGCCACCGGCGCCTCGATGAAGCGGCGAGAGCCGGGCTTGGCATATGCAAGTTCACGCCGGCTACCGTGGACGGCAGGCCCGAGCGCGCATGGGCGCGCATCCAGTACGACTGGAAATTGGAGTGACTTGAATAGGGACAATATGCTGAAACGATGGTTGGACGTGAGGATCCTGCTCGCGGTCGTACTCGCCGGGCTGTCGATAGTTGCGCTGGCGCAGGCGCCGCAGGGCGCGCCGCCGCCAGCGGAGGTCAAGCCGGCGCCGACGGTAATCGAGGTGGTAAAACCGGCGCCGCCGCCGATTGCGGCGCCGGCGACGGAAGTCATCGAGAACCCCTACGGCATCGAGGCGCTGTGGAAGCAGGGCGATTTCGTCGCCAGGGGGACGTTGATCATCCTCGTCATCATGTCGATCGGCTCGTGGTACATCGGCGTGGTGAAAGTGATCGAGCAGGCGCGCGTCATGAAGGATGCGAGGGAAGCCGACGACAAATTCTGGAAGGCCAAATCGGTGAAGGACGCCGTAACCGTCCTGCGGGAGGACAGCCCATTCCGCTTCATCGCCGAGAAAGCCGCCTACGCGGCCGAGCATCACGGCAACATGCCGGGCCAGCGGCTCGACCTGAATAGCTGGGTCTCGATGACTGCGCAGCGCGCGATGGACGTGGTAGCCAACCGCCTGCAGAGGGGCCTGGCGTTCCTCGCCACCGTGGGCTCGACCGCGCCGTTCGTCGGATTGTTCGGCACCGTGTGGGGGATCTACCATGCGCTCACGGCGATCGGCATTGCCGGGCAGGCATCGATCGACAAGGTGGCGGGCCCGGTGGGCGAGGCGCTGATCATGACCGCGCTCGGCCTGGCGGTCGCGGTCCCCGCGGTGCTCGGCTACAACTGGCTGGTCCGCCGCAACAAAGTGGCAATGGAGCTGGTGCGGCACTTCGGCGGCGGCGTCCACATGACCCTGCTCGGACCGGGCGCGCGCAAGGGAGCCTGACGATGTCGATGAACCTCGGCAACGTCGAAGGCGACGAGGAGTTCGTCTCCGACATCAACACCACGCCGCTCGTCGACGTGATGCTGGTGCTGCTGATCATCTTCCTCATCACCATTCCGGTGGTGATCCGGTCGATTCCCGTGCAGCTGCCGAAGGAAAGGAATCTGCCGACGCAGACCAAGCCGGAGAACATCGTCATCGCCGTCGACAAGGACGGCGGCGTGTTCTGGAACAATCAGCCGGTCGACGACCGCAAGCTGCTCAACCAGCTCAAGGAGATCGCGGTGAAGATTCCCCAGCCCGAGGTCCATATCCGCGGCGACAAGGACGGGCGCTACGAATTCGTCGGCAGGGTGGTGTACGCCTGCCAGCGTGCCGGCATCCTCAAGATCGGCTTCATCACCGAGCCGCCGGCGCGCGCCGAGAGGAGAAGCTGATGGCGATGAACCTCGGACCGAGCGCCATGGGCGAGCAGGATGTGATGGTGGACATCAACACCACGCCGCTCATCGACGTGATGCTGGTGCTGCTCATCATGCTCATCATCACCATTCCCATCCAGACCCACGCCGTGAAGCTCAACATGCCGGTTGGCACGCCGCCGCCGCAAGACGTTCCCCCGCAGGTCGTCACCATCGAAGTCGATTTCGACGGCACCATGGTCTGGAACGGGGAAGTTCTGCGCGATCGCGCGGATCTGGAGACGCATCTGCGCGGCGCGGCCGCCATGGCTGTACAGCCGGAAGTACATCTGCGGCCGAACAAGCTCGTGAAGTACGAGAGCGTGGCGATGCTGATGGCTTCCGCGCAGCGGCTGGGCTTGACGAAGATCGGGCTGATCGGCAACGAGCAGTTCATCCGCTGAGCGGCGCGTTGCATGAGTCTGCGTGATCTTTTCCTTGCCTTTGGCCTCGGAATTTTCGTCTCGCTGGCATCAGCGCAAGAGGCTCACACGGTTCGCCCCGAGGTCGGCAAGCCCCTGCAGAGCGCGATCGACCTGTTGAAGGGCAAGAAGGCGAAGGAGGCGCTCGCCTCGGCGCGTGAAGCGCAAGCGGTGCCTAACAAGACGCCCTACGAGAGCTACATGGTCATGCGCGTGATCGCGCAGGCCGCCGCCGGCGCCGGTGAGCCGGGTGTCGCGGCGAAGGCATTCGAGGAGATTACCGGTTCTGCCTCGGCCGCCGATGCCGAGCGCCGCCAGTTTGCCGCCGCCGCGGCCGGGCAGTACTACCTTGCCAAGGATTACGCCAAGGCTGCCGAGCTCGCGGCGCGCCACGCCAAGCTCGGCGGCACGGACAAATCGGTGCACACGATCTACGTCCAGGCGCTGTACCTCGGCAACAACTTCGCCGCCGCGGCGAAAGCGATCTCGGCCGATATAGATGCAGAGGAAGACGCGGGCAAGGCGCCCGCCGAAGAGCAGCTGCAGCTAATGGCGAACGCCTACCTGCAGCAGCGCGACACGGCCGGCTACGCAAAAGCGTTGGAGAAGCTGCTGACCTACTATCCCAAGCGCGATTACTGGCTGAATCTGGTTTACGGTATTGGGGCGCGCCCTGGATTCTCGGAGCGCCTCGCCCTCGACGTGGCGCGCCTGAAGATCGAGACCGGCACCATGCGTACCGGCAACGAATACCTCGAGGCGGCGCAGCTCTCGCTCATCGACGGTTTCCCGGCCGAGGCCGCGCGCATCATCGACAAGGGCTACGCTGCCGGCCTCCTGGGCAGCGGCCCCGAAGCCGCGCGGCACAAGCGCCTCAAGGACATGGCGGCGAAAAGCCTCGCCGAGGACAGGAAAAGCCTGAATGCCAATGCCGATGCCGCCGAGGTAAAGGATGCGAAGACGCTTTTCAACGAGGGCTTCAACCTGGTGCTGAACGGCAAGTCCGAGCAGGGCCTGCGGATGATGGAGGACGCGCTTCGCCAGGGAATCGCCGGCAGGCGCCCCGATCACGCCAGGCTGCAGCTCGCTTATGCCTATCACCTCGCAGGCCAGGACCAGAAGGCGGTGCAGATTTTCCGCACGATCCAGGGCACGGATGGCGCCGCCGCCCTGGCCCGCGCGTGGGCCATCCGTCTGGCCCGCGCTTCGTGAAGCTCACGGTCGAGGATCTCTGGCGCATCAAGCGGCCCGCCGGCGTTTCGCTGGCGCCCGATGGGACCCGCGCGGTCTGCTCGTTGACGACCTACTCGATGCGGGAGAATAAAGGCACGGCGAGCCTGTGGCTCCTGCCGACCGCTGCCGGACGGGCGCGGCTGCTCACGACCTGTGGCGAAAAGGACGGGCAGCCGATGTGGGCGCCGCGCGGCAGCCTGGTCGCGTTCGTCGCCAAGCGCGAATGGCAGGGCAAGAAGGACGCGGAGCCGCAGATCTACCTCATCGATGCCGACGGCGGCGAAGCGCGGCGGCTGACGCAGCTTGCCACCGGCGCCTCGGCGATCAAGTGGTTTCCCGACGGCAGGCGCATCGCTTTCGTTTCCTGGGTGTGGCCGGACCTGCGCGGCGAAACGGCCCAGGCGCGCCGGCACAAGCAGCGCAAGGAAGACAAGGTCAAGGCGCATCGCGTCGAGCATGCCACTTACCGCTTCTGGGACCACTGGCTCTCGGACGGCAGGGTGCCGCACCTTTTTGTCGCGGACCTGCGCGGCGGCTGCCGCGACTTGTTCGAGGCCACGCCTTACGAGCTGGTGCGCGCCGATCCGGACCAGCACTGCTACGACATCTCGCCCGACGGGCGCTTTGTGGCCTTCGGCTTCGATCCGGCGGAGGAGAAGAAGCTGGACGACGAGTTCGACATCGTCGAGCTCGACCTGAAGAGCCGGCGCTTCCGCAACCTCACGCCGGGCGCGCCGCATCGCGACTACCACCACCCCCGCTACGCGCCGGACGGCGCGCGCCTCGCCTGCCTGTCGAGCAATGTGCGGGCGAGCCCGGTCGCGCCGAACGAGATCACCCTGATCGACCGCGGGAAGGGCGCGATCGCTGTCGTGTCGAAGGGTTGGGATCGCGGCGTCGAAGCGCCGCTGCGCTGGAGCGCCGATGCCTCGGCGATCCACTGCCTTGCGCAAGACCGCGCGCGGCAGCACCTGTTTCGCTTCGACCTGGAATCGCGCGCGCCCGCGGCGCAGGTGAAGGGCGGCATGGTGACCGAATTCGACCTGGCGGGCGATGCCGTGGCCTTCATCCGGGACGAAATGAGCCGCCCGCCCGCCGTCTACGCCAAGCGCGGCGACGGCGCGGAGCGCAAGGCGGAGTCGTTCAACGACGCGCTGCTGCGGCGCTTTCAGCTGGGCGCGTCGGAAGAGGTCAGCTTGCGCGGCTCGGGCGGCGAAGCGGTGCAGATGTGGCTGGTGTTCCCGCCGCGCTTCGACCCGAAGAAGAAGTACCCGCTGCTGCATTCGATCCACGGCGGGCCGCACGCGATTTCGGCGGACTCGTGGCACTTCCGCTGGAACAACCACGTCTTCGCGGCGCAGGGCTACATCGTCGCCGGCGTGAATTTCCACGGGTCGTCATCGTTCGGCCAGGATTTCATCGAGTCCATTCGGCACGAATTCGGCAAGCGCGAGCTGGCGGACATCGAGGCGGCCACCGCGCTGCTGACCAGGCGCCGTTATGTGGACCGCAAGCGCGTGTTTGCCAGTGGAGGCAGCTACGGCGGCTACCTCGTCGCCTGGATGAACGGCCACGTGCCGCAGGGCAGGTACCGCGCCTACGTGTGCCACGCCGGCTGCTTCGACTGGGTTTCCATGTTCGCGGACGATTCGTACCCGTTCTTCGCTAAGGAGCTTGGCGCCTGGTATTGGGAGGACTTCGGCAAAGTCGAGGCACAGAACCCGCGCGCCGCGGTGAAGCGCATGCAGACACCCACGCTCGTCGTCCACGGCGCGCTCGACTACCGCGTGCCCGATACCCAGGGGTTGCAGTACTACAACACGCTCAAGGCGAAGAAGGTCCCCGCGCGTCTGCTTCACTTTCCGGACGAGAACCACTGGATCCTCAAGCCGCAGAACTCGCGCCTGTGGTACCGCGAGTTCTTCGCCTGGCTCAGGCGCTTCGATGCTGGTTCGCGCGGTGGCGCCGCACCTTCATGAGGTTGCCGCAGCTCGCCATCTCGCACCAGCGGCGGCTGCAGTTCTTCGTTTCGTCCAGGAACAACCAATAGCAGGTCGGACTTCCGCAGCGGCGCAGCCGCGCGAGCTTGCTCGAGGTAAGCAACCCGACCGCGGATTCGACGATGGGCCGCAGGGCGGCATCGAGCGCGGAGGCCGTCGCATCGAGCGACCACGCGAAGCCTTCGGGCGTCGCCGCAAGCCGGGCAAACGGCGCTGTGCGAGCGTATTGGGCGTCAATGGTCCTGAGGTCCTCGCTGGCGGCGGCGTGGCCTTCAGTGCGCGCCAGGAGCACGCGCGCCAGCGCCTCGCGAAACTCGATCGCTCGCCCCAGGAACTCCTGCGCCGCTTGCGGCGAGCCCGCACCAGCAGCATGCAGCTTGGTCGCCTGCGATTTGCTCAGCGCTCCGGCGGCCTCGAGCCAATCCATGAGGTCGGCAAAAGTGGGTATCCACTCCTCCTGCCGTGAGCCCTTGATGCCATGGCCGGAATTGCAGAAGTCGAGGCACAGGGCGCCCCCCGGGCAGCGAAAGGTTTCGGCGTAGCGCTTGCCCTTCGTCCGCGAGTAAGCAACCTGCATCGCATTCCGTTCACGCATGCATAGCCTCAGGATTTACCGTTTGAAGGCAGGGTCCGTAACCAGTAAATTAACGTTGACAGGTTACATGGTGCCAGATTATCCTGTAACCGTCTATAGCACTTTTACTAGTTACGAGGGATGACATGAGAACCATCAGCGCAACGCAGCGACTGACTGCGGCGGCACTCGCGATCAGCGTAACTTTCTCGATGGTCTGGAGCGTGGCGAGCCTGGGCTATCCGGCCAGCGCGTCCGCCGCCCAAGCCGCCGCAGCGCGCGTTGTCGCCTGCGACGGTACAAAGTAGCTGCTACGTGTCCGCGTCGACCAGCAGCCGCCGATTTTTGTCGCGCTCGCGCGGGACTTTCGATGTCGCAACTCCAGCAGCGAGCTCGCAGGCGATGGCGCCCACTTGGCGCAATGCGAGTTCCTGTCTTTCAGACCATGGCTGCCCCAGCCCGACGCGCAGGCAGTTCGCATAGCGCTGCGAGGCTGAAAACATCGGCCCTGGGGCAATCGTAATTCCATGGTGCAGCAGACGCTCGAACAGGGCAACGGAGCTACATACCTTGGGCATTTCGATCCAGATGATGTACCCGCCCGATGGCTGCGTGACGCACGTGCCGCGCGGAAAAGTCTCGGCAATCACCCCGCGTGCGGCATTCACATGCGCCTCGAAGCGGCGGCGGAGCTGGCGCAAGGAACGCTCGTAGCCGCCCGACTCGAGCAGTTCGGCGATGGTCAGCTCGGCGAGCTCGTTTTGGCCCCCGCTGGACACGAACTTGAGTATGCGCACGCGATCGCTCCAGCGACCGGGCTCGACCCAGCCCGCCTTGAGGCCTGGCGACACCGTCTTCGAGAACGACCCGCACAACATTACGTTGCCCGTGCGGTCGAATGCCTTCGCCGCGCGCGCCGGCTGAGACCCGAAACACAGGTCGGCGTAGATATGGTCCTCAATCAGGGGAACGTGGCGTGAGGCGAGAAGCTCTACCAGCCGCTTCTTCGCCGCTTCCGACATCGAAGACCCCATCGGGTTGGAAACATTCGGCATCGCGATCACCGCCTTGACCGGGTGCTCGGCGAGCGCGAGTTCGAGGGCTTCGAGCGACATGCCGGCGCGCGGGTGCGTGGGAATTTCGAGCGCGCGCAGCCCGAGCGATTGCAGGATCTGAAGAAAGCCGTAATACGTCGGCGACTCGAGGGCCACCAGGTCGCCGGGCCGCGTGACTGCTCTCAGGCAGAGGTTGATCGCCTCCATGCACCCCGTCGTCGTCACAATGTTGCGATAGTCAATCCGGCAGCCCCACTCGAGCGCCCGGCGCGCGATTGCGCGGCGCAGTTTTTCCGTGCCGGGAGGCATGCCGTAGCGCCCAAGCACCCCTTGCTCGCTCTTCAGCTGTCCCATCATTGCGCGCCGGACGCGCTCGAGAGCGAACAGCTCGCCGCTGGGGCAGGCCGAGCCGAAGGCCACCACGTCCGGATCGCGCGCGAACGAAAACACCATATCGACCAGCGCGTTGACCTCGACGGTGACCGCTCTTTTCGGCGGCCTCGATGGTTCAGGCTCCTGCACGGAGGCGGGAGCGCGACGCACGAAGAATCCCGATTGCGGGCGGGCCTCGATGACCCCGCAGTCCTCGAGGCGCCGATAGGCCTCGAGCACGGTGGAGACGCTGATGTTCTGCTGGCGAGACAGCCTTCTGACCGACGGAACGCGATCACCCGCGCGAAGGGTCCCCGCGACGATGAGTTCTTGGATCTGGTCGGCAACTCGGTGGTAGAGCGGCGCGCTTTCGGACATGCAGGCATCCTTTCAGCAGCGAGCTCGGCTGCCCAGACACAGTTGCGCTCCCGGGCGGGCATAACAGTGTTCACCCGGCGCCACTGTTATGGGCACAGTCTACAGTAGCTGAAGCTGTTATCGCCCGAGCGGGCTGTCTACGATGTGCGCATGATCGTGCGTCTGAATCGCAATGACCTGCTGAGGCTGCGTGCCGCCCGCGGCGTCGGCATTCAGGTCGTGACCGGCCGGGTGTGGATTACCGAAGACGGATCCGCGGTGGACAATTTCCTGGAGCCCGGAGGAACCTATCGCGTCAGCGGTAATGGACTTGTTCTGGTGGAGAGTCACGGCGGCCCGGACAATCGGGCGATCGCCGAGATCGCCCTATGAAGGCGGCCAGTGCATTGCAGCGTATCGCGGCCGCGGTCATCGCGGCCGGCGTGACGTTTTCAATGGTCTGGGGGATGGCGAGCCTGGGCTATCCTGCCAGCTCCTCGGCTACGCTTTCGGTCTGCCGCGGTTCCTGAGCCTCGTTAAGCGTGCGCAGGCGCAACAGCGGAGAGGCCCACGCGACGAGCGGTACCAGCACGATCGCGCCAAGGCCCGCCAACAGCAACGTCGCTCGCAATCCAGCGTGCTCTGCGATCCAGCCGCCGGCCAAGCCGCCGAAAGGCGCGGTCGCCACCGTCAGGCAGATCATCGTCGCGGTGACGCGCCCGAGCAGCGGATCCGGCGTCACTGCCTGACGCAGCGTCAGATAGTTGATGAAGAACACCATGCCGCTGAAATCGAGCACCAGCAGCCCCAGCCCGAACAGGGCCGAGGCGCCGAGCTCGCCTCCCGACGCAGCCGCCAGCAGCAGCCAGCCGACGCCCGTGCCGAGCATCCCTGCCAGCATGGTGGGGCCGAAGCCAAGGCGCCGGTTGAGGCCCCCGATGGCCGCCGTGGCGCTGAGCGAGCCGATGCCGGCGAGCATCCACAGCGCGCCGACACGCCCGGGGCTGAAACCGAGCTCGCGCGCCGCATACAGCACCACGATCGCCAGCGATGCATGCCGGAAAATCTGCCAGACGGAGATCGCCCAGGCGAGCGCACGCAGTACGCTGTTGCGCCAGATCGCGGACAGTCCCTCGCGAATCTCCGCGCCCATGCTCGAGGCGCGCATCTTCGGCGCGTCGCTCGGGCCGGAGCGGATGCCGCGCAGAATCCAGGCCGAAAGCAGGAACGACAGCGCATCGAGCAGGATCGCGAACGGCGCCGTGAGCCACTGGATCAGCGCGCCGGCAATTCCAGGGCCGATGAGCTGCGCGGCGGAGTCGCTCACCCCGATCTTGGCGTTCGCCTCGACCAGGTTGCCGCGCCCGACCCGCTCGGTCATGAAGACCTGGTAGGCCGGCCAGCCGCAGACGGTTCCAAGTCCGACCAGGAACCCGACCGCGTAGAGCACCCCCATCGAGAGCAAGCCGAGCCACGTGCATAGCGGCACCGCGAGCAAGGCCAGGGCGCGCGCGATGTCCGACCATACGATGATCGGAAGCTTGGGCAAGCGGTCCACCAGCACGCCTGCGAACAGGCCGAAGAGCGCGAACGGCAGCGCCTCGAGCGCCGTGAGGAAGCCCATTTCGAGCGGTGTCGCATCGAGCAGCAGGGCGCCGGTGAGCGGCAGCGCGAGGAAGGTGATCTGCCCGCCGAAGTGGGTGATGGTGAGCGAGCTCCACAGCCGCACAAAATCGCCGTGGCGCCACAGCCCGTTGAACGCCCGGGCGGGATTCAGTCGTCGAAGCAAATGGGGCGCGAGTATACCAATTCATCGGCCAGGGAAGCGCTTCGTTCACGCGATCGGGCGTTTCGTCGCATGGCCGTTGCCGGGGGTACGCAGGGTCCTTAATCTGCACGCGAAGGGAGGGATTGCAATGAGACGCGGAATTCGATTGATGGCGCTGGGCATCGCGGTCGCCGTGAACGGCGCGGCCCTGATGGCGGTGAACGCCGCAATGGTCGACGGCGCCGAGCGGCAGCGGCTGTCGCAGCAGGAGCCGCAGCGCATCGTCATCACCGGCAGGAGACAGGATCTGCCCGAACACCGGACGCTGGCGGTCCAGAATTGCCCCACCAGGAGGACGCTTTAGCCTGCGCAAGCGGACATAATGGCGAGTGCCCAGACCCCGTGCCATCATTGCCGAGGACGAGCCGCTGCTGCGCGAGGAGCTCGCGGAGCTGCTCGGCTCGCTCTGGCCGGAGCTCGACATCGTCGCGCAGACCGGCGACGGCATCGCCACGCTGCGCGAGGTCGAAGCGCATGCGCCCGACGTGCTGTTCCTCGACATCCAGATGCCGGGACTTACCGGCCTTGAGGTGGCGCGGCAAGTCAGCGGCCGCTGCCATATCGTATTCGTGACGGCGTACGACCAGCACACGCTTGCCGCGTTCGAGCAAGGAGCTGCCGACTACGTGCTCAAGCCCGCCAATGCTGCCCGACTCGCAACTACCGTTGCGCGCCTCAAGGAGCGCGTCGGCAGGCCTGCGCCGGCGATCGAAGGGCTGCTGCGCGAGCTCGGCGCGCCGCCGCGCGGCTTCCTGCGCTGGATCAATGCCTCCCAAGGGCAGGCGGTGCGCGTCATCACCGTGGACGACGTTTGCTATTTCCAGGCGGACAGCAAGTACACGCGGGTGGTCACGGCGGAAGGCGAATCGCTGATCCGCAAGCCCATCAAGGAGCTTTGCGACGAGCTGGATCCTTCCTCGTTCTGGCAGATTCATCGTTCGACCATCGTCAACGTCCACGCCATCGCCGGCGTGGTGCGCGACCTGCGCGGGCGCACCCAGGTGCGGCTCAAGAAGCGCGACGAGCTGCTCCCGGTGAGCGACGCGTATACCCAGCGCTTCCGGCAGATGTAGCGATGCAACGGCTGCTCAACGGACTGTCATGGAGCGCCCTCGCCCTGGTCGCGGCATTCTGCGCGCTGCAGGCGCTGGAATGGGTGCTCTCCCCCTCGAACGGGGTGGTCGTCGGCGGCGGTCTCGAGGACATAGCGCTCGGCTGGCTCTCGCGCGTCGCGGTGTTTCTCGTCACCGGCGTCACGATGCTCGTCACGGCGCTGGTGGTGCTCAACGCCGCGGGCCGCGCCGGCCGCGAGAACCTGGCAGTGGCGGTGCTCGCGGCGGTCGCCGGCAGCGCGGTCGCCGCGCTCACCCGCTACGCGATCGGTGCCACCCCCGCGACCGAGGGTCCGGGGTTCATGCTCATGGTGTTCCTGTCGTGGATCGGCTCGGGCGCGATCGTTGTCGCTGCTTACGTCTTCTATCTGCGCGCGCAGTCCGCCGACGGCGAAGCGCGCGCCGCCGAGCTGCGCCGCGGCGCGCTCGAGACCCAGCAGCTCGCCACGCGGCTGCGCCTGCTGCAGGCGCAGGTCGAGCCGCATTTCCTCTTCAACACGCTCTCCAACGTGCGGCGATTGTGCCAGAGCGACGCCCCGGCCGGCCGCGCCATGCTCGCGCAGCTCGCGCGCTACCTGCGCGCCGCGCTGCCTAGAATGCGCGAGCACGAGACCACGCTCGCCGAGGAGATCGATCTCGTCTCGGCGTATCTCGGCGTGCAGAAGATCCGCATGGGCGAGCGGCTCGAGACGTCGATCGAGGCGCCCGCGCCCCTGCTGTGCGCGCGCGTGCCGCCGATGATGCTCGCGACGCTGGTGGAAAACGCCGTCAAGCACGGCGTCGGCCCGCTCGCGGAAGGCGGCGCCATCCGCGTCAAGGCGGAGCAGGCGGGCGACGCGCTCACGCTCAGCGTCGCGGATAACGGGCGCGGCCTCACCGCCGCCTCCGGCTCGGGCGTCGGACTCGCCAACATCCGCGCCCGTCTCGCGGCGCTCTACGGCGAGCGCGCCGCGCTGCGGCTCGAGGCTAACTCGCCGCGCGGCGTGGTCGCCATCATCAGCCTGCCCATGACAATGAATTCGGCAGCGGGTTCGGCATGAATCCGTTTTGCGGGTTCGGCAAGCGACACGTCTATCTCGCCCTCGGCTTCGTCGTCGTGACGCAGCTCGCGCACTCGACTTACGCGCTGGCCGGGAAGGAAGATGTCCGTTGGGCGCCGCTCTGCGCCTGGGCCGCGCTGTCCTTCCTGCTTGCGCTGCTCACCCTCGCCTGCGCCGTCGCGAGCGATAACCTGCTCGAGCGCGCGGGGACCGGGCTGCGTCTCGTCGTCGCCATGTTCGCCGCGGCGGTCGTGACGACGCTCGCGGTGGAGGCACTCATGTTCCTCCTTCCGCCGGGCCTGGTCGTGTGGCTCGAAGGCAAAGAGATGGGCGATTTCGTCGGCAGTTTTCACCGCATCGCATTCCGCTTCACGCTCGCCGCGGGCGGATCGATGCTCCTGCTCCCGGTCTATGCGATGCTGCAGGCGAGCCGCCGCGCCACCGGCCGGCTCCATGCGATGCAGCTCACGGCGCTTGCCGCCGAGCGCCGGGTGATCGAAGCCGACCTGCGCGCCACGCAGGGCCGCGTCGATCCCGAGCTGCTCTTCGACAGCCTGCTCGAGGTCGACCGCGCCTACGAGCGCGACGTGCAGGCCGGCCAGGACGCGCTCGACGCGTTGATCCGCTTCCTGCGTGCGGCGCTGCCTAGCGACGCCGCCGCAACCGCGACGGTCGCGGGCGAGCAGGAGCTCGCCGAGGCCTATCTCGCCCTGGTGGCGCAGCGCGCGGATGCAAGCCCGCAAGTCGACATCTCGGTGGCGCCCGAGGCGCGCACGCTGCCCATGCCGGCGATGCTGCTCCTGCCGCTCGTGCGCTGGGCGCTCGACGGCCGCTCGGCGACCCGACTGCAGATCCACGCGCAACGCCGGGACGCTGCGCTGGAGGTATCGGTACGCAGCAATTCGGTCGGCAGCGCGGCATCGACCGAGCCCAACATCGCCGGCGTGCGCGAGCGCCTCGCCCGCCTCTTCGCCGACCACGCGAGCCTCGACGTCACCATCAGCGCCGACGCCCGCCACGTGCGCCTGCAGATCCCCGTTTCCTAGGCTACGAGGCGTCCCTCGAGGCCGCGCGGAATCGCGGCGAGGAGCTTGCGCGTGTACTCGTGCTGCGGAGCGCGGTAGATCGCCTCGGGCGCGCCGCGCTCCACCACCTCGCCTTCGCGCATGACCAGGACCTCGTCCGACATGTATTTCACCACCGCGAGGTCGTGAGAAATGAACACATAGGCAAGTCCGCGCTCTTCCTGCAGGTCGAGCAGCAGGTTGAGCACGGTCGCCTGCACCGAGACGTCGAGGGCGGACACGGGCTCGTCGCAGATCAGCACTTCGGGCTCGACCGCCAGCGCCCGGGCAATCGCGATGCGCTGGCGCTGCCCGCCGGAGAATTCATGCGGGTACCTGTGCATGGCGTCCTGCGGCAGCCCGACGCGCTGCAGGAGCCGCCGCGCGCGCTCGAAGCGCTCGCCTTCATCCGCGCCCAGGCGATGAATGCGCATCGGCTCGGCGAGCGTGCGCCCGATGCTCATGCGCGGGTTGAGGCTGGCGTAGGGATTCTGGAACACGATCTGGATGCGCCGGCGGAACGCCATCATCTGCGCGGACGACAGGCTTAGCAGGTCGGTTTCCCCGAGGCGCGCCTCGCCGCCGCTTGCCTCGAGGAGCCGCATGACGAGCAGCGCGACGGTGGTCTTTCCCGAGCCCGACTCGCCGACCAGGCCGACGGTGCGTCCGCGGCCGACGCCGAACGAGACCTCGCGCACCGCGACCAGCGATTTCGAGGCGAACCAGCCGGTGCGCAGGCGGAACTCCTTGCGCAGGCTCTTCGCTTCGACGAGGTTGGCGCCGGCCGGCCGGCGCTCGAGGCTCGCGTCCGGCGCCGCGCCGCCGCGCATGAAGTCGTCGATCACCGGCAGCCGCCGGGGGCGCGCGTCGAGGCGTGGCCGGCAGGCGAGCAGCGCGCGCGTATACGGGTCGCGCGGCGCGCTGAATATGCGGCGCACGGGCCCGCTTTCGCGCACCTCGCCCTCGCGCATCACCACCACGTCGTCGGCGATCTCGCCGACCAGCCCGAGGTCGTGGCTGATGAAGAGCACGCTCATGCGGTGGCGCTCGCGCAGCCGCGCGATCAGCTCGAGCACTTGGCGCTGCACCGTGACGTCGAGCGCGGTGGTCGGCTCGTCGGCGATCAGCAGCTTCGGCTCGTTCGCGATGGCCATCGCGATCATCACGCGCTGCTGCTGGCCGCCCGAGAGCTCGTGCGGATAGGCGCGCAGGCGCGCCCGCGGCTCGGCAATTCCCACCTCGGCGAGCAGCTCGGCGGCTCGCTCGAGCGCCTGACGGGGCGCCATCCTGCGATGCAGGCGCAGCGCCTCCGCGACCTGCGCGCCGACGCTGAGCACCGGGTTGAGCGAGCTCATCGGCTCCTGGAACACCGCGCTGATGTCGCGCCCGCGCAGCGCGCGCAGCCGTGCGGCAGGCGCGGCGAGCAAGTCTTCGCCGCCATAGTCGATGCGGCTGGCCGGATCGACGACGGCGTTCTCAGGCAGCAGGCGCAGGATCGACATCGCCGACACGGTCTTGCCGCTGCCCGATTCGCCGACCAGGGCGAGCGTCGCGTCCTGGCGGACCTCGAAGCTCACGCCGCGCACCGCCTCCACGCGGGTTTGCCTGGTGACAAAGGAAACCTTCAAATTGACGACGCTGACCAGCACGCTCATCGCAGCTTGGGGTCGAGCGCGTCGCGCAGGCTGTCGATCAGCATCGAAAAAGCGGTGAGGAAGATCGCCATGAACACGGTGGCCGCCGCGAGCTGCCACCACTTGCCGATCACCAGCTCGGTCTGCGCCTCGGAGAGCATCGTGCCCCAGGACACCATGTCCAGCGGCACGCCCAGCCCGAGAAACGACAGGATCACCTCCACCTTGATGAACGCGACGACGAGAAGCGAAAGCTGCACCAGGACGACGTGGCTGACATTCGGCAGGATGTGCACGAACATGCGCGAGCCCGCCGAGGCGCCGATCGCCTGCGCGGCGAGGACGTACTCGCGCGAGCGGTGCTTCATGTACTCGGCGCGCACCAGCCGGTACATGCCGGTCCATCCCGTGAAGGCGAGGATGATCACCACCGTCCAGATGCCGCTCGCGAAGAGGTGCGCAAAGGCGCCGCTGCGCAGCACGGCGGCGAGCGAGAAGATGAGCAGGATCGACGGGATCGAGGTGAACACGTTGTACACCCACTCGAGCACGTCGTTCACCCACCGCCCGTAGAAGCCGGCAAAGGCACCGAGCAGCGTGCCGATGCAGGTCGCGCAGAGCGCGGCCAACACCCCCACCGCGATCGAGACCTGCGAGCCCTTGATCGCCTTGTCCAGCACATCGCGTCCCCAGCGGTCGCCGCCCCAGGGCAGCGTCATCGCGCGCTCTGGCTCGGTCATCCTGAGCTCGCCGGTGCGCCGCTCCCATTCCGCGTATTTCGGCGCGAGGGGATCGACCGCGCTGAGATCGGGGACCACGCCACTGCGCGCCTGGCGCTTCCCGAGCGCGGCTTCCAGGTTCGGCCGCTCGCCGAGGAACGCGGGGTTGGCGTAAGGCACCCCTACTTCCCGGCTCCAGCCGCCCGCGAGCCAGCCGGCGGTTGCGAAGAGGATCATGACGAGGTAGGCCACGACGATGCCGAGCGAGACCGTGCCGACCCGGTCCTGCTGCAGCCGGCGCCTTAGCGCCGTCCAGGCGTTGACGGGCGTGACGTCCAGGACGGCAGCCATCTAGCGGAGCTGGATGCGCGGGTCGACGAGCGTATAGAGCACGTCGGCCGCGAGGTTGATGAGCATGGTGAGCACCGACAGGTAGACCGTGACCGCCTGGATCACGGGGTAGTCGCTGCGATTCACGGCGAGATAGATCTCCCTTCCCAGGCCCGGAATGGAGAAGAAGATCTCCAGCAGGAAGCTGCCGACAAAGACTCCGGGGACCAGCAGGGACACGTTGGTCAAGACCGGCACCAGCGCATTGCGCAGCACGTGCTTGCGCATGATCGCGGGCTCGGAGAGGCCCTTGGCGCGCGCCGTACGCACGTAATCGCTCTTGGTCTCGTCGAGGAAGAACGAGCGGTACAGGCGCGTTTGCGGCGCGAGGCCCACCAGGGCGGCAAGCAGGATGGGAAGCGGCGCATAGGTGAAGAGGTTGCGCCAGAAGTCGTCGCTCCAGCCCTGCACCGGGAACCAGCCGAGCTGGAAGCCGAGCAGGTACTGGCCGACGATGATGTACACGAGGAACGAGACCGACATCGCCGCGACGCAGATCGCCATCACCGTGCGGTCGAGCAGCGTGCCGCGGTAGTAGGCGACCAGCATGGCGGCCGGAATGGCAAGCGCCGCCTCGAGCAGCAGGATCGGGATCGTGATGGTCAGCGTCGCTGGCAGCCGGGTGAGGAAGATGGACGAGACCTGCTCGCGGGTCATCCAGCTCTTGCCGAAATCGAAGCTGATGATCTCCCGCACGAAGATCCAGAGCTGCACCGGCCAGGGCTGGTCGAGCCCCAACTCGCGCCGGATGGCGTCGATCTGCTCCTGGCTCGCCACCTGGCCCGCCAGGATCTGCGAGGGGTCGCCGCCGAAGAACTTGAAGAGCAGGAACACGAGCAGGATGACCCCCGCGAGAGTGGGCACCATCTGCCAAAGCCTGCGTAAGATATAGGCCGTCATGATCTGGTGGCGCGCCGCGATTCTAGCCTGTGCCCTGATCGCGCCGCCTGCGGCCGCCGAGAAGGTCCTGCGCTACGCGTTCCGCGTGGCCGAGACCGGCTTCGACCCGGTGCAGATCAACGACCTGTACTCGAGCATCATCCTCGCGCACATCTTCGACCCGCCCCTCACTATCGACTATCTCGCGCGCCCCTTCAAGGTCAAGCCGAACGTCACCGCCGGCATGCCGGAGGTCAGCGCAGACGGCAAGGTGTGGACGTTGCGCATCCGGCCGGGCATCTACTTCGCCGACGATCCGGCGTTCCGCGGCAAGAAGCGCGAGCTGACCGCGCAGGACTACGTCTATTCGCTCAAGCGGCACTTCGATCCGAAGAGCAAGTCGCCGAACCTGTATCTCCTCGACAAGCGCGTCGTCGGCATGGACGCGCTGCGCAAGCAGGCGCTCGCCGGCGGCAAGTTCGATTACGACCGGGAGGTCGAGGGGCTGCGGGCGATCGACCGCTACAGCTTCCGCATCGTGCTCAACGAGCCGACGCCGAATCTCGTCTATTACCTGACCTTCTGCACGCTCGCCTGCGCGGTGGCGCGCGAGGTGATCGAGGCCTATCCAGAGCGCAGCATGGAGAAGCCTGTCGGCACCAACGCCTACCGCCTCGCGCAATGGAAGCGCTCCTCGCGCATCGTGCTTGAGCGCAATCCCAATTACCGCGAGCATTATTACGACGCGGAAGCGGCGGCCGACGACCCGGTGGCGCAGGCGATCGCCGCCAGGATGCAGGGCAAGCGCCTGCCGCAGATCGACCGCGTCGAGGTGTACATCATCGAGGAATCGCAGCCGCGCTGGCTCGCCTTTCTCAACGCCGAGCACGACTTGATCGATCGCGTGCCGGAGGAATTCGCCAACCTTGCGGCGCCCGACGGCGAACTCGCGCCTCACCTGCAGAAGAAAAAGATCCAGCTCGACCGCACGAACGAGTTCGACCTCACCTTCGCCTACTTCGGGATGGAGCATCCTCTGGTCGGCGGCTACACGGCGGAAAAGGTGGCGCTGCGCCGCGCCATCGCGCTCGCGTTGGACCCCGAGGAATTCATTCGCGCCCTCTATTACGGACAGGCTATCGTGGCGCAGTCGACGGTCCCTCCCGGCGCTTACGGTTTCGACCCCCATGTCGCCGGGCCGCTCGCGGAGTTCAACCCGGCCAAGGCGAAGGCTCTGCTCGACGTCTACGGCTATGTTGACCGCGACGGCGACGGCTATCGCGAGGCCCCGGACGGCTCGAAGCTCGTGCTCGAGATGGCGACCACGCCCGACAGCCAGGGCAAGAAACAGGACGAGCTATGGCGCAAGCACATGGATCGCGTGGGCCTCAGAATCGAATTCAAGAAAAAGCAATGGCCCGAGCATCTGCGCGATTCGCGCGCCGGCAAGCTCATGATGTGGAGTCTGGGGTGGATCGCGGGCGATCCGGATGCCGATACGTTCTACACCATCCTCTACGGGCCGAACAAGGGCCAGTCGAACCAGTCGCGCTTCGACCTGCCGCAGTGGAATGCGCTGTACGAGAAGGCAAAGGTGCTGCCCGACAGCCCGGCGCGCGACCGCCTGTACCGCGAGATGGATAAGCTGTTCTTCGCGTACGCGCCGATGCGGCCGATCGCCCACCGCGTGGTCACCGGCCTTGCGCATCCCTGGGTGATCGGCTACCGCCGGAATCCGGTGACGCGTGAGTTCTGGAAGTACCTGGATATCGACGAGTCAGTTCTTCCAGCACAGCACGCTCGAGCAGGCCGGGTGGCAGCAGCCCCTGCGCGATGACCAGGTCGTGAAACTGGCGCTGGTCGAAGCGCGGACCGAGCGCGACCTCGGCCTTGAGCCGCAGTTCGCGCAGGCGGGCGTAGCCGTACAGATAGGAGATGGCCTGCCCCGGCCAAACGAAAGCGTAACGGTCCGCCTCCTGTTGCGCCATCGGCTCGGACAGGACCACTTCGCGCATGAGGAATTCTTTCGCCTCGGCGGGCGTCATCGCGCCTAGATTGACCATCGGGTCGAGAAAAGCCCGCGCCGCGCGCTGCAGGCGAAGCTGCAGCGCGAACAACTGTCCGTCGAGAGGGAAATAAGGCGTCATGATGGCCTCGGCGTACAGCGCCCAGCCCTCGGCGTTGGTGCTGTTGAAGGCGAACGCGGCGCGGGCGATCGACACGCCGCGCTCCACCATCGCCGCGAACTGCAGCTCGTGGCCTGGCCGCGCCTCGTGCGCGGTCATGGTCCAGGCTGCGGCCTCGGCGGTGAAGTCATCCGCGGGAGCGGATGATTTCGCGTTCGGGTTACGCAACGGCAGCACGAATTCTCCGAGTTCGCCCTGGTTGCCGAGGAAGCGCGGCGGATTCATGTAAGGCGCGGGAATCGCTGCCGATTCCGCCTCGCTTGCGAGTCGGATCGATGCGCCGCGCTGCGGCAGGGTAATGATCTGCTCGCGCACGATGATGTCCTCGATCTGCTTCAGCCGCTCGCGATAGAGAGCCAGGATCCGCTCTGGCGGCACCTGCTGGCGCTTCAGCTCGCGCAGTACTTGCCGGTAGTCCCCCGAGTCGAGCTTGCGTTCGCGCGCGATCTGCGCGGCGAGGCGCGAGATCTCCTCGCGCACCTCGGCAAATGCCAGCACGCCGAGCGAAATGGCTTGCTCCGGCGCAATGTCGACGCCGACCGATTTCAAGCGGTCGACATACAGCTCGCGCGGCAGCCTATGGTCCTTTCGCGCCCCGGGAAGAACCGCGTCGCGCACCCACTCGCAATGCGCACGCAGCTGGGCCGCGAGCCGTTCATGGACGCTCTGCCAGTCGCGCACTTCGCTCGCGCGAAACAGTTCCGCTATGCCGGCGATGTAGCGTTCACAGTTCCCGAGGTGCTGGCGCACTTCGGCTTCGTAGGGCCAGACGAGTCCAGAGATGGCGAAGCGCTCGCGAGCGCGTGCGCGCGCCAGCTCGGCGAAGGGCGCGGCGCCACGCTCCAGGCCGGCGTAGACGCGCATGCGGTGCAGGGCATTGCGATGCCGCGACTCGCCGTTGCGGGCATCGAGGAGCGTCTGCAGCCCCTCGAAGACGTGCTTCGGGAGGTCGAAGTACGGGATCAGGAGGCGATGCTCGAGTGCCCGCGTGCGTCGCTCGCGCTCGACGGCATCGATGAGCAGGTCGAGGTCCTGCCGGACCCTGGGATCCTGTTCCGCCTTCCTCAGCGCGGCGAGCCGCCGCAGCACGCGGCGCGCGGCGGCCTCATAGCGGGTGGTCCGGCCTGGCTTGAGGTCCAGGACCGCCGTATCGAAGCGCTCGATCCCCAGCGACGAAGCCTGCTCGGGCTGGAAAGGGCTGAGCGACTCGAATACGATCGCCGATATGCGGTCGCTACGCTCGACCCAGGAGCGGTCTTCGGCAGCGCCGGCCAAAGGCGCGCTCAGCGCTCCTGCAAGCGCCACGAAACCATAGAGGATGCGCGATTTCATGCTAGCCGAGTATGTCATACGGGTCGAGGACCCGCGGCAGGACGCCGTAGTACGCATGCTGTCGGCGCTCGACGCCTATCTGGAGTCGCTATACCCGCCCCAAAGCAACCATCTCCTCGATCTTGGCTCGCTTTGCGCGCCGAACATCCGTTTTTTTGTAGCGCGTCGCGGCGTCGATCCGATCGGCTGCGGCGCCCTGCGCGTCGAAGCGGGATACGGGGAAGTAAAGCGCATGTTCGTCGTCCCGGAGGCACGCGGCCAAAACGTCGGGCGCGCCATCCTCGCACGCATCGAGGACCAGGCGGCGCGCGAAGGCCTTACGCGAATGCGCCTCGAGACCGGGATTCACCAGGCGGCGGCGCGCGCGTTGTACCGCAGCGGCGGCTACGCCGAGTGCGCCCCCTTCGGCGAGTACCGGCCGGATCCGCTGAGCGTATTCATGGAGAAGCGGCTGGTCACACGCTGAGCGGCTCTTCGTCCATCGCCGCGATCTGCTCGCGCAGCTCGAGGATCCGGTCCTGCCAGTAGCGCTGCGTCCCGAACCAGGGAAATGCGGCGGGAAACGCCGGATCGTCCCAGCGGCGCGCGAGCCACGCGCTGTAGTGGATCAGCCGCAGCGTGCGCAGCGCCTCGAGCAGGGGCAGCTCGCGCCGGTCGAAGCGCACGAAATCCTCGTAGCCCGCAAGCAGGTCGGAAAGCTGCCGCGTCATCGCGCGCCGGTCTCCGGAGAGCAGCATCCAGAGATCCTGCAGCGCCGGACCCATGCGCGCGTCGTCGAGATCGACAAAGTGCGGCCCGCTCTCGGTCCACAGGATGTTTCCCGCGTGGCAATCGCCGTGCAGCCGGATCGAGCGCACCTCGCCGGCGCGCTCGTAGCATCGCGCCACGCTGGCGAGGGCCTGTTCGGTCACCGCTTTCCACGCGTCCAGCAGATCGGCCGGGATCAATGCATGCTCGAGCAGCCAGGCGCGCGGCTCGCGCCCGAAGCTTTCCGCAGTCAATGATTCCCTGGTCTTGAATTGCCGACTCGCGCCGACCGCATGAATGCGTCCGATGAAGCGTCCGATCCATTCGAGCGTCTTGCGGTCTTCCAGCTCGGGGCTACGCCCGCCGCGGCGCGGGTAGACGGCGAACCTGAACCCGGCGTGCTCGCCGGCAAAGGACGGCGCGACGACCGGAATTTCATGCTCCGCCAGTTCTTTCGCGAAGGCATGCTCTTCCGCGATCTGCCGCGCGCTCCAGCGCCCGGGGCGGTAGAACTTGAGCACCACCGAGGCGCCGTCTTCCAGCCAGACCTGGTAGACGCGGTTCTCGTAGCTGTTGAGCGGGAGCAGCCTGCCGTCGGCGCGGAAGCCGGCGCTGTCGCAGGCGTCGAGCACTACGTCCGGCGTCAGCGCCGCGTAGGAAAGCGGCATGGCGTATAGTAAACCGATGGCGGAAGAAGTCGTCGAAGTCCAGGATCTGCGCTTCAGCTACGGCGAGCTGCCGATCTTCAGCGGCCTGTCGCTCGATATCCGGCGCGGCCAGGTGGTCGCGATTCTCGGCGGCAGCGGCTGCGGCAAGTCGACGCTGCTCAAGCTGATCGGCGGCCAGCTCGCCCCGCGGCAGGGCTCCATCAAGGTCGAGGGCAGGGAGGTGCACGCGCTCGACTCCGACGAGCTCTACGCGCTGCGCCTCGAGATGGGGATGATGTTCCAGAATTCTGGCCTGTTCAGCGACCTGTCGGTGTTCGAGAACATCGCGTTTCCCCTGCGCGAGAACTTCGACCTGCCCGAGGAGCTCCTGCGGCGTATCGTGCTGATGAAGCTCCACGCAGTCGGCCTGCGCGGCGCGCGCGACATGATGCCGGGCGACCTCTCGGGCGGCATGACTCGCCGCGTGGCGCTTGCGCGCGGCATCGCCACCGATCCCAAGCTGATGATGTACGACGAGCCGTTCGCCGGCCTGGACCCGATCTCGCTCAGCCACATCGTCGAGCTGATCCGCTCGCTGAACCAGGCGCTGGGGCTCACCTCGATCGTGGTGACCTACGACGTGAAGGAGGCGCTGAAGGTCGCCAGCTACGTTTACATGATCTGCGACGGCGTGGTGCTCGGCAAGGGCAGCCCGCGCGAGATCGAGGCCTCGGAAGATCCCTACGTCAAGCAGTTCCTCCACGCGCTTCCCGACGGCCCGGTGCGCTTCCACTTCCCGGCGCCGCCGCTCGAGGAGGAGCTGAAGATTCCCGCCTAGGCAGGCTGGCGCGGCAGGAAGCGCAGCGCCACGCCGTTATTGCACCAGCGCTGGCCGGTCGGCGGCGGCCCGTCGTCGAAGAGGTGGCCGTGGTGCCCGCCGCAGCGCACGCAGTGGTACTCGGTGCGCGGGTAGATCAGGAAGTAGTCCTTCTTCGTCTCGAAGGCTCCCGGGATGCTGGTGAAGAAGCTCGGCCAGCCGGTGCCCGATTCGTACTTCATTTCCGAGGTGAACAGGGGCAGGCCGCAGCCGGCGCAGGCGAACACGCCGGCGCGTTTCTCCTCGTTGAGCGCGCTCGTGCCGGCGCGCTCGGTGCCTTCCTCGCGCAGCACGCGGAACGCGTCGGCGGGCAGGCGCTTGCGCCACTCGTCCTTCGACAGCTTGAGCGGCTCGCCGGGGGAGGGTACCGTCGCGCCGGCCGGCAGGAAAGTCTTCCAGTCTTTCTGCAGCTCCTCGATGCCTTTCATGTTGGCAGGGGGCGCAGCGTACGCCGCCCGGGAGGCAAAGGCGCTCGCCACCAAGGCCTTCAACAAAGTACGCCGCTGCATCCTCGTCTCCTTTCGGTTTGGCAGGTCGGCCGGTTAGTCGCGCCAACCGGCCGGTCCTGACAAATACGATACTACAGAAGCGACGCCCGGCTACCGCACGAGTTCGTGCGCGATGACTCCGCCGATGAGCGCGCCGGCGACGATCGCCAGCCCGGTGTTCACGTCGACGCTCGCAGGGTATGCGGGGTACGCCGGGTATACCGGCAGGGGCCTTTGCACCACCACAACACGGGGCGCCGGCCGGTAGTAGTAAGGCTGGTAGTAATAGTGACGATACGCCGGCCGCACGACGTAGTGCGGTGCGTAGTGGTCCCCGCGGTACCCGTGCGCTGGCGCCCAGCGTGGGGGCTCGGCAAACGCGGTCGCGGACATGGCAAGCGCGGCGGCGGCGACAGTCAGTTTCTTCATCAACATGGCAACCTCCTTTTTGGTTGGCCTAGCCATTTGACGCGGAGCCGCTCTTGCAGGGAACCCACAAAGTGCAACATCTGTAACAGCGTGTTAAATTTCGCGCCCCTGGGAGCAAGCAATGCCGCGGATTCACATTGCCTTCTTTATTGCGTTTTGCGCTGCGGGCGCGTCAGCGCAGGAGGCCTACCCGTCGAAGCCGCTGACCATGGTGGTGCCGTTTCCCCCCGGCGGCGTCGCGGACATCGTTGGAAGACCGCTGGCGGCAGGGATGCACCATGCGCTGAAGCAGCCAGTCGTGGTCGTCAACCGCACCGGCGCCGGCGGCGCAGTCGGCATGGCGTCCGTGGCGAGGGCCGCGGCCGACGGCTACACGCTCCTGATGAGCCTGTCGTCCATCTCCATCTTCCCCGTGTCGGACCGCATCAGCGGCAAGCCGCCGGCGTACGAGCTGAACGATTTCGCGCCGATCGCCCTGGTGACCGCGGACCCGACGGTGCTGGTCGTGCGCGCCGACAGCAGGTACAAAACGCTCAAGGACTTCGTCGACGCCGCGCGGGCGAACCCGGGCAAGATCAACTACTCCTCCTCCGGCGTGTACGGCACGCTGCACGTGGCGATGGAAATCTTCGCCAACGCCGCCGGCATCCGGCTGTTCCACGTGCCCTACCAGGGCGGAGGACCGGCGGTGACCGCGCTGCTCGGCGGCCAGGTCGAGGCGCTTGCCTCGGGTCCCGCGGCGGCCATCGGCCAGATCAAGGGCGGCAAGATGCGCGCGCTCGCCAGCTGGAGCGACCAGCGCCTCCAGTTGCTGCCCGAGATCCCGACCTTCAGGGAGCTCGGCTACGACGCCGAGTTCTACATCTGGTCCGGCGTGTTCGTGCCGGCAGCGACGCCGGCGCCGATCGTCGCGAAGCTGCGCGACGCGGTGCGCGAGGTGGTGAACTCCGCCGAGTTCAGATCGGCCATGGAGAAGGTGGAAACGCCGGTGCGCTACCTCGACGCGCCGGAGTTCCAGAAATACTGGGAGCGCGACGCCGCGCGCCTCCAGCTGGCGCTGGAGAAAATCGGCAAGGTCGAGGAGAAATAGGAAATCGGGGTCAGAGCCCGATTTTATTTTTTCCGCTTCTTCTTCAATCGCGCCAGCTTGTCGAGCAGCGCGCGCGGACGCCGGTACTGCAACAGCACGCCGACGCGGCGCTCGAACGGGTCGCGGCGCGCCACCGCCTTCAGGTGATGGCCGTTGAGCAGCGGGAAGTGGCGGATCGCGTCGAGCTCCTCGGCGACCGGCCACGCGTTCTTCTCGCCCGAAATCCACAGCTTCGGATCGAAGCGCCGCAGGTCGAACGGCACGGAATATTCGCGCAGCGTCTTGTGATCGCGCTGGTTGTAATATTCGTGAAAGTACGACATCGCGAGCTCGCGCAAGCTGCGATAGACCGGGTCGCGCCAGCGCAGGCCGATGCCGTTGGTCTTCGAGATCGCACCCCAGAGGCCGCGTCGCTTGAAGAGCGCCACCACGTGGTCGAAGTCGCGCACCGCGCGCATATCGAGGAGCAACGGCGGCTCGCCTCGTATCCACATCGCGCAGGCCGCCAGCATGGCGCCCTCGATGCAGTGCGCGCTTTCGCTGCGCAGAACCGCGCGCACCGGGCGGCAGGTGTCGCCGCCGACCTCGAAGTTCTGCTTTAAACCGTAGAGATAGGCCTGGATCTTGCGCGGCGAGTCGAGGCGCCTGAGAAGCGCGAACTCGGCCGGCGTCAGGCCGAGGTCCTCGCGCCGTGCGAAACGCTTTGTCGCCATGGAGCAAAAAATATCTCCAGTCTGCGCATCCGGCAATGCCCCTCTCAAGGGCCTGATTTGCTTCGGCTATCTTTTTCACTAGCCAGGCAAAGCCCCCGCTTGACCCCTTGACGCGCCGCTTTCCACGGCTGTATTGTTCATATATGAATAAACGCCGTGCTGCGCGCCGCCGCAGCCCCGTGTCCGCCTCGGACGACGTGATGTGGTCGCTGATGCAAGCGGCTCAGGCGGTCGAGAGTCAGCTCGAAGAGGCCCTGGCGCAGGTGGAGCTGTCGGGCGCCAAGCTCGCCGCCCTGACCCAGCTGGTGGAGGCCGACGAGCCGGTGCCGCTTGGCGAGCTGGCCGCGCGATGCGCGTGCGTGCGATCCAACATCACCCAGCTCGTCGATCGCCTCGAGGCCGACAAACTGGTCCGGCGCGTAGACGATGCCGCGGACCGGCGCAGCCTGCGGGCCGCCATCACGCCGCTCGGCCGCGAGCGCCAGGCCGCGGGAGCGAAGAAAGTCGACGAGGTTCGCCGGAAGCTCGGCAAGGCGCTCGCTGCGATCGACCACGCCGCCCTGAAGCGCGCGCTGTCCGATCTGGATTGAGTTTTTTTCGGCAAATCATGCATATATGCACTATTCAGCAGAGAAAGGATCATTCATGAACCTGCGCTTGCTGCTCGCTTCAGCTCTGCTCGCGGCGCTCGTGACGCCGCCCGCCTTGGCCGAGGAAATTGCCCCTGACGTGCTGGTGAAGAGCATCTCCGAGGAGGTCATCGCGGCAATCCGGCAGGACAAGGCCATCCAGGCCGGCGATCCCAGGAAAATCGCCGAGCTGGTCGAGGCGAAGATCCTGCCGCACTTCGATTTCAGGCACACCACTCAGCTCGCGATGGGGGTCAACTGGCGGCGCGCCACCCCCGAGCAGCAGGAGCAGCTGACGCGGGAATTCAGGGCGCTGCTGGTGCGCACTTATTCCGGCGCGCTCGCGGGCTACAGCGACCAGCTCATCGAGTTCAGGCCGTTGCGCGCCCAGCCCGGGGACACCGAGGTAACGGTTCGCTCCCAGGTGAGGCGCTCGGGAGCCGAGCCGATCGCGATCGAATATGACCTGCAGAAGACCGGGTCGGCGTGGAAAGTCTTCGATATCAGGGTCGCTGGAATCAGCCTGGCCGCCACCTACCGCAGCGCTTTCGCCGAGGAGGTGCGCAACCACGGCATCGATGGGCTGATCAGCCTGCTATCGAGCAAGAACCGCGGCGCACTTAACACTTGATTCTGTGTAGAATCGCCTCTGCTTTTGCGCCGCAATAATCCTCTGCTCCCCATGACCGATCTCGTTTTGCGCGCCAGCTTTCTTGCCGGCCTTGCTCTCGCGCTTGCGGCATGCAGCCCTTCGAACGGTGCACCCGATAAAGGCGGCCACAAGGGCGGCCCGGGCGCCGGCATGCCGCCGCCGGAAGTCACGGTGGCCACGGTCGCGCCGCAGGCGCTGCCGGCGACGTTCGAATACGTCGGGCAGACCGCGGGCTCGCGCGAGGTCGATGTGCGCGCGCGCGTCGCGGGGATCCTGCTGAGGAGAAACTTCGCCGAGGGCGCGCCGGTCAGGCAGGGCCAATCGCTCTACACCATCGATCCGGCGCCGTTCGAGGCCGCGCTCGCGCGCGCCGAGGCGGACGTCGGCGCTGCGGAGGCGCGCTTCGAGCAGGCGCGCAAGAACGCGGCGCGTCTCAAGCCGCTCTACGCCGAGAAAGCGGTCAGCCAGAAGGACTACGACGACACGGTGTCGGCCGAGGAGATCGGCGCGGCCGACGTCAAGGCAGCGCGCGCGCGGCTCACCGAGGCTAAATTGAATCTCAGCTATACGAAAGTGGAATCCCCGGTCTCGGGAATCACCGGGCGCTCGCTGCGCCAGGAAGGCTCGCTCATTTCAGGCCCGGATGCCCTGCTCACTACGATCACCAAAGTCGACCCGATCTGGGTCAACTTCGGCATTCCCGACAACGAGCAGGCGCAGATCCAGAGAGAAGTGCAGGCCGGGCAGCTCGCGCTGCCGAAAGACGGCAATTTCGAGGTGGCGCTGCGCCTTGCCGACGGGTCGATGTACGGCACGACCGGGAGGCTCAACTTTACCGACGTGCGGGTCTCGGCTGTCACCGGCACGCGCGAGACGCGCGCCGAGCTTCCCAACCCCGGCGGCGCGCTCAAACCCGGCGAGTTCGTGCGCGTCGTCCTGCGCGGCGCGACGCGCCCCAACGCGGTCACCGTGCCGCAGCGCGCGGTGCTCGAAGGGCCGCAAGGAAAGTTCGTCTACGTCGTCAATGAAAAAAGCCAGGCCGAGCCGCGCCCGGTCGAGGCCGGCGAATGGGCGGGGCTGTCCTGGATCATCACCAGCGGGCTCAAGCCGGGCGAGCGCGTGATCGTCGACGGCGTGATGCGCCTCGGGCCGGGCGCCCCGGTGCGGATTGCCGAAGCAAAGCCCGAAGCAGCCAAGCCCGCAGCCAAGAAGTAATCCCATGTTCTCGCGGTTCTTCATAGACCGGCCCATTTTTGCGGCCGTCGTATCCATCTTCATCGTGCTCGCCGGGCTTGCAGCGATGCGGAACCTGCCGATCGCGCAGTATCCCGAGATCGCGCCGCCGGTGGTCACGGTGCAGGCGGTGTATCCGGGGGCCTCGGCCGAGACCCTCGAGCAGACGGTGGCGGCGCCGCTCGAGAACCAGATCACCGGCGTCGAGAAGATGATCTACATGAGCTCGACCTCGGGCTCGAACGGCATCGTGCAGATCCAGGTCACTTTCGACATCGGCGCGGACGCCGACCAGGCCGCGCTCAACGTCAACAACCGCGTCAAGCAGGCCGAGCCGCGCCTGCCCGAGGAAGTGCGCCGCCAGGGCGTGACGGTGCAGAAAGGCTCGTCGGCTTTCCTGCAGGTGCTCGCCTTCTATTCGCCCGACGGGCGCTACGACAACCTCGCCATCAGCAACTTCGTCACGCTGAACGTGCTCGATGCGCTGAAGCGCGTGCCCGGCACGACCAACGTGCAGATCTTCGGCGCCAAGGACTACGCGATGCGCATCTGGGTGAGGCCCGATCGCCTGACGCAGCTGCGCCTGACGCCGACCGACCTGATCCGCGCGCTGAACGAGCAGAACGCGCAGTTCGCCGCCGGCAAGGTGGGCCAGTCGCCGAGCTCGGGCCCCCAGGAGCTCGTCTACACCATCACCACCAAGGGCCGGCTCGCCGATGCGAAGGAGTTCGAGAACATCATCGTGCGCGCCAACCCCGACGGCTCGAACCTGCGCCTGAAGGACGTCGCACGCGTCGAGCTCGCTTCCAAGGACTACGAGTTCATCGGGCGCATCAACGGCCGGGAGGCGACGCTCGTCGGCGTGTTCCTCCTGCCCGGCGCCAACGCGCTCGACGTAGCGGACAACGTGGTGAAGACGGTGAACGAGATCGTGCCGCGCTTCCCGCAGGGCATGACCTATTCGGTGCCCTACGACACGACGAAGTTCGTGCGCGTGTCGATCCGCGAGGTGCTGTTCACGCTGGGCGAAGCGATGCTGCTCGTCGTCCTGGTGGTGTTCCTGTTCCTGCAGAACTGGCGCGCCACCCTGATCCCGATCGCGGCCGTGCCGGTGTCCCTGATCGGCAGCTTCGCCGGCCTGTACATGCTCGGCTACTCGATCAACACGCTGACGCTTTTCGGCATGGTGCTCGCGATCGGCATCGTGGTCGACGACGCGATCGTGGTGCTCGAGAACATCGAGCGCATCATGCACGAGGAGCACCTCGCCGCGCGCGAGGCGGCGATCAAGGCGATGCGCGAGGTGGCGGGGCCGGTGGTGGCGATCGTGCTGGTGCTGTGCTCGGTGTTCGTGCCGATCGCCTTCCTCGGCGGCCTGGCGGGGGAGCTCTATCGCCAGTTCGCGGTGACCATCGCCATCGCGGTGGTGATCTCGGGCATCGTCGCGCTCACGCTCACGCCGTCGCTCTGCGTTCTGATCCTCAAGCGCGAGCACAAGCTTCCCGGGGGCTTCTTCCGGTGGTTCAACGACGCGTTTCAGAGCGTCACCGCGCGCTATTCCAACGGCGTGGCGTGGATGATCCGGCGCGCCGCGATCGGCGTGGTCGTCTTCGCCGGCATGGTGGCGATCGCGGTCGCGCTGTGGAAGTTCACGCCGGGAAGCCTGGTGCCCGACGAAGATCAGGGTTTCTACATCAGCGCGGTGATCCTGCCGGATGGCGCGACGCTCGAGCGCACCGACAAGGTGGTCGCGCAGGTGCTGGAAGCGATCAAGTCGAACCCGAACAACCAGGATGCGGTCGCCTTCACCGGCTTCGATTTCCTCGGCGGCTATTTCCGCAACAACGCCGCGACGATCTTCGTCACGCAAAAGCCCTGGGACGAGCGCAAGGTCGACACCAAGCAGGTCGTCGGAGACCTCTTCATGAAGACCGGCGGCATCAAGGAAGGCCTGGTGCTCGCCTTCGGCCCGCCGCCGATCTTCGGCCTCGGGACGGCGGGCGGCTTCGAGCTTTATCTGCAGGACCGCGGCGAGGGCGGCGCGCGGCGCATGGCGCAGGCGATGGGCCAGTTCATGCAGCGGACCGGAAGCGATCCGAAGTTCGCCTTCGTGCAGACGCTCTGGCGCCCGGCGGCGCCGCAGCTCTACGTCGATGTCGACCGCGAGAAGGCGAAGGCGCTCGGCGTGCCGCTCAGCGAGCTCTACGGCGCGCTCGCCGCGACGCTCGGCAACTACTACGTCAACGACTTCAACAAGTTCGGCCGCACCTGGCAGGTGCTGATGTCCGCCGAGCCGGAATACCGCAAGAGCCCGGACTCGGTCGGCGACATCTACGTGCGCTCCGACAAGGGCGAGATGATCCCGCTGCGCTCGCTCGCCAACGTTCGCTACGCCTCCGGCCCCGACTCGCTCGCGCGCTTCAACAACCTGCCCGCGGTGAAGCTCTTCGGCGCGGCGGCGCCGGGCATCTCCTCGGGCCAGGCGATCGACGAGGTCGAGCGCATCGCGAAGGAAGTGCTGCCCGCCGATTTCAGCTTCGACTGGGGCGGCGCCTCCTACCAGGAGAAGAAATCCGGCGGCACCTCGGTGCTCGCGCTCGGGCTGGCGGTGATCATGGTGTTCCTGATCCTTGCCGCGCAGTACGAGCGCTGGTCGCTGCCGCTCTCGGTGCTGCTGGCGCTGCCTTTCGGCACCTTCGGCGCGCTCGCGGCGGTCTATCTGCGCGGCTACACCAACGACGTGTACTTCCAGATCGGCCTGGTCACGCTGCTCGGCCTCGCGGCGAAGAACGCGATCCTGATCGTGCAGTTCGCCGAGCTGAAGGAACGCGAGGGCTTGTCGGCCGCGGCCTCGGCGCTCGAGGCCGCCCGCCTCAGGTTTCGCCCGATCCTGATGACCTCGCTCGCCTTCATCTTCGGCGTGATGCCGCTCGCCTTCTCGACCGGCGCGGGCGCCGGCGCGCGCCGCTCGGTCGGCACCGGCGTCATGGGCGGAATGATGGCGGCGACCTTCCTCGCCATCTTCTTCGTGCCGATGTTCTTCAAGCTGCTCGCTGATCGACGGCTGCGCGAACACCGCAGCACCGCCGAGCTCAAGGACGAAGTCGAACGCGCGCGCACGGTTACGCACTCGCAGGTTCAGCACCGGCATCATGCGCCGCATCCTCACGAGTAGTCTGGTTTTGCTATTAGCGGCCTGCTCGACGCAGCCCCGCTATGAGCGGCCCCCGGTCGAACTGCCCGCGGACTGGAAGGAAGCGGCGCCGCGGTTTGCCGAGGACGGGCGCTGGTGGCGCATCTATCGGGATCACGAGCTGGAGAAAGTCATCGAGGAGGCGTTCGCGGGGAATGCCGATCTGGTCATTGCCGCCGCGCGCGTGGACGAGGCACGTGCCCTGCTGGCCGAAGCCCAATCCTTTTTCTTCCCGAGAGTCGACGCGCAGGCCGGCGGCAGCCGCCAGCAGCTCTCCACGCGCACCGCGACGTTCTTTCCCGGCATTCCGCGCCAGTACAGCGATTACCGGGCGACGCTCAACCTGTCCTACGAAGTCGACCTCTTCGGGCGCCTGCGTGCCGGTGCGCAGGCCGCGAGGGCCGAGCTCGCCGCGGACGAGGCGGCGCGCGAGGCGGTACGCCTGGCGCTTGCCGCGCAGGTGGTGAAGTCCTATTTCGCGTTGCGCGCGCTCGACGAGCAGATCGAGCTCACGCGCCGCACGGTGCTGCTGCGCGAAGAGGCGCTGGACCTGCAGCGCAAGCGCCGTGACGGTGGCGTGATCTCCGAATTCGATCTGCGCCAGCTCGAGGCCGAGACGGCGGCGGTGCGCGCGCAGCTGCCGCCGCTGCAGCGCGAGCGGGAGCGCGAAGAGGCGGCGCTGTCGGTTCTGCTCGGCCGCACGCCCAAGCAGGTTTTTGAAAGCGGCGTCGCCGTCAGATTATCGTTTGACGAAAAGCCGGAAGCCGCCGTCGTGCCCTCCGGGCTGCCCTCCGAACTGCTGCTGCGCCGGCCCGACCTGGTTCAAGCCGAGCGCAGCCTCGCGGCTGCCAACGCAAGGTTGGCCGTTGCCCGCGCGGAGATGTTCCCGTCGATCGCGCTCACCGCGTCGCTCGGCAGCGAAAGCGCGGCGCTCTCCAATCTGTTCAAGAGCGGGGCGGGAATCGGCGCCGTGGCGGCGAGCGTCGCGCAGCCGATCTTCGCGGGCGGGCGCCTCGAGGCGCAGAGCGCCGCTGCGCAAGCGCGCGAACGCGCCGCGCTCGCGGACTACCAGCAGGCGATCCGCAATGCATTCGGCGAAGTACGAGCCGCACTTTCGGCGCAATCGCGCTCGCGCGAGAGCTACGACGCCGAAAGCGCGCGCGCCACGGCGCTTGGCGAGACGCTGCGGCTGGCGCGCCTGCGCTACCAGAACGGCGTCGCCAGCCAGCTCGACGTTATCGACGCCGAGCGCGGGCTGCTCGCCGCCAACGTCGCGCGCATCGAGGCGCTGCGTGCGCACCGCGCGGCGGTGGCGGACCTGTTCCGGGCGCTTGGCGGTTAGTGGAAGACGTACGAATCCATCGCCAGCACGCCGCCCTCGATGCCGTCGTAGATCCGCTCGGGTTTTCCTCGATTGCCGCTCGCGCCCAGCGCGAAAAACAGCGGCAGGAAATGCTCTTCGGTGGGATGCGCGCGCGCGGCGTGGGGCGCGAGCGAGCGGTAGTCCGCCAGAGCTTCGAGATCCCTGTTTTCCATTTTCTCCCTGACCCAGTTGCTGAACTCGCGCGCGTAGGGCTCCGGCTTTCCGGCGCCGCGCGCCCAGTCGCGCAGGTTGTGGGTCATGTGACCGGAGCCGATGATAAGCACGCCTTCTTCCGATAACTTCTTCAATGAACGTCCTACTTCGACGTGATGCCGCGTGCCCAACGCCGGCTGCACCGAGATCTGCACTACGGGGACGTTCGCGTCCGGGTACACGTACAAAAGCGGCGCCCACGCGCCATGGTCAAGGCCGCGGCAGCCGTCGATGGCCGCGGTCAGGCCCTGCGCCTTCAGCAACGACTGCGCGCGCTGCGCCACCTCGGGCGCGCCGGGAGCGGCGTAGCGCAGGCGGTAGAGCGGCTCCGGAAAGCCGGAGAAATCGTGAATGGTCTGCGGCTTGGCGGCTCCGGTGAGCATCGGCAGGTTGGTTTCCCAATGCGCCGACGCGATCAGCACCGCCCGCGGCTTGGGCAGGCTGCGGCCGAGCGAGCGCCACGCCTTGCCGGCCGCGCCCGGATCGAGCGCGTGCATCGGCGAGCCGTGGGAGATGAAGACGCTCGGCAACGCCACTACTTCACCAGGCCTTCCGCCTTGAGCGCTTCCTGAACCCTGGGCCGCGCGCCGACACGGGCCAGGTACGCAGTGACGTTGGGCCACCTCGAGAGATCGATCTGCAGGGGCTTGGACCAGCTGAGGATCGTGAACGCGTATGCGTCCGCGACGCTGAAGTTCTTGCCCATCAGGAAGTCCCTGCCGTCGAGCTGCTTGTCCAGCCAATCGATGCGCGTCGCCAGGTTCTCCTTCGCGATGCGCTTGTACTCATCAGGCGTATTGGGCCTGAACAGCGGCGAGAATCCTTTGTGCAGCTCTGTGCCGATGAAATTCAGCCACTCCTGCAGCTGATAGCGCTCGAAGCTGCCGGGTTTCGGCGCCAGCCGCGCATCGGGCTTCTGGTCGGCGAGGTACTGGACGATGGCCGGACCTTCGGTCAGCACCTGGCCGCTGTCGAGCTGCAGCGCCGGAACGTAGCCCTTGGCATTGATCTTCGTGTAATCCGCGCCGCCGTCGTACTTCTTGGCCTTGAGGTCGACCTTCTGCAGCTCGACCGGAATGCCGGCTTCGCGGGAAACGATGTGAGGGGATAGCGAGCAGGCCCCGGGTGAGTAGAACAGTTTCATGAGTGACTCCTCTTTCTGGGACAACGCTGAGGAATTATAAGAATGCCTCACAGAGGGATAAAGAAGCCAAATGGAAATTGATAATCCCTATTATCGGGATAATATCGAAGCGTGGACCGCCTCGCTGCCATCCAGGTTTTCTCGCAGGTCGTCGAATCGGGGAGCTTTGCCAGGGCCGCGGAGCGCCTAGGGCTTTCCACCTCGGCAGCTTCGCGCCACGTAGCCGAGCTCGAGGCGCGGCTGCAAACCCGGCTGCTCAACCGCACGACGCGGCGCGTCAGCCTTACCGAGAGCGGGCGGGCGTTCTACGAGCGCAGCATCCAGTTGCTCGCGGACCTGGAGGAGGCCGAGCAGGAGGCGGCGCGCGCCGCGGTCGTGCCGCGCGGCACGATCAAGCTCACCGCGTCGGTGAACTTCGGCGTGCGCCACATCGCCCCCGCCATCGCCGCTTTTCTCGCGCAGCACCGCGAAGTCAGGTTCGACGTGTCACTCTCCGACCGCGTCGTCGACCTGGTGGAGGAAGGCTTCGATCTCGGCATCCGCATCGGCGTCGCCGGCTCGGGCAATATCGTCGCGCGCAAGCTCGGCGAGACGCGGCTGGTGCCTTGCGCCTCGCCCGGGTACATTCGGGCGCACGGCGCGCCCCAGGCCCCCGAAGAGCTGGAGAAGCACGATTGCTTCACGTACGAATACGTCACGCCGCGCAATCTGTGGCGGTTTCGCGATCCGTCCGGGCACGAGCGCGCCGTGCGCGTTCGCGGCAGTCTGCATGCGAACAGCGGCGACCTGCTCGCCGAGGCGGCGGCGCGCGGCGCCGGGATCGTGTTCGAACCGGCCTTCATCGTCGGGCCGGACGTGCGCAGCGGGCGGCTGGTGCCGCTGCTGCAGGACTTCACCCCGCTGCCGGTGCCGATCTACGCGGTCTATCCCAGCCGCAAGCACCTGTCCGCGAAAGTGCGCCTGTTCGTCGATTTCCTCATCAAGCGCTTCGCCGAGGCGCAGGACTGGGGCGCGCCGTGAGAGGGCTGGCAGCCGTAGGAGTGCTGGTGACATTTCAAGCTCTGGCTGCCGACCCCGGCGCAGCGCCGGACTGGATACTCGCGTCCTCCGACGCGCGTGCAGTCGCCGGCCAGCCCTTCGAGGTCCTGCTCGTGAGCCTCGGCGGAGAGCCGCCGCCCGACGAGATCAACCTCCGGCTGAAGGGCGACATCGACGAGCGGATCCTGCGCATGCAGGCGCTCGGGCCGGCGCGCGGCACGCAGCGCGCTTATTCGGCCATCATGCCCGCAGGCCTGTCGGGACCGGTTGCGATCGACCTGGTCGGGCAGGCGTCGAGCGTGCTCGTGCTGCGCGTCGCGCCCAAGCCCGACGCGGTGCGCACGCTCACCGACAAGCGCGCGCCGCAAGAGTACGAGCCGCCCCTGTCCCAGAACGATCCGATGTACCTCGTGCTGGGCGCGCGCAGCGGCTATAGCGCGCGCTTCCAGCTTTCGTTCAAGTACCGGCTGTTCGACCAGTCGGTCGGATTCGGCCAGGACCGGCCGTGGCTGTCGGGCCTGTACTTTGGCTATACGCAGAACTCGCTGTGGGACCTGTCGGCGCAGTCCAAGCCGTTCCGCGACACCAGCTATCGGCCGTCGCTGTTCTGGAAATGGGAGCGCGCCGACGACCGGGCCTGGATCGACGCCGCGCGCTTCGGCGCTGAGCACGAGTCGAACGGCAAGGACGGAGATCGCTCGCGCTCCATCAACACGCTGTTCATCCGGCCGGAGTGGCACTGGCGCCTGCGCAACGGCGACGGCATCGAGTTCACGCCGCATTTGCACAAGTATTTCGACACCGGCGACAATCCCGACATCGCAGCGTACCGCGGCTATGTCGACTGGCGCGCACGCTACGACGCGAGCGGCGAGTGGATCGCCACCGGCGTGGCGCGCATCGGGACCTCCGGCAAGGGCAGCCTGCTGGTCGATCTTTCGAAGCGCACGCGCGAGCTGCGCTTCGGACCGGTCGGCGGATATCTGCACCTGCAGTACTTCGACGGTTACGGCGAGGACATCCTCGACTACAACGTGCGGCGCAAACCGCAGCTGCGCGTCGGTTTTGCGATAGTTCCCTAGGTGTCTTCGGTGCGCGGCGGGCGCCAGGTGTAGGGCACCGGCCCGGGCGCGCGCAGCACTCGAAGCATGCGCAGGGCGCCTTCCTTGCGGCCTTCGCCGCTGCGGTAGTAACCGGGGACCAGAACGGTTTCGTAGAAGCCCATCGCGCGATAGAAGCGCCGCGCCGCATCATTGCCGGCGCGCAACTCCAGGTGAATGCTCGACATGCCGGCGCAGCGCGCGGACTCGAGCATCCACTCCAGCAGCCGCTGGCCGATACCGAGGCGTCGATGGGAGGGTCGCACCGCGAGCAGCACGAGATGCGCGCGCTCGTCGCCGAACTCCATGATCGCGAAGCCGGTGACCGCGCCGCTCTTGCCGCTCTTGCCGCTCTCGCAGGCCACCACGGCAAGCGTCTCGCGGTCGCGGATGGCGCGCAGCACGCGCGCCGCGTCGTATTTCCATCCCAGCCCCGCCTCGACGAAGTCGCGCGACATCATCCCGATCGCCTGGGCGTCGCGCGGCTCGGCGAGCCGGATGGTGATTGCGCGGGGGGGCGTCATAGCCGCGATTGTGCCACTTTCGCGCGCGCCCGGCGTGGGCGACTTGCGCTACGCTAAGCTTCGCGCATAGCGGCGAGAAGAAGGGAGAGCCTGGCATGGAGCTGGTCGATCGTCCCGCAGTCCAGTCCTCGGCCGCCGATCTCGCGGACGAGGTCAAGTCGCGATCCGCGCCTGACGCGGCCGCCAGGCTGGCGAGTTTCAGCGGGCTGGAGATCGCCGCCGCGCTGATGCGCCTGAGCCCGGGCTTCGCGCAGGACGTGCTCGGCGCGCTGCCTGACGAGGCGCGCGAGCGCGCGCTCGCGGCGGCGCCGCCGGAGGTCTCGCGCCAGTGGCAGCGCAACGCGCTGTACGAACCCGACGCCATTGGCCGGATGATGGAGCCGGTGCTCGCGGCGTTCTCGCATCAGCGGACCGTGGGCGAGACGATCGAGCAGCTGCGCGAGATGGTGAAGAGCGCCTTGATCACCTATGTTTACGTCGTTGATGCCGCCGAGTATCTCCTCGGTATCGTCACCATGCGCGACCTGCTTTTCAGCGACCACGACAGGCTGCTGAGCGAGGTCATGTTTCGGGACGTGTTCGCGCTGCACGCGGCCATGCCGCTGACAGACGCGATGAAGCTGGTGCTCGACCGCCATTACCCTGTGTACCCGGTGGTGGACGCCGAGCGGCGGCTGCTCGGCCTGGTGCGCGGCCAAAGCATGTTCGAGGCGCAGGCGATCGAGATCACCCTGCAGGCCGGCAGCATGGTGGGGGTGGAGAAGGAAGAGCGCCTCGCCACGCCGTGGCTCACCAGCCTGAGGCTGCGTCATCCCTGGCTGCAGCTCAACCTGCTTACCGCATTTCTCGCCGCCGCAGTGGTCGGCATCTTCCAGGACACCATCGATCGCCTGGTGATCCTGGCATTGTTCCTGCCAGTGCTCGCCGGTCAGTCGGGCAATACCGGCTGCCAGGCGCTGGCCGTCACGCTGCGCGGCCTCACGCTGGGCGAGCTCAAGCCCGGCGCGGAGCGCGCCCTCGTCGCCAAGGAAGCCTGGCTCGGCTGCCTCAATGGCGCCGGCGTCGGACTCTTCGCCGGATTAGGCATGTACATCACTGCCACTGGCCAGGAGTCGACACACCCGGTGATGCTCGCGCTGGTAGTGTTCCTCGCCATGGTCGGCTCGTGCATCGCGAGCGGCATTTCCGGCGCGATGGTGCCGCTGACGCTGAAACGCCTGGGTTTCGATCCGGCGACCGCCTCCAGCATTTTCCTGACCACCGCCACCGACGTGGTCAGCATGGGGATGCTCCTGGGCCTGGCGACGATGATGGTGCGCTAGTAGCCGCGGCCGGCAAGAAGGAAGATTCTATCGCTGCATGTTCCCGACCGGCGTCGTTTGGACTAGACTTTCCAGGGCACTCGCCGCCAGGGAGGTCGCGCCATGCAGGTCAAGGAGATCTTGCGGGTCAAGGGTAACCGCCTCGTCAGCGCCGAACCCGCAGGCCGCGCGGTGGAGGCGGTCAGCACCATGGCGAAGGAGAACCTCGGCTCGCTGGTGGTGATGGAGCAGGGGCGCATGGTCGGCATGCTGACGTTCCACGAGTTGCTGCGTGCGCTCGCCTCGCGCGGCGGCGCGCTCGGCGAGCTGAGAGTCGGCGACATCATGATGCGCGATCCGGTCACCGCGGCGCCCGAGATGGAGGTCAACGACCTGCGCCGCACCATGCTCGAGAGCGGCGCACGCTACCTCCCGGTGATGCACGACGGCCGCTTGCTCGGCGTGATCTCGTTCCGCGACGTCGCCAAGGCAGTGCTCGAAGAGCAGGACTTCGAGAACAAAATGCTGAAGGGCTACATCAAGAATTGGCCCGCGTAGGGAGTTTCTCCTGGGCGCTCTGCGCGCCCAGACGCGGCGGTGCTTCGAGGGCGCCGTGTAAAATGATCCGTTCATGTCGGGAAACAGCTTTGGCACGCTCTACTGCGTGACCTCTTTCGGCGAGTCGCACGGCCCGGCCTACGGCGGGGTGGTCGACGGCTGCCCGCCGGGCTTGGCTCTGTCTGCCGAGGATATCCAAAGAGAACTGGATAGGAGAAAGCCAGGCTCGTCGCGCCACGTCACGCAGCGGCGCGAGTCCGACGCGGTCGAGATCCTCTCCGGGGTGTACGAGGGCCGTACCACCGGCACCGCGATCGGCTTTATCGTGCGCAACGAAGACTCGCGCTCGAAGGACTACGCCGCGATCGCCGAGAAGTTCCGGCCCGGCCACGCGGATTACACCTATTGGCAGAAATACGGCATCCGCGACGCGCGCGGCGGCGGCCGGGCGTCCGCGCGCGAGACGCTGGTGCGCGTCGCCGCCGGGGCGATCGCGAAGAAGTGGCTGCACGAGCGTTACAGGGTAACGGTGCGCGGTTATCTGGCGCAGCTCGGGGCACAGAAGATCTCCTTCAAGAACTGGGATGCGGTCGATGCGAATCCTTTCTTCTCCCCCGACTCCGCGGTGGTGCCCCAACTCGAGAAATTCATGGACCAGCTGCGCGAGAGCGGCGATTCGTGCGGCGCGCGCGTGAACGTCGTCGCCGAAAACGTGCCGGTCGGCTGGGGCGAGCCGGTGTATGGACGGCTCGACGCCGACATCGCGTGGGCGATGATGTCCATCAACGCCGTCAAAGGCGTGGAGATCGGCGCGGGGTTCGGGTCCATCGTGCAGAAGGGAAGCGAGCACGGCGACGAAATGACGCCGCAAGGCTTTGTTTCCAACAACAACGGCGGGGTGCTGGGCGGCATCTCGACCGGCCAGGACCTCACCGTATCGATCGCCCTCAAGCCCACTTCGAGCATCCGGTTGCCGCGCCGGACCATCAATACCCGCGGCGAGGCCGTGACCGTCGAGACCACCGGGCGGCACGATCCCTGCGTCGGGATCCGCGCCACGCCGATCGCCGAGGCCATGCTGGCCTGCATCCTGATGGATCATGCACTGCGCCATCGCGCGCAATGCGCCGATGTGATACTGCCTACCAAGCTAGAAAAGCCTAGGAAAATCAATTAGAGTATGGCTACAAAACTGGCTGTAACCTCCCCAAGAGAGAACAATATGAGCAACAAAGGGCAGTTGCTACAAGACCCGTTTCTGAACACGCTGCGCAAGGAGCACGTTCCCGTGTCGATCTACCTGGTGAACGGGATCAAGCTGCAGGGGCAGATCGAGTCGTTCGATCAATACGTCGTGCTGCTGCGCAACTCGGTGACGCAAATGGTGTACAAGCACGCCATTTCGACGGTCGTGCCGTCGCGCCCGATCAACCTTGGCGCCGAGAAGGAACCCGCCTGACGTCCGGGCTGCGTCGCTTTTGCTAGACCGTCGCGCCGCCGCCGCGGACCCGCAGGCGGCCATCCTCGTTTGCCTCGACTTCGGCGACCCGAACTACGACGAGGGCGTCGAGGAGGTGGTGCGCCTGGTGGAAAGCGCCGGCGTGCGGCGCCACCAGGTAGTGCGCGGCCGCCGCAACCGCCCGGACTCCAAGCTGTATGCCGGCAGCGGCAAGGTCGGCGAGATCGCCCGCGCCGCGGCGGAGCTGAACGCCGCCTGCGTGGTCTTCAACCATTCGTTGTCGCCCGCGCAGGGACGCAACCTCGAGAAGGAGCTGCAGCGCCGCGTCATCGATCGCACCGAGCTGATCCTCGAGATCTTCGCGCAGCGCGCGCAGACCAGCGAGGGCAAGCTGCAGGTCGAGCTGGCGCAGCTCGAGCACTTGTCGACGCGGCTGGTGCGCGGTTGGACCCACCTCGAGCGCCAGCGCGGCGGCTTGGGCAAGACCGGCGGTCCCGGCGAGAAGCAGATCGAGCTCGACCGGCGCTATATCGGCCAGCGGGTCCGCGTGCTGAAAAATAAGCTGGAGACACTGAACAAGCAGCGCACCGTGCAGCGCCGGGCACGCGCCAGGCGGGACGTGCTGTCCATTTCGATCGTCGGCTACACCAACGCCGGCAAATCGACGCTCTTCAATGCGCTCGCGCACGCCAGGGCTTACGAGGCGGATCAGCTGTTCGCCACGCTCGACACCACCACGCGGCGCCTGTGGCTGCCCGCGGCCGGGCCGCTGGTGCTCTCCGACACCGTCGGCTTCATCCGCAGCCTGCCGCACAGCCTGATCGCCGCGTTCCGCGCCACGCTGGAGGAAACCGTGCGCGCCGACCTGCTGCTGCACGTGGTGGACGCGGCCTCGCCGGCTCGCGCCGAGCAGGCGGCCGAAGTCGACAAGCTGTTGGGCGAGATCGATGCCGACGCGGTGCCGACAATCGCCGTCTGGAACAAGATCGATTGCGCGCAGCTGGAGCCGGCGATCGAGCGCGACCAGTATGGTAAGATTTCGCGCGTTCTCGTGAGCGCGCGCACCGGTGCAGGATTGGAGGGGTTGCGCGGCGCCATCGCCGAGTTCGCGCGCGACCGAGCAGCGGCGCGCGGCGCGGCGCCTTCCGAACCGCTGTCTCTACACCACACGCACTAGCTGGCCGTCCATGTCATTGAACGACCCTAACTGGGGGCGCGGCGGTTCCCGCGGTCCGCAGGGCCCGGGCGGCGGCAACCAGGGCCCGCCCGACCTGGACGAGCTGTGGCGCAACTTCAACCGCAGGCTGAGCGAATTGTTCGGACGTCGTCGGCGCGGGGGCGGCGACGAGCCGCCGACGCCGCCATCGTCGTGGCGCTTCGGCGGCGGTGCCGGAGCGCTGTTCGCGCTGGTGCTCGCGGTGTGGCTGGCAAGCGGCTTCTACATCGTGGTCGAAGGCCAGCGCGGCGTGGTGCTCAGCTTCGGCCGCTTCTCGCAGGAGACCGGCCCGGGCCTGCGCTGGCGGCTGCCGTGGCCGATCCAGTCGCACGAGATCGTCAACCTGCAGCAGGTGCGCACGCTCGAGATCGGCTACCGCAACAACGTGCGCACCAAGGTGCTCAAGGAATCCCTGATGCTCACCGACGACGAGAACATCGTCGACCTGCAGTTCGCGGTGCAGTACGTGGTGACGGACGCGACCAAGTACATCTTCAACGTGCGCCGCCCGGACGAGTCGGCGATGCAGATCGCCGAGACCGCGATGCGCGAGGTGATCGGCAAGAACCGCATGGATGCGATCCTGTACGAGACGCAGGTCGACATCGCCAACAAGACGCGCGACCTGATGCAGGTGATCCACGACCGCTACGGCACCGGCATCCAGATCAGCGCCGTTACCGTCCAGAACGCGCAGCCGCCCGAGCAGGTGCAGGCGGCGTTCGACGACGCGGTCAAGGCCGGCCAGGACCGCGAGCGCCAGAAAAACGAAGGCCAGGCCTATGCGAACGACGTCATCCCGCGCTCGCGCGGCGCGGCGTCGCGCCTGCTGCAGGAGGCCGAAGGCTACAAGCAGCGCGTGATCGCCAATGCCGAGGGCGAGGCCTCGCGCTTCAAGCAGGTGCTGGCAGAGTACGCGAAGGCGCCGGCGGTGACGCGCGAGCGCATCTACATCGAGACCATGCAGCAGATCCTCGCCTCGACCAGCAAGGTGATGATGGACTTCCGCGGCTCGGGCAACCTGCTGTACCTGCCGCTCGACAAATTGATGCAGCAGGGCGGCAGCGCCACCCCTTCGGAGTCGCAGGCGTCGCAGCGGCCGTCGCCCGAGCCGGCGCCGCCCGAGGCCGGGCCGCGCTCGCGCGAGACGCTGCGCAACCGCGAGCGGGGGGAGCGCTGATGCGGGCCCTCGGTCCGGTGCTGGCGGTTCTGGTGGTCATCGCGCTGCTCGCTTCCAGCGCGATGTACACCGTCGACCAGCGGCAGAACGCGATCGTGTTCCAGCTCGGCGAGGCGCGGGAAATCGTGAAGGAGCCCGGCCTGCACTTCAAGTGGCCGCTGCTGCAGAACGTGCGCCTGTTCGACATGCGCATCCTCACCTTCGACGACGCCGAGCCGCTGCGCTTCCTGACGCAGGGCAACCGGCCGCTGCTGGTCGACTCGTTCGTGAAATGGCGCATCGCCGACGTGCTCGAGTACTACAAAAGCGTGCAGGGTGACGAGTTCCGCGCGCAGACGCGCATCAAGCAGACCGTCGCGGGCAGCCTGCGCGACGAGTTCGGCCTGCGCACGGTCCACGACGTGGTGTCGGGCGAGCGCGATCACATCATGAACAGCGTGCGCGAGAAGGTCGACCAGGACCTGAAGCGCATCGGCGTCGTCATCATCGACGTGCGGCTGAAGCGCGTCGACCTGCCGCAGGACGTGAGCGAGTCGGTCTACCGCCGCATGGAGGCCGAGCGCAAGCGCATCGCCAACGAGCTGCGCTCGACCGGCTTCGCCGAGGCCGAGCGCATCCGCGCCGACGCCGATCGCCAGCGCGAGGTGATTCTCGCCGTCGCCTACCGCGACGCGCAGCGCGTGCGCGGCGAAGGCGATGCCAAGGCGGCCAATATCTACGCGCAGGCCTTCTCGCAGAACCCGGAGTTCTTCTCGTTCTACCGCAGCATGGAAGCCTACCGCTCGACCTTCCGGGGCAGGAACGACCTGATGCTGCTCGAGCCGAACTCCGATTTCTTCCGCTACCTCAAGGACGCCTTCGGCCGCCAGTCCACCAGAAAGTGAGCGATGGGCACCACCTTTCTCCTGGCGCTCGCCCTGATGCTCATCCTGGAAGGCGTGCTGCCGTTCATCGCGCCCAATCTCTGGCGCGAGACGTTCCGCCGCATCACGCAGATGACCGACGGCCAGATCCGCTTCGTCGGGCTGAGCTCGATGCTCGTCGGGCTGCTCCTCCTGCTTTGGGCAAGAAGCTGATGCGCTGGCTGCTCCCGGAGTACATCGAGGATATTCTTCCGGCAGAAGCGGCGCGCATCGAGCAGTTGAGAAGGAAGATCCTGGATCTTTTCTTCAAGCATGACTACGAGCTGGTGATGCCGCCTCTGCTTGAGTACATGGACTCGCTGCTCACCGGCACCGGGCGCGACCTCGAGCTGCGCACCTTCAAGGTGGTCGACCAGCTCTCGGGCAGGATGATGGGCCTGCGCGCCGACATCACGCCGCAGGTGGCGCGCATCGACGCGCACCTGCTCAACCGCAAAGGGGTGACGCGGCTGTGCTATTGCGGCAGCGTGCTGCACACGCGGCCGGCAAGCCCGGGCGCGACGCGCGAGCCGATCCAGATCGGCGCCGAGCGTTACGGCGACGCCGGGGTCGAAGCCGATCTCGAGATCCTGCAGCTGCTGTGCAAGGCCCTGCAGCTCGCCCGCGTGCGCAACGCGCGCATCGCCATCGGCCACGTCGCGGTGTTCCGCTCGCTCGCGCGTGCCGCGCAGGCCGGCCCCGAGCTGGAGGCGCAGCTGTTCGAAGCGCTGCAGAGAAAGGATGTCCCCGAGCTGAGGAATCTGTCGCGCGCGCTCGAGGCGAAGGTCAGAAGCGCGATTCTCCTGTTGCCGGAGCTGTATGGCGGAGCCGAGGTCCTGGCCGCGGCAGAGAAAGAACTGCCACGCCTCGCAGGTCTCACCGGAGCGCTCGCTACGCTGCGCAGGCTCGCGAAGGCGTGCAAGCTGCCGGTGAGTTTCGATCTGGCAGAGCTGCGCGGCTATCACTACCATTCCGGCGTAGTGCTGGACGCGTATTGCGACGGCGTGACCGGCGCAGTCGCGCGGGGTGGGCGCTACGACGAGGTCGGCAAGGCCTTCGGACGGGCGCGCCCCGCCACCGGCTTTTCGATCTATCTGCGAAGCCTGGCGGGCGCGGTGCGATGAGCGCGCGCAACGTCGTGGTGATCGGCACGCAGTGGGGCGACGAGGGCAAGGGCAAGATCGTCGACTGGCTGACCGACCGCGCCCAGGGCGTGGTGCGCTTCCAGGGCGGGCACAACGCCGGGCACACGCTGGTCATCGCCGGCAAGAAGACCGTGCTGCACCTCATCCCCTCGGGCATCCTGCACGGCAACGTGCATTGCTACATCGGCAATGGTGTCGTGCTTTCGCCCCAGGCGCTGGTGCAGGAAATGGACGAGCTCGAGGCCGCGGGGGTGGCAGTGGCGCCCAGACTCAGCATCTCGGAAGCCTGTCCGCTGATCCTCGCCTACCACGGCGCGCTCGACCAGGCGCGCGAAGCGGCCCAGGGCGCCAACAAGATCGGCACCACCGGACGCGGGATCGGTCCGGCGTATGAAGACAAGGTGGCGCGGCGCGCGATCCGGCTGCAGGACCTGCTCAAGCCGGTGCGTTTCGCCGAGAAGCTGCAAGGGGTGCTCGAGTTCCACAATTTCGTTCTGAAGAACTACTTCCATCAGCCCGAGCTGAGCTACAACCAGGTGATGGACGAGACTCTCGCGCTCGCCCCGCGCCTGGCGCCGCTGGTGGCGGATGTGCCGCGCGCGCTCTACCAAGCCAATAGAAGCGGAAAAAATCTCTTGTTCGAAGGCGCGCAAGGCTCGCTGCTGGATATCGACCACGGCACCTATCCGTTCGTCACCTCGTCGAACTGCGTCGCAGGTGCCGCGGCCGCCGGAGCCGGAATCGGCCCCCACCATCTCCACTATGTTTTGGGGATTACGAAAGCCTATACAA
>DATILQ010000192.1:0-24636 GCA_035476235.1 Burkholderiales bacterium
GTGCCCGCGCTGACCGATCTCCTGGGCGGACAGATTCAAATGATGTTCGCCACCATGCCGACCGCGCTGCCGCACGTCAAAGCCGGCAAGCTGAAGGCGCTAGCCTCCATACGCTCGGCGCGAACCAAGGCTCTGCCGGGCCTGCCCACGGTGTCGGAGGCCGCGCTGCGCGGTTTCGATGCGAACAACTGGATCGGGCTCTTCGCGCCGGCCGGCACGCCGGCGGAAATCGTTCGCCTGCTCAATGCGGAGGTCGTGAAGGTCATGAATACGCCCGAAATGCGCAAGCGCGTCGAAACGGAGGGCGCGACCTTTTCGCCGATGAGCGCCGGGCAATTCGCCGATTTCGTACGCAGGGAGGTCGTCGATTGGGGCAAGATTATCCGCGCTGCCGGTATTACTGCCCAGTAGCGCCCACGTTGTTTTCACCACCGGGGGAACTGGAATGAAAAATATTGCACTGATTGCATTCAGCGTCACCGCCTGCCTCGCATCGCCCGCTCGCGCGCAAAGCGGCGATCACCTCGAGATCGTGCATCATCCGAACTACGACAAAAGCGTCTTCATGCCGTTCTCGCCGGCAATCAAGATCAAGAGCGGCAAGATCCTCTGGCTGGCCGGCGGCACCGCGCTGCCGGTCTATCACGATCACCCGCACAAGCGCGAGCAGATCCTGAAATACCTGCCCAACGATCTGGAGGCGCAGACCCGGCAGACCATGGACGGCATCATGGAAACCCTGAAAGCTGCCGGCGCTTCGCCAAAGGACGTGGTGCACGTGTTCATCTTCCGTGCGCGGCCGCGCATGGGCGACATCGGCAGGGCGAGCGCCGTGGTGAACTCGTATTTCGCGCCTCACAACCACAAGCCGGCGACGACCAACATGGCCGTGCTCGAGCTGGGCGAGCCCGAGCAGCTGATCGAGATCCAGGTGGTGGCGGTGGTCGACTGAGGTAGCGGGTCCTCAGGCCAGGGCCGCTTTCACTCGCGCCGGGGTAAATGGCAGGTCGCGCAGCCGTACACCCGTGGCGTTGGTAATGGCATTGGCGATCGCGGCTGCCGCCGGGCCCTGCGAGCCCTCGCCAACGCCGAGGCAGCGCTCGTTCGGCTGGTTGAGAATGACGACCTCGACTTGCGGCACTTCCTCGAAGCGCAGGATGGGATAGTCAGCCCAGGAACGCGTGGTGACGCGCGTGCGGTCGAAGCGCAGCGCTTCCTTGAGGGTCCAGCTTGCCGACTGGATCAAGCCGCCCTCGACCTGGTTGACGACGCCGTCGGGATTGACGACCTGTCCGACGTCGACGGCTGCCACTGCGCGCGTGACGCGGACCTTGCCGCTCTTGCGATCCACCGTGACGTCGGCCGCGATGGCGCAGTAGCAGGCGAGGTTCTTGTATCTGGCGAAGGCGAACCCCCGGCCGCGCGTGCCGTCGCCGCGCGCCTTCGACGTCCAGCCGGCGCGCTGCGCAGCCGCCTCGATCACCGCGCGGGCGCGCGGATCCTTCAGATGGCGCAAGCGGAACTCCACCGGGTCGGCCTGCGCCGCGGCTGCGAGCTCATCCATGAAAGACTCGAGCGCGAACACGTTGGCGTAGCCGCCGAGCGTGCGCAGCGCGGAGGTGCGCAGCGGCGCCTCCGGGATGTAGTGCTTCACCACTTTGACGTTCGGGAACTCGTACAGGGGAATCGAGTTGCGGTCCGACCCGCCCGCCGGCTGCGGCACGTCTGCCGGCAGCTGCCGCAGCAGCGGATTCGCCAGGTGCTGCGCGGCGAGCAGATTCACGCCGGCCGATGCCCCGGGGCGCGTGCTATGCGGATGGCTCCACAGCTCATGCGACCAGCCGACGATATTGCCTAGCGAGTCGAGACCGCCAGCGAGCTTCATCACCATCGCCGAGCCGTACGGCTCCCACATGAACTCGTCGTCGCGCATCCATTGCAGCTTCACCGGCCGGCCGCCCGTCGCGCGGGCGAGCAACGCCGCGTCGAGCGCCACGTCGTCAGCCCCGTTGTGGCCGTAGCAGCCTGCGCCCTCGACGTGCGTGCAGCGTACCGCCGCCGGCTCGACGCCGAACAGCTTGGCCAGGTCGGCGCGCAAAGGGAACACGCCCTGACTGTGCGTCCACACGGCGAGCTTGCCTTCCTGCCATTGCGCCACGGCGCACGACGGGCCGATGGAGCCATGCGCCTGGTACGGCCGCGTATAGCGCGCCTCGAGACTCTTCACCGCCGGCGCCGCCGTGGCGGAGGTCTTCTCGGTGACTGTTTGCCCCGCCGCCGGCAGAGCCATCATGTGCTCGTACAGGGCGTCTCCCGCGGGCGGCAGCGAGGCGCGCTCTTTCCACACTACCGCCTTCTTCAATGCCTCGCGCGCGCGAACCGCCTGTTCCTCGCGCTCGGCCGCCACGGCGAGGAAACGGCCGTCGCGCACCAGCGCGACCACGCCGCGCACACCACGCACCGCCGCTTCCTTGAGCGATACGAGCTCGGCGTCGGGCGACGGCGGCCGCACGACACGGCCAAACAGCATGCCGGGAAGCCGGATGTCCTGCACGTACGCCGCGCCGCCGGTGAACTTCTTCGGGATGTCGCGCCGGGCGATGCTCTTGCCGACCCAGCGGTGCTCCGCCGGCGGCTTGGGCTTCGCCTGACCCGTGGCCTCGCGCTTCAATTGCGCGTCGCCCGCCAGATCCCAATAGGTGAGGCTTGCGCCGCTCGGCCCCGCGATGGTGCCATCGGCGACTTTCAGCGCGCCCGGCGCGGTGCCGAGCTTGGCCGCGGCCGCGGACAGCAGGAGCTCGCGCGCCTCGGCGCAGGCGAACCGCAAAGCGGTGCCGCTTTGCTCCACCGACAGGCTGCCGGCGGTTTGCCCCTCGTCCGGCGTCAGCGCCGTGTCGCCGTGGACTATGGCGATGCGTTTCAGATCGAGGTCGAGCTCATCGGCTGCGATTTGCGACAGCGCGGTGCCGATGCCCTGGCCCAGCTCGATCTTGCCGCTGAAGAGGGTCACGCTGCCATTCGGGTCGATGCGCAGCCATGCGTCCAGCATGCGGTTGTTGTTGAGGCTGCCGGGCAGGCGGGCAGGAGAGGCCTGTGCGAGCGCGAGTTCCGGCGCGAGGTGCAAGCCGATAACCAATGCGCCGCTCGACTTGAGGAATTGCCGGCGCGAACTCATGACCGCATCTCCTTCGCCGCGCGCAGCACGGCACGCACGATGCGATTGTGCGAGGCGCAGCGGCACAGGTGGCCGTTCAGCGCCTGCCGGATCTGGCCTGCCGTCGGGGCACGATTGCGCTCGAGCAGCGCCTTGGCCGACATCACCATGCCGTTGCCGCAGTAGCCGCACTGGCAGGCCTGCTCCTCGATGAACGCGCGCTGCAGCGGGTGCAGCTTTTCCAGCGTGCCGAGGCCTTCGATGGTGGTGACCGGCTCCTTGACGGCCGACATCGGGGTTACGCAGGAGCGCACCGGCTTGCCGCCGACCAGCACGGTGCAGGCGCCGCATTGGGCGAGCCCGCAACCGAACTTGGGCCCGTTGAGTCCGATGTCATTGCGCAAGACGTAGAGCAGCGCAGTGTCGGCGTCGACCGACAGGGTCTTGCGCTCGCCGTTCACCCGCACGCTGAATTTCGCCATGGCGCCTCCTGTTGAAAATCATCATAGCCCCCCTTGCCGGCGGCAGTAATACTGTATAAAAATACAGTTATGGTGGTGGCCCTCGAAGACATCCTCCAGCGGCATCCCGTCTGGCGCGGCGGAGCATCCTTTTCCCGTGCTGCCGTCGTCCCCAGCGGGTTTTCGGTCCTGGACGGCGAGTTGCCGGGGGGCGGCTGGCCGACCGGCGGGCTCACCGAGATCCTCGGCCTGCAGCAGGGGATCGGCGAGCTGCGGCTGCTGCTGCCCGCGCTCGCTGCGCTGACCACCGCGGGCAAGCGCGTGATCTGGCTCGCGCCGCCGCACCTGCCTTATGCACCCGCGCTCGCCGCCGCCGGTGTCGATCTTGCCCGCTTGGCCGTGGTGCGGGCACCCGGGCGCCGCGACAGCTTGTGGGCCGCCGAACAGGCGCTGCGCTCGGGCACCTGCCATGCGCTGCTGGCGTGGTTTTACAACGCCCGCTACGCGGAGCTGCGGCGCCTCGCGGTCGCCGCCGAAGCGAGCTGCGCCCTGGTCGCGCTGTTCCGCCCCCGCGAAGCGGCGCGCGAGTCTTCGCCCGCCTGCCTGCGCATCGCGCTCGAGCCGGTCCAGGGCGAGCTCGCCGTCCGCATTCTGAAGCGCCGTGGCGCGCCAGCCGCCGCGCCGCTGCGCGTGCCCCTGAAAAGTCCTCTCCATGCTTTGGATCGCTCTCCATCTTCCCCGCCTGTCTCCCGGGACGCTCGAGCACGTCGCAGCCTGGGCCTGCCAGTTCACGCCTAGGGTTTCGCTCGAGCCGCCGCACGGCTTGCTTCTCGAGGTCGAGGGCAGCTTGCGGCTGTTCGGCGGGCTGGAGCACCTTCTCGAGCGGCTGCGCGAAGGGCTTGACGCCATGGAGCTCACCGCGCAGCTCGCCGTTGCGCCGGCGGCGCGCGCAGCGCTCTGGCGCGCGCGCGGTAACGGGGCGAGGCTTGAAGAGTTGCCCTTGGCAGTCACCGGTTTTGATGACGACGCGTTTTTCAAGAATATCGGCATTTCCACCATTGGAGAATTGCTGAAGCTGCCGCGCGATGGGCTGGCGCGGCGTTGCGGGCAGGCGTTGCTCGATGATCTCGATCGCGCTCTCGGCACGGTGCCCGAAGCACGCGAGTACTTCATGCCGCCGCCGCGCTTCGCCGCCAAGCTCGAGCTGCCGGCAGGGGTGAGCCATGCCGACGGCCTGCTGTTCGCCGCGCGCCGGCTGCTGGTCCAGCTTGAGGGCCTGCTTGCGGCGCGCCACGCCGGGGTGCGTGGTTTTACCTTGATTTTGCTTCAATCCGAGGCATCGACTGTTGTCGAAGTGCGGCTCGCTTCGCCGGCGCGCGAAGCCGAGCGCCTGGGGCAATTGCTGCGCGAGAAACTGGCGACGCTGTCGCTCTCCTGCCCGGTGGAAGCGATCCGGCTCGAGGCCGGCGATTTTTCGCCGCTGCACGCGCGCACCGCGGGGATGTTCGGCGACGCGCTCGCCGAGGACGAGGGCTGGGGGCGTCTCGCCGAGCGGCTGCAGGCGCGCCTCGGCCCCGACGCGGTCTACGGCCTGGCGACTCATCCGGATCATCGTCCTGAATACAGCTGGCGGCGCGTCGAGCCCGGCGAATGGGATCCGCGCGAGTTCAGGCATCCCGGCCCACGCCCGCTATGGCTGCTCCAGGCGCCGCGCCCGATGCGCGAAGACGACTTGCAGCTGCTCGCCGGCCCCGAGCGCATCGAGTGCGGCTGGTGGGACGGCGATGACGCGCGGCGCGACTACTTCATCGCCCGCTTTTCCGATTCTTCCCTGGGCTGGGTTTACCGCGAAGCCGGGGCATGGTTCCTGCATGGCCTGTTTGCCTGACTACGCCGAGCTGCACTGCCTGTCGAATTTCAGCTTCCTGCGCGGCGCTTCGCACGCCGAGGAGCTGGTGGAGCGCGCCGCGGCGCTCGGCTACTCGGCGCTCGCCATCACCGACGAATGCTCGCTCGCCGGCGCCGTTAGGGCGCACATGGCGGCCAAGGAGCATCCGCAGCTGAAGCTGATCCTGGGAACCGAGATTCGTCTGCAGGAAGGCCTCAAACTGGTGCTCCTCGCCACGGACCGTCGTTCCTACGGCGCGATTTCATCGCTGATCACCATCGGGAGGCGCCGCAGCAAGAAGGGCTCTTATTCGTTAGCGCGCACGGATGTGGAGGCATTGAGCGGCAAAGAGGTCCTGGTGTTATGGATTCCGGAGGATTTCAGTCATGCTGAATGGCTTGCAAAAGCTTTTCCTGGTAATGCATGGATTGCAGTTGAGCTGCATTGCGGCCCGAATGACCGCGCCAGGCTGAATTCGCTGAAGGAGCTTTCGCGGCGCTCGGGCCTGCCGCTCGCCGCGGCGGGCGACGTGCACATGCACCTGCGCTCGCGCAGGCGGCTGCAGGACGTGCTCACCGCCATCCGGCTGCGGCGGCCGGTGAACGAATGCGGGCACCATCTCTACCCGAACGCCGAGCGGCATCTGCGGCTGCGCCTGCGCCTCGCGCAGCTCTATCCGCCCGAGCTGCTGGCCGAGACGCTGACGCTGGCCGAACGCTGCCACTTTTCACTCGAGTCATTGCGATATGAATACCCGGAAGAACTGGTGCCCGAAGGAGAAACGCCGACGAGCTGGCTGCGCCGGCTCACCGCCGAAGGGCTGCGCGAGCGGTTTCCTTCCGGCGTGCCGGCGAAGGTCGCCGAGCTGGTCGGGCACGAGCTCGCCCTGATCGCCGAGCTGCGCTACGAGCCGTTCTTCCTGACGGTGCACGATGTGGTGCGCTACGCCAGGCAGAACGGCATTCTCTGCCAGGGCAGGGGATCGGCCGCCAATTCGGTGGTGTGCTATGCGCTCGGCATCACCGAGGTCGATCCGGCGAGGATGAGTATGCTGTTCGAGCGCTTCGTGTCGAAGGAGCGCAACGAGCCGCCGGACATCGACGTCGACTTCGAGCACCAGCGGCGCGAGGAGGTGATCCAGTACGTGTACAGCAAGTACACGCGCAGCCGCGCCGCGCTTGCAGCCACGGTGATCTGCTACCGGGCGAAGAGCGCGGTGCGCGACGTAGGCAAGGCCCTCGGTTTCCCGCCCGAGGAGATCGACCGCGTGGCGAAGAGCTTTGCCTTCTGGGATCACCCGCTCGAGCCGACCAGCCAGTGGTTCGAGCTGGCGCAGAGGCTGCGAGGTTTTCCCCGTCACCTTTCGCAGCACGTCGGCGGCTTCGTCATCTCGCGCGGACCGCTCGCCGAGCTGGTGCCGATGGAGAACGCCGCCATGCCCGAGCGCACGGTGATCCAGTGGGACAAGGACGACCTCGAGGCGCTGGGGCTGCTCAAAGTGGACGTACTCGCCCTGGGCATGCTTTCCGCCATCAGAAGAGCCCTGCATTTTGTCGGCATGAAAATGCAGGATGTTCCGGTCGAGGACCCTGCGGTCTACGCGATGATCCAGAAGGCCGATACCGTCGGCGTGTTCCAGATCGAGTCGCGCGCGCAGATGAGCATGCTGCCGCGCCTGCGGCCGGAGAACTACTACGACCTGGTGATCGAGGTGGCGATCGTGCGTCCCGGCCCGATCCAGGGCGGCATGGTGCATCCCTACCTGCGGCGCCGGCGCGGGGTCGAGCCCGTGGCCTATCCCAGCCTCGAAGTAAAGAAAGTTTTGGAAAGAACCCTGGGCGTGCCGATCTTCCAGGAGCAGGTGATGCAGCTGGCGATGGTCGCCGCGGATTTCACCCCCGGCGAGGCCGATCGGCTGCGCCGCTCCATGGCGGCGTGGCGTCGATCGGGCAGCCTGCAGCAGTTCGAGGACAAGCTGAAGAGCGGAATGACGAGGAACGGCTATAGCCGGGAGTTCGCCGACGCGATCTACCGCCAGATCCTCGGCTTCGGCGAATACGGTTTCCCGGAGTCCCACTCGGCGAGCTTCGCGCTGCTGGTGTATGTCTCGTCATGGCTGAAGTGCCACCGGCCGGCGGCGTTCTGCGCCGCGCTGCTCAACAGCCAGCCGATGGGTTTTTATTCTCCCTCCCAGCTCGTGCAGGACGCGCAGCGCCACGGCGTCGAAGTCAAGCCGCCGGACGTCAACCTGAGCGACTGGGACTGCACGCTGGAAAACGCTGCGCTGCGCTTGGGCCTGCGCATGGTCAAGGGCTTATCGGAGGAGGCGGGAAAACGCCTTGCCGCGGGCAGGCCTTACGCTTCGGTTTACGCTCTCGATCTGCATCGCAAGGACCTGCGCTGCCTGGCGGCCGCCGGAGCGCTGCGATCCCTCGCCGGTCATCGGCGCCTCGCGCACTGGAGCGCTGCGGGCGCCGGGCGCCGAGCGCCGCTCGATGCGCCGGCGACCGAGCCCCTGCCGGCGCTCGAGCCGCCGCGCGAAGGCGAGGACATCATCGCCGACTACGCCAGCCTCGGGCTGACTCTCGGCCGCCATCCGCTCGCGCTGCTGCGAAGCCGCTTGAGCAGGCTTCGACTCCTCACCGCGGAAGAGCTCCGCCTCCGCCCCCACGGCGGCACCGCGCACGTTGCCGGGCTGGTCACCTGCCGGCAGCGTCCCGACACCGCGAGCGGCGTGATCTTTGTCACGCTCGAGGACGAAACCGGCTGCATCAACGTGGTGGTGTGGAATCGTCTGGCCGGGCGGCAGCGCGGCGAGCTGCTCGGCGCGCGGCTGCTGGGAGTGCAGGGCGTGATCGAGCGCGACGGCGAGGTCGTGCATCTGGTCGCGCGGCGCCTGTTCGATCACAGCGCGCTGCTGGGATCCCTGGCGGCTGCATCCCGCGATTTTCATTGAGATGCTAGTATCGACTCAAACGATGGCGACCCGCGTCGACATCCTTGGTCTGATCGCTGACCGTCGCGCCCGGCGGCCGGCGCGGACATTGCTGGCGCTGGATGCGCTTTTCACCCGGCTCGCCGCTTGCGGCGGGCCGGACGAGGCGCTGCGCACGGAGGATCGCATCTGGGACGCATGGATGCACCATCCGCACCGGGCGGCCGCCGAGGCCCTCGACCTGGCCACGCGCGACATTGCCGCGAGGCGCTACGACATCGCCGAGACGCGCCTGAGCACCCTGCTGCGCAGCGCGCCGGACTTCGCCGAGGCTTGGCACAAGCGCGCGGCGCTGTACTACCTGCTCGGGCGCGACGACGAGTGCTTATGCGACATCCGCCGCACGCTCGAGCTCGAGCCGCGCCATTTCGCCGCCATGCTTCACTTCGCCGAGATCCTGCTCGGCAGCGGCGCCCCGGATGAAGCCCGCTTCGCGTTCTACGCGGCACTCTGCGTGCATCCGCATCTGCCGCGCGCGAGACAGGCGTTGCTTGACAAACCCTGACAATGGACGGGGAGGGGGAAACGGCTGCCCCCTATAATTGAGATCATGAACGATGAAGCGTACAAGGTCACGGTCGCCAAGGACCTGGAAGACCTGATCCCGGCATTCCTGCGCAACCGCAACAAGGAGCTGGAGACGCTCAAGGTGGCGCTGGCGGCGGCCGACTTCGAGCAGCTGCGCCAGCTCGGGCACCGCATGAAGGGCGTCGGCAATTCCTATGGCTTCGCGCACGTGTCGGTCCTCGGCCAGGAGATCGAGGACGGGGCGCGCAGCGGCGACCGGGCGTCGCTCGAAGCCCATATCGCGCAGTACGGCGATTACCTGTCGAAGGTGCAGATCGCGTTTGAGTGAGCAATGCGCATCCTGATCATCGACGATGACGTGGATCTGCGTAACCTCCTAGAGCGTTACATCAAGCAGCAGTGGCCCGACAGCGAGGTCGACCAGTACGACCCGCTCGACCATGACATCCCCGCGGCTTCGTTTGCGCTAGGCAGCTACGACGTGGTGATCCTCGACTACATGCTGGGGCGCGGCGACGGCCTGCAGTGGCTGCAGGAACTCAAGCGCCGCGCCGACTGCCCGCCGATCCTGTTTCTCACGGGAGCGGGCAACGAGATCATCGCGGTGCGCGCCATGAAGGCCGGCGCGGACGACTACCAGCGCAAGCAGGAACTGACGCGAGAGAGGCTGATCACCTCAGTGCGCGACCTCACTGCCAACGCGAGCGAAAGAACGCTTTCGCCCGAGCTCGCCGCGCGCATGGAAGGCCAGTCGCTCGGCGCGCGGATGCAGATTCCCGGCATCAAGGTGCTGCACCTGATCGGCGAGGGCGGCATGTCGCGCGTCTATCTCGCCTCGCGCGAAGGCGACGACGAGCCGCTGGTGGTCAAGATCCTTCGCTCCGAGGTGATGTCGGACCGCAATGCCCTGGCGCGGTTCATGGAGGAGTACGCCCTGGTCGAGCGCATCCAGAGCCGGCACGTCGCGCGCATCTACACCCACGGCGCCTCCGATGGCCATGCCTACCTGGTGATGGAGTTCTTCGAGGGCGGCGACCTCAACAAGCGGCTCGGCGGCAAGGCGCTCCCTGCAGAGGAAGCCGTGCGCTTGTTTCGCGACCTCATGTTCGCGCTGGGCGACATCCACGAAAAAGGCATCCTGCACCGCGACCTCAAGCCGCAGAACCTGATGTTCCGCACCGACGGCAGCCTGGCCGTGGTCGATTTCGGCATCGCCAAGCACATCGATGCGGCGGACCGCACCGGTCACGGCGAGATCCTCGGCACGCCGCGCTACATGAGCCCCGAGCAGGTGCAAGGCCGGGCGCTCGACCTGCGCACCGATATTTACAGCGCCGGGGTGCTGCTCTTCCAGATGCTGACCGGCCGGCACCTTTTCGACGGAGCGACGGCGGTCGAGGTGGCCCTGCACCATCTGAATACACCGCCGCCGGCCCTGCCTGAGGCCCTTGCCAGGTACCAGCGGCTGCTCGACAAGCTGGTCGAGAAAGACCGCGACGCGCGCTTTCGCAACGCCGACGAGGTCATCGGGTTTCTGTCGCGCCTGTACTTCCAGGCCGCCTCGCCGGTGGCGGCCGACAGGACCGAGAAGCTGCTGCACTAAGGCAGCTTCGCCCAGATCGCGCGCAGCTGCTCCGGCAGGTCCTTGGGCGAGAACGGCTTGGAAATCGCCCCGGCGGCGCCCATCGCTATCAGCTCGTCCAGGTCGCGCTGCGAGGCCTTGGCGGTGATGAACACCACCGGCAGCGCCTTGGTCTCCGGCCGCAGCTGCATCTGGCGGAACAGGGCCGGACCGTCCAGCGCCGGCATCATCCAGTCGAGCATCACCAGGTCGGGGCGGAAAGCGGTCATCGCCTCGATCGCCGTGGTCGGGTCGCCGACGATCTCGACCGTCATCTTGCCGACCCGCTCAAGCGACATGCGCACGATGCGCTGGATGTCCTCGTCGTCCTCGACGTAGCAGATGCGGGTCAGCGGTCGATCAGGCATCAGGACTCCTTCCTGGGGTGTTTGGGCAGCTCGAACCAGAACGTCGTGCCGCCGCCGGCGCGGTCCTCGAAACCGATGCGTCCGTGCATCAGCTCGATCATCCGCTTGCAGATGGCGAGCCCGAGCCCGGTGCCGCCCTTCTGGCGCGAAGCGGTCGAGTCCGCCTGGGCGAAGCGGCCGAAAATGCGGCTGCGGAACTCCTCCGGAATGCCCGGGCCGCGGTCGTGCACGCCGACGCGGATGTTCGCGCCGCTCTCTTCGAGCGTGATCTCCACCTTGCCCCACTCGGGCGAGAACTTCGCGGCATTCGAGAGCAGGTTGGTCATCACCTGAAGCAGCCGCTTGCGGTCGACGTACACTTCGCGCCCGGGCAGCTCGCCGCGCGCCTCGAAGCGCACCTTGAAGCGCTCGCCGAAGCCCTCGTTGAGCACGATCGCCTCGCGCACCAGGGCGTCGATCGCGAGCACTTCGGGCTCCATGCTGATGGTGCCGGACTCGATCTTCTCGATGTCGAGGATGTCGTTGATGATGTCGAGCAGGCGCTGCGCGTTGCGCTCGGCGACCAGGGTCAGCTCGCCCACGTCTCTCGACGGCTCGCCGGCCACGCCGGAATTGACCAGCTGCAGCGAGCCGATGATCGAGGTGAGCGGCGTGCGCAGCTCGTGGCTGAGCGTCGAGGTGAACTCCTTCTTCATGCGCTCGGCCTCGATCTGCCGTGTCACATCCTGGCCCTGGGCGATGACCGAAACGATGTCTCCCTCGGGATTGACCAGCGGCGTGACCGTCCATTCACACACCAGCTCGATGCCGTCGCGCCGCGAGTTGCGGATTCTGAGGCCGGCCAGGGGCTGGCGGGTCTCGGCCATCCGCCTCCAGTGGCCGTCGAACTCGGCATGGAACTCGGGCAGCACCAGGCGTTTGACGTCTCCGCCGATCAGCTCGGCCGCCGCGTATCCGAAGAGAAGCTCGGCGGCGTGGTTGACCGCGGTGACGATGCCCCGGGGATCGATCTCGAGAACGGCGATCGGCGCGCGCTCGGCGAACAGCGCCAGCTTGCGGCCGCTCGCCTCGACCTGGCGCCGCGCCTCCTCGAGCTCGACCAGCTGCAGCTCGAGCCGCTGGTTCAGCACGCCGTAATCCTCGGTCAGCTTGCCGTACGCGTGGCGCAGACGGTAGCCCGAGTGGAACACCCGGTTCAGGCGATAGGCGATGGCGACACTGACGCCGTAGAACAGCGGCACCAGCAGCGCGATCTCCGCGAACAGGCGGTTGCCGAAGGTGGCCAGGACGTAGGTGAAAGGAATCGCAATGCCGGCCGCGTAGGCGGCGAAGATCGGCCAGGATGCGGCGTACACTGGAATGCCGCCCGACATGACTCCGGACAGCAGGAAAGCGAGAAACACCTGGCGCTCGTCGGCATGCGACGGAAAGAACACCGACGCCCCAAACCCCCAGGTGACGCCGGCGGCGAACGCGCCGATGCCCAGCCAGCGCAACCACTGCTCGCCTTGCTCCAATCTGCCTGCGCTGCGCCGATAGGCGAAGTAAAGCGCCGCGTGCAGCGCGCTCACCAGCAGCAGCAGGCCGCCCCAGAACACCACCAGCTCGATGATGCGGCCCTCGCGCAGCTCCAGCGCCGCGATCAGGCCGATGACGACGGTCGCGGCGATGCCGAGAGGCAGCTGGCTGTAGAGCTGCTCGACGCGGTCGGCGAGGACCAGGCGCGGGTCGGACCGCTCGCGCCGACCCGCGGCGATCCCCGCAGCGGTACTGCCGGTCGCGGGCTGGGTATCGCTGGCGGTGGTGGAGTGATTCATGCGCAGGCGGAGAAGCCTGCGCCATTTTTACATATTCCTGTCGTTCCGAATCACGCCGACCGCAATACCTTCGATGGTGAGCGGGTCGCGTCGCAGGTCGACTTCGATGGTCTCGAATTCCGGGTTCTCGGGCAGCAGCTGCACTGCATGCCCGCGGCGCCGCAGGCGCTTCACGGTCACTTCGTCGGCGAGCCGCGCCACCACGATCTGGCCGCTGCGCGCGTCCTGCGTGCGGTGCACGGCGAGCAGGTCGCCCTCGAGGATGCCGGCGTCGCGCATCGACATGCCGCGCACGCGCAGCAGGTAATCGGCGCGCGGCGTGAACAGGTTCGGATCGACCTGGTAGCGGCCCTGCACATGCTCCTCCGCGAGAATCGGGCTGCCGGCGGCGACGCGCCCGACCACCGGCAGCTCGAGCAGGCGCCCGGGCCGGTTCGCCTGACGCGAATCGCGCACACGGATGCCGCGCGAGGCGCCCGAGGAAATCTCGATCGCGCCCTTTTTCTCGAGGGCGCGCAGATGCTGCTCGGCGGCGTTGACCGAGCGAAAGCCCATCCGCGCCGCGATCTCGGCGCGCGTCGGCGGATAGCCCGATACCTCGGTCAGTTGGCGCACCAGGCGCAGGATCTCGGTCTGTCGAGCCGTCAGTTCTTCCATACTGGGCCTCCTTACACTGGAAGTATATCCAGTATGAGCCGGCCGATCAAATCCGCTCGATCAAGCCGGCGCCTTCGTTGGCGGGGTCGCTCACCGCCTTGCCGACCGGATGGGTGCGCATGAGATGCGCCGGGTAGGGCCGGATGAATTGCCCGGCAGCGCGATTGCGGGGATCGAGCCAGGCGTCGTAGTCCTGTCGCGGCACGATGACGGGCATGCGGTCGTGGATAGGGCGCATCAACTCGTTCGCATTGGTCGTGATCAGGCAGACCGTGCGCAGCTGCCCTCGCCAGAGCTCGGTGATGCCGGCCAGCCCGAACAGCTCGTCGCCCGCGGGGTGAACGTAGTACGGCTGCTTCCCCGACCGCGTCGTTTTCCATTCGTAGAATCCGCTGGCCGGCACCAGGCAACGCCACTGCCTGAAGGCGGCCTTGAACGCAGGCCTGTCGGCGATCGTCTCGCCGCGCGCGTTGGCGAGGCGATTGCCGATGCTCGCGTCCTTGGCCCAGCTCGGCACCAGGCCCCAGCGAGACCGGTCGCAGACGCGGCCTCGCTGGGCGTGCTGTCGCACGACCAGGATGTCGTTGGACGGATGGATGTTGTAGCGCGCCTCGGTTTCGGGCGCGCAGGCAAGCTTGAACTGGAGCGCTACCACGTCGGGGTGGCTATGGAGCGCGTAGCGGCCGCACATTCGCGTAAGGTTACAATGCGGCACGCATGATCATCCAGTCGTTGCTGGACACCGACCTGTACAAGTTCACCATGATGCAGGTCGTGCTGCACCACTTTCCCGGCGCGCAGGTCGAATACCGGTTCAGGTGCCGCACCGAGGGCGTCGAGCTGCGTTCTCATCTCGACGCGATCCGCGCGGAGATCGCGGCGCTCTACGCGCTCAGGTTCCGCGAAGAGGAGCTCGCCTACCTGCGCAACCTGCGCTTCATGAAGTCGGACTTCGTCGACTTCCTGGGCCTGTTCCAGTTCAACGAGAAGTACCTGCGGCTCGGCGCGGGCGAGAGCCCGGGGGAGATCGACATCACGATCCGCGGCCCCTGGCTGCACACCATCCTGTTCGAGATCCCGGTCCTCGCCATCATCTCGGAGGTCTACTTCCGCCGCACGCAACCGCGCCCGGATCTCGCCGAGGGCCGCCGCCGGCTGCAGGCCAAGATCGACCTGGTGCGCACCGTCGAGCCCGAGCTCGAGTTCAAGATCTCGGACTTCGGCACGCGGCGGCGCTTCTCGGCCGCGTGGCACGAAGAAGTGCTGCAAACGCTGAAGCGGGAAATGCCGCAGTATTTCGCCGGCAGCTCTAATGTCTGGTTCGCGATGCGCAACAACCTCACGCCGCTCGGCACGCTGGGCCACGAATACATGCAGGCCTGCCAGGCGCTCGGGCCCCGGCTGCGGGACTCGCAGACCTTTGCCTTCGATAAATGGGCGCAGGAGTACCGCGGCGACCTCGGCATCGCCATCTCGGACACCTACGGCGTGGAAGCCTTCCTGCGCGACTTCGACATGTACTTCTGCAAGCTGTTCGACGGCGCGCGCCATGACTCCGGCGACCCCTTCGACTGGGGCGAGAAAATGATCGCGCATTACCGCAGGAACCGCGTGGACCCGCGCACCAAGACGCTGATCTTCTCCGACCAGCTGTCGTTTCCTCTCGCCATCGGCATCGCGCGCCGCTTCCACGGGCGCGCGAAAACCGCGTTCGGCATCGGCACCAACCTGACCAATGATCTGGGCTACGAGCCGATCAACATCGTCATCAAGATGACCGAATGCAACGGCCAGCCGGTCGCGAAGCTGTCCGACGCGCCCGGCAAGACGATGAGCACGGACGCCGGCTACCTGCGCTATCTGCGCCAGGTGTTCGGCCTGGAACCCGCCGAGAAAATCTGAGCCCGGCTTCCCGCACCGCTGCCGCGGTTCTCGCGTCGTGCTTCGCGCTCAACATGTTCGGGCGCGGCCTGGGCGATACCTACGTCGTCTTCCTGCTGCCGCTGGAGCGCGAGTTCGGGTGGAGTCGCTCGCAGCTGACCAGCGTGTACTCGATCTACCTGCTGGTGCACGGCTTCACCTCGCCGCTGGTCGGCCTGCTCTTCGATCGGCTGGGTCCGCGCTGGGTGTACGCGACGGGCATGGCCTGCCTCGGCGCGGCTTTCCTTCTCGCCGGCGAGCTGGTCAGCCTGTGGCAGTTCTACCTGTTCATCGGCGCGCTGGTCGGCCTCGGCGTAAGCCTGAACGGCATGGTGCCGGGCTCGGCGCTGCTCGCGCGCTGGTACCGCGAAAGGCTCTCGAGCGCGATCGGCATCGCGTTCTCCGCGGTAGGGGTCGGCACGATCGTGTTCGTGCCGCTAGCGCAATACCTGGTGGCGCATTACGACTGGCGGTTCGCTTACCGTTTTCTGGGGGCAGTCGTTCTTGTGCTCGTCCCCATCGTTGCCTTCGCCCTGCCGTGGAAGCGGTTCTACGCGGGTCGCCACCACGCCGGCAAGCTGCAAGGGCGGGAAGTGGGCTGGACGTGGCGCGCGGCGTTGCGCTCACCGCTTTACTGGGGCCTTTGCCAGGTGTTCTTCGGCACCGCCGTGGCGATGTTCTCCGTCGTGGTGCAGCTCGTCGCCTTCTTCGTCGACGCCGGATTCTCGCCGATCGCGGCCGCGACGGCGTATGGAATGCTCGGCATGATGTCGGCGCTGAGCGTGATGGGAAGCGGCTTGCTGTCCGAGCGTTTCGGATATCGCCAGACCGTCACTGCCACCTTCATCGGCACGGCAGCCGGAATGAGCATTCTGTTCGGGCTGACCTTCATTCCATCGGCGTTCCTGTTGGCGCTTTTCATACCGACGTTCGGCTTGTGCATGGGCGTGCGCGGGCCGATCGTGTCCTCGGTGTCGACCAAGTATTTCGCCGGGCCGAACGTGGCGACCATTTACGGCTCGATCTATGCGTCGAACGCGCTCGGCGCGGCGTTCGGCTCGCTGATGGGCGGGCTGCTGCACGACCTCACCGGCGGTTACCGCGTCGGCCTGGTGGTGGCGCTGGCCTTCGTGGCGCTCGCGTCGACGCCGTTCTGGAGCGTCCCGGCGCTCAGGAATTTCCGCTGATCGCGCGCAGGCGGCGCTCGCGCTCGCGCAGGCTGCAGCCGCGCAGGTCGGCGGCGCCGCGCTCGGTGACGACGATCCCGGCTTCGCTGCGCGGCGTCGCCACCGGGCCGGAGAGCTTCTCCACGACGCGCGAGGCGGGCAGCAGGGTGATGGCAGCACCTCCCGCGGACTGATTGGCCGCGCGCACGAAGTCGAGCGCGCCGCCCACCGCGCCGACGTAGCTGCCGCGCGCCACCTCGGCATTGACCTGGCCGGTGAAGTCCACTTCCACCGCGGAGTTCACCGCGATGAAACGATCGATGCCGGCGAGCACGCGTGGAGCGTGGGTGTACTCGCAAGAGCGCAGCCGGATCGCCGGATTTTCGCGCGCGAAGTCGAACAGCCTGCGCGTGCCGATCAACAGGGCGCAATCCACCCCGGCAACGGCGCCGGCTTGCAGCAGATCGACTACGGCGTCGCCCACGGCGCCCGAATGCACCGCCAGGCGCGAGTGGCTCGCCAGTTCCCGGCATACCGCCTCCGGCAGCGTGCCGATGCCGAATTCCAACGTCGCCCCGTCCGGGATAAAACGCGCTGCCCGGGTCGCAATGGCCTGTTCGAGGGGTCCAGATTTGTCCGCTCGCGGGACGGCGGGCGGCCTTGACGACTCGACCAGCAGAGAAAACTGCTCGCGGCGCAGGAGCTTGTCGGCGTGGGTCCATGGAACCTGCTGGTTCACTTCGGCCACCACCACGCGAGCGGTCTCGAGCGCCGGGATCAGGTAGTCGGCTGCCAGCCCCAGGCTGTATTCGCCGCGCGCGTTGGGCGGGCTCACCTGCACCAGGACGACGTCGGCGCGGATCGCGCCTGAGCGAATCAGCGCTCCGAGCCGCGAATAGGGCGCCGGCTGGACCTCCAGGGCGCCCGCATCGGCGAGCGCGCGGTTGTGGCCGATGCCGCAATACGCGGACAGCCGCAGATGGTCCGCATGCCCGGGCTGTACGATCCCCGCGAAGTTGACGCCGAGAAACACGCCAGCGCCGGAAAAGGCCGCGCGTTGCCCGACCAGGGCCTCCATCAGGGCCTGCGGCTCGGCGCAGGCCTGGCCGCAGATGATTCCGTCGCCGGGTCGAATTACACTAGCGAGATCGATCATCGGAGCGATTATGACTGACGAAAAATGTCTGGATGTGATTCTGCGCGAGGCGCGCACCCACAACGTTTTCACGGACCGGCCGGTCAGCGACGCGACCCTGCGGCAGGCGCACGAGCTGATGAAATGGGGGCCGACGAGCGCGAATTCGCAGCCGGGGCGGTTCGTTTTCGTGCGCTCGAGGCAAGGCAAGGAAAAGCTGCGGCCGGCGCTCAGCGAAACCAATCGCGACAAGACGATGCAGGCGCCGCTGACTGCGATCGTCGCCTACGACACGCGCTTCTACGAGCACCTGCCGCGCATGTTCCACAACCCCGCCGCCATCGACTGGTTCCGCGGCGAGGACAAGAAGGCGCTCGCCGAAATCACCGCCTTCCGCAACGGCACGCTGCAGGGCGCCTACTTCATCATCGCGGCGCGCGCGGTCGGCCTGGACTGCGGCCCGATGTCTGGCTTCGACAATGCGATGGTGGACGCGGCGTTCTTTCCCGATGGCCGCTGGAAATCGAACTTCCTCATCAACCTCGGCTACGGTGACCCGGCGAAGCTCTTTCCGCGCAATCCCCGGCTGAGCTTCGAGGAGCAGTGCCGGATCGTCTAGCCGGGAGCAGACGCGGCTATCGATCTAGGCCCTGGTCTTCATAGGAGGCGGGGTCCGAGATCGGCTCGATGTGCGTGTCGACCGAAGCGTGCGGCACCATCGAGCGCACGCGGGCTTCGATCTCTTCGCACAGCTGGTGCGCCTGCGCGACGGTCCAGGCGTCGGGGACAAGAACGTGAAACGACACGAAGCGGCGCGCGCCCGCCTGGCGGGTACGCAGCGCGTGGAACGAGATGCCGTGGCGGCGCGAGTACTCGGTAAAAAGCTTGGTGATCTCGTTCTGCTCGGCGCGGGAAATCGCGGCGTCGAGCAGCCCGGAAACCGAGCGCCGCATCAGGCCGACGCCGGTCCAGATGATGTACGCCGCCACGGCGAGCGCGATGAGCGGGTCGAGCAGCAGCCACCCGGTGGCGAATACCAGCGCCACGCCCACGATCACGCCGATCGAAGTCCACACGTCGGTCATGAGATGCTTGCCGTCCGCCTCCAGCGTGATGCTGTGGTGAAGGCGTCCGGCGCGCTGCAGGACCAGCGCCATCGCAAGATTGATCGCCGTCGCTGCCGCGCTGATACCCAGGCCGAGAACGGCCGTCTCGAGCGGCTGCGGGTGGATGAGCCGCGGCAGGGCGGTGGCGAAAATGCCGCCCGCGGCGAGCACGATCAGCGCGCCTTCGATGCCCGCGGAGAAATATTCGGCCTTCGAATGGCCGTACTGGTGGCCTTCGTCCGGCGGGGTAGCCGCCAGCCGCAGCATCGATACGGCGAGCAGCGCCGCGGCGAGGTTCACGAAAGACTCGAGGGCATCCGATAGCAGCCCCACCGAGCCCGTCAGCCACCAGGCGATCGATTTGAGCGCGATCGTGGCGAGCGCCGCCACCACCGACAGCCAGGCGTAGCGCTCAGGCCGCATAAGCCTGGCGTATCTGTCCCTGCTCGAGCACATAGCCTCGATCGGCCACGCGGCGTGCAAAGCCGAGATTCTGCTCGCTCAGCAGCACGCACACACCTGCGCGCTTCAATTCGAGGATCGCCTTCTCGACCTGCGCCGCGATCATCGGCGCGAGCCCTTCGGAAGGCTCGTCGAGCAGGATCGCTTTCGGGTTCCCCGCCAGCGTGCGCGCAATGCACAGCATCTGCTGCTCGCCGCCCGACAGGGTGGCGGCGCGCCGGCCCTGCAGGACCTGCAGCGCGGGAAACAGCTGAAACAGCTTCTGCAGGCTCCAGGCCGGGGTTGCTTCGCGCGGCGGCTGGCGGCCGACTTGCAGGTTCTCCGCCACGGTCAAGTCCGTGAAAATGCGCCGGTCCTCGGGCACATAGCCAAGGCCGGCGCGGGCAACCTCGTAGGGCTCCCACGCGTCGATGCGCCGCCCGTCGAAATGCACTTCGCCCGAAAACGGCCGGATCAGTCCCATCAGGGTCTTAAGCGTAGTCGATTTGCCGGCGCCGTTGCGGCCGAGGAGGGCGACGACTTCCCCGCGGCGCGCGGCGAGCTCGACGTCGAACAGCACGCGCGCCGCCCCGTAGCCGGCGTTGAGGCGCCTGGCCTCAAGCATTGCCAAGATAGACCTCGCGCACGCGCGGATTCGCCCGCACCTCGTCCGGCGCCCCGGTAGCGATCACCTCGCCGCCGTGGAGCACGATGATGCGGCTAGCGAAATTGAACACCACGTCCATGTCGTGCTCCGTGAACAGCACCGCGATACGCTCGCTACCCGCCAGCGCCGCCGCAAGCTGCATGAGCGCCTGGCGCTCGCCCGGCGCCATGCCCGCGGTCGGCTCGTCCATCAGCAGCAGGCGCGGGCGGTTGGCAAGCGCGACGGCCAGCTCCACGCGCTTCAGGTCGCCGTACGCCAGCACGGCGCACGGCCTCGCTGCCTGCTCCTGGATGCCGACGCGCGCGAGCAGCGCGTCCGCTTCGTCGACCTGGAACCGGGCAGCCGGTTTCCCGAAAGAAAAAAGCCGTCGATGGTGCGAAAGCAAAGCCACCTGAACGTTTTCGCGCACCGTCATCGAGCTGAAGGTGGCGGTGAGCTGGAAGGTACGGCCGACGCCGAGGCGCCACACTTGGTGCGGGCGAAGTCCCACGACGCTGCGCCCGGCGAGGGCGATCTCGCCCGAGTCGGGCCGCAGCTGGCCGTTCAGCATGTTGAAGCAGGTGGTCTTGCCGGCGCCGTTCGGGCCGATCAGCGCCACGACTTCGCCCGCATCCACTGCGAAGCTCACGCCGCGCACCGCCTGGACGCCGCCGTACGCCTTGGACAGTTCTCGCACCTCGAGCGCGCTCATTTGGAGATTCCCCGGGGGAAGGCGATGACCAGCACCAGGATCACCGCGCCGATGGCGGCGCGCCAGTACTCCACGCCGCGCGATAGCGAGTCTTCGAGCCAGGTGAAAAGCGCGGCGCCCCAGAGCGGCCCGCTGAGCGTCTGCACGCCGCCGAGCAGCACCATGACCAAGCCGTCTACGGAACGCGGTACGGACAGCGCTTCCGGAGAGATGGAGCCTTTGGAAAACGCGTAGAGGGCGCCGCCAACGCCGGCAAACAGCCCGGCTACGCCGAAGGCCGCCCACTGCTGGGCGCGCACGTCGATGCCGATCGCCTCCGCGCGCAGCGGCGAGTCGCGCCCGGCGCGCAGCGCGTAGCCGAAGGGCGAAACGATCAGCCGCCAGAGGAGAGCGACCGCGCCCAGGCAGAGCACGAGGGTCAGGTAGTAATACGCCTGTTTCGAGGATAGCCACGGCGCCGGCCAGACGCCGATCAGGCCGTTCGAGCCGCCAGTGAGCCGGTCCCACTGGAAGGCGACGGACCAGGCAATCTGCGCGAACGCGAGGGTCAGCATCGCCAGGTAGACGCCGGAGAGCTGCACGCAGAACCAGCCGAACACCAGCGCGCCGAGTGCGGCGGCGAATGGCGCCAGCGCCAGCGCGAGCTCCATCGGCAGATGCGCGCGCAACACGAGCAGGCCCGCGGCGTATGCGCCGAGGCCGAAGTAAGCCGCGTGGCCGAAGGAGGGCATGCCGCCGGGGCCCATCAGGAAATGCAGGCTCGCCGCGAACAGCGCGAACACCAGGATGTCCGTCAGTAGCACGATCGTATAGGGCCCGGCGAACACCGGAACGATCGCCAGCAGCGCCGCCAGTCCACCGAGGAGGAGGAAGGACGGCGCGGGTAGCGGCGGTTGCGACGTTCCGGGGCCACGCGTTTCCACCAGCGGGCGGCCGAGCAGGCCCCAAGGGCGCAGGACCAGCACCGCCGCCATGACGATGAATTCGATCGCCAGCGTCAGCTCCGAATAACCCAGGCCGATGCAGAAGGCCTTCACTTCGCCGATCAGCAGCGCGGCAAGGAAGGCCCCCGGGATCGAGCCGAGCCCACCGACGACCACCACCACGAACGCATCCGACATTACCGCAAGGTCGATCTCGAGGCTTGCCGGCTCGCGCGGGATCGCGGCTGCGCCGCCGAAGCCGGCGAGCAGGGCGCCCAGCGCAAACACGGCGGTGAACAGGCGCCGCTCGTTGACGCCGAGCGCCGCGGCCATCTCGCGGTCCTGGCTCGCGGCGCGCACTCGCGTGCCCCAGCGCGTGCGCGAGAGGAGCAAGTGCAGCGCGATAAACACCGCGGGCCCGAGGCAGATCAGCAGAAGGTCGTACTGCGGGAATTGCCTGCCGGCAATGGCCACGGCGCCCGCCAGGCCGGGCGCCCGCGGCCCGAGCCTGTCTTGCGCTCCCCACGTCCAAAGCGCCGCGTCCCGAATGATCAGCACCAGCGCAAACGTAGCCAGCAGCTGCAGGAGCTCCGGAGCCTTGTAGATTCTTCTCAGCACGCCGGTCTCGATCAAGGCGCCGACACCGGCTACCAATATTGCGGCGAGCGGCACGCTCGCCCAGAAGCCGAGGCTGCCGGACAGGGAAACCGCGAGGTACATGCCGAGCATGTACAGCGAGCCGTGCGCGAAGTTGACGATGCGGCTGACGCCGAAGATGAGCGACAGTCCGGCGGCCACCAGGAACAAGGAGCTCGCCCCCGCGAGCCCGTTCAAGAACTGCAACAGAATGGCGGAGCCGCTCACTCCTTGCGCAACGCGCGGACCTCCTGATCGGAGGGTTGGACCTTCGCGCCATCCGCGTAGTGCCAGTTGACCATCACGCCCCGGCCGCCCCGCTTCGCGAGCTGGCCGACGTAGGCGCCCATGGTCGACTGGTGGTCGATCGGCCGCCACAGGATCGCGCCGAAGGGAGTTTCCATCTGCAGCCCTTCGAGGGCGGCGATCAGCTTGTCGGCGTCGAGCGAGCCGGCTTTCCTGATGCCGTTCGCGACGGCGTACAGGGCGGAGTAGCCGACCACCGAGCCCAGGCGCGGGTAATCCTTCCAGCGCTTCTGATAAGCGTCGCGGAACTTGCTGTGCTCGGGCGTGTTGATTTCGCCCCATGGATAGCCGGTGACCCACCAGCCTTCGGGGGTCTCGTCCTTGAGCGGGTCGAGATACTCCGGCTCCCCGCCGAGCAGGTTGACCACCGCGGCGTTCTTGAACAGGCCGCGCGTATTGCCTTCGCGCACGAATTTCTGCAGATCCACGGCGAACAAGGCGCTGAAGATCGCGTCCGGCCTGGCCTCGAGCAGCGCCTGCACGAGCGCGCCGGCGTCGATCTTGCCGAGCGGCGGTGCTTGCTCGGCGACAAACTCGACGCCCGGCTGCGCCCCGGTCAGCAGCTTCTTGAACGAGGCGGCTGCGGACTGCCCGTACTCGTAGTTCGGGACCACGATCGCCCAGCGCTTTTTCTTCAGCCTGGCGGCCTCGGGCACCAGCATCGCGACCTGCATGTAGGTCGAAGGCCGCAGGCGGAAGGTGTAGCGGTTGCCGTTCTCCCACACGATCTTGTCGGTGAGCGGCTCGGCTGCCATGAACACGACTTTGCGCTGTTGCGCGAGATTCGCGACCGCAAGCCCGACGTTCGAGGCGAAAGTCCCCATCAGCACCATCACCTGCTCGCGCGAAATCAGCTCTTCAGCGACCCGCACCGCATCGCCGGGCGTGCCGCTGTCGTCGCGCGACACCACCTCGAGCTGGCGGCCGAGCACGCCGCCGGTGCGATTGACTTCCTCCAGCGCCAGCTGCCAACCCTTCTTGTAGGGCTCGAGGAACGCCGGGAAGACCTTGTAGCTGTTGAGCTCGCCGATCTTGATGCTCTGACCTTGCCCGAAAGCATTGCTATTGACTGATATAAACAAACAAGATATCAGTATCTTGTAATTCATTCTTCTCTTTCTACTTTAGCTCCGCGATCCGGCCTGATCTTGTCGGTGCCTCCAGGAAAAATCCGCCAGAACTCCCTGCGCACCAGGCTCGCAAGCGTCGCGCTCTTGTTCAGGCCGTGATAGCGCGCCACGGCCTCGAGCATCGCCAGATCGCGCGCGGTCGCCGAAAAAGTGCTCACCTTGGTTTTCTGCATTGCACGGATACCGTTCAGCGATATTTAAATATTATATAAACTTTATACACCGGGCCAGGGATCTGTCAAGAGGGGAGAAGCGCCTTTACGGGGATCTTGAAAAGAGCGCGCCATCCACGTACGCAAAAAAGCTGAGACCTTTCGAATCACTAATGAAATGGGCTGAGGCCCTCTTGCGGACATCTGAACTTGGTGGGAGCATCCGCGCGACCCCTTGCGGCACGTTTCCACACGACCTCGGAGGCATTCATGTTCAGTTTTCCCCCCATGAAGCGCTGGCAGGGTTTCGCCCTGCTGCTGTTGACGATACCGGTTCCGGCGTCCGCGTCAGGAATTGATTTGCTGAACACCCGCAGTTTCCAGGGGGGGCCGATCAACAACGAGACCGTGGGTCAGCTCACGGTCAAGTGGGTCTACCAGACAGCACCCGACACGGGAACGGCAAGCAGTGCCCAGGGCAGCATCTCGTCGACTCCAGCGGTCGACGGCCGGTATCTCTACTTCAATGACATGTCCGGCTTCCTGACGAAATTGGATCGCTTCACCGGGAAGCTCGTCTGGAGAAAGAACTATGTGAACGATCTGTCGGCGCCGGGCTTCGTGGTCAAGAGCTCGCGCAACACGCCGTATGTCAAAGGCGACCTGCTCATCGTCGGCAGCAACATGGGGCTGACCGACCGCCTTTGCCGGATGACAGGGGGCACGCCGAGTGCGCTGGGTTGCGCCTCCGGAGATGGCGCCATCGTGCTCGCGATCGACAAGAACAGCGGCCAGGTCGTCTGGCGAGCGAAGGCCGAAACGCATCCTTCGTCGAAGGTCACCGGTTCGATCAGCGGACACGGCGACACGATCT
>DATILQ010000193.1:0-16489 GCA_035476235.1 Burkholderiales bacterium
CTCGATCATCGCGATCAAGGGAAAGGCCCTGGCGGCGAAGGGGTTCCACCAGGTCCCGCCGCTCAATAACCGCGAGCTGTTCCGCCGCGATCGGCACATGTGCGCCTACTGCGGCGGCGAGTTCAGCTACTTCCGCCTGACGCGCGACCACATCACGCCGCTGTCGCGCGGTGGCCGCGACACCTGGATGAACGTGGTCACGGCCTGCCGGCACTGCAACGGCGGCAAGCGCAACCGCCTGCCGGAGGAATCCGGCATGGAGCTGCTCTACGCGCCGTACGTACCCAACAAGGCCGAGTACCTGATCCTCACCAACCGCCGCATTCTCGCCGACCAGATGGAGTTCCTGAAGCAGCACTTGGCGTCGCATTCGCGGTTGGTTCTCGCTCCTGCCTGATTTCTGGCGCAATAGCGGCTTTCACCTGCTGGAACGGGACGTCGCGGGGCGCCTGCGGGTCACCGACGATTTCCTGCGCGCCTATTACCTGCGGCCGGAGATCCATCCGGTCGAGGAATCCTGCGAGGAAGAGCGCGTACTGCACTCTTCGCTCATGGAGCATCCTCGATGGGTAGTCAGCGAGCAAGAACTTGATGTCTTGAAAGACCCGGACGCGAAGGACAACTACCGCCTCGTTCTGCGCTTCCGCGACAGGCTGCTCGAGGCCGGCACGGTCGAGGGCTGCTACATGAACCTGTTCGAGGGCGCGGTCGACGTGCCGCCGCTGTTCATCGGGCAGCTCGCGCACGTGATCCTGCGCAACATCCTCGACGGCTGCGACGATCCGCTGCAGCTGCGCGCCGCCGAGCTTTTTTTTCGCGAGCAGAAGGCAACCCTGCGCGATGGCCACCTGCTGCTCGCCGATGCCGAGACGGTCGAGATGCACGCCGCCGGAACGCGCTTCGGCAGCGTGGGGCGCCTGATCGTCGAGGCGCAGGGCGCGCTCGGCGCGGTCGAGCTCGACGTTCTGGACCGCGCCAACGCGGCGCTCTACTGGGAGCGCGAATCGCGCCACGACACGGTGATCAGCCTCGCCTACGGCCGCCCGGCGCTCGATGCACTTTGTCGCGTCATGGAAGCGTGGGTAAGACATTTCCTCGGTGTTAAGGCTTTGATCAAACCGGTGCGTCGCATCGACGAGCCGCACTGGGCCTGGCACGTCGGGCTCGACGCCGAGTCGAGCGGCGTGCTCAACGAGCTGTGGTCGGGCCGGGAAGTCGACGCCGGGCGCATGCGCCGCGTGCTCGCGCTGTTCGCGCTTCAGTTCGACGATCCGGCGGCGATGCGGCCCGACATCGCGGGCCGTGTCGTCTACCTCGGCCTGTGCGCCGACGAAAACGAGTTCGTGCGCATGAAGCCGCAGAACCTGCTGCTGAACCTGCCGCTGAATGAAGCCTGATTACTGGGATCGCGCCAAGCGCGCGCTGGCACGGAAGGATCCCGTCATGGCCGCCCTCATCCGCTCGCGGCCGAAAGTGTTCCTGGCGCGTCGCGGCGAGCCCTTTGTCACGCTGGCGCGCGCCATCGTCGGCCAGCAGATCTCCGTGAAGGCGGCGCAGAGCGTCTGGGACCGCGTGGTGACCTGCGCGGGCGCGGTGACACCCGAGGGAGTTCTTCTGAAGAAGCCCAGCGAGCTGCGCGCCTGCGGGCTGTCCGATCGCAAGACCGAATACATCGTCGACCTTGCGCGGCGTTTTGCCGACGGCCTGGTCCACCCGTACCGCTGGCCGGAAATGAGCGACGAGGAAGTGATCGCGGACCTGGTGCAGGTGCGCGGCATCGGCCGCTGGACCGCCGAGATGTTCCTCATCTTCAGCCTGCTGCGACCCGACGTATTTCCGCTTGACGACCTCGGGCTGCAGAAAGGCATCCGCGGGGCGTATTTCAGGAACCGCAGGATAGCGCCGAAGACCATGGCCAAGCTCGGCGAGACCTGGCGGCCCTGGCGCTCGGTGGCGACCTGGTACCTCTGGCGCTCGCTCGATCCGTTGCCGGTAGAATATTGACAGCGGCAATGAAAACCACGTTCCTCGAATTCGAGCAGCCGATCGCCGAGCTCGAGCAGCGCATCGAGGAGCTGCGCTACGTCGCCGACGATTCCGCGGTCGACATCTCGGAGGAAATCCAGCAGCTCACCCGGCGCAGCCAGACGCTCACCAAGGACATCTACGGCAAGCTGACGCCCTGGCAGGTGGCGCAGGTGGCGCGCCATGCGCAGCGGCCTTACACGCTGGATTATGTGCAGATGCTGTTCACGCATTTCGAGGAGCTGCACGGCGACCGCGCCTTCGCCGACGACGCCTCGATCGTCGGCGGCCTGGCGCGCTTCGGCAACGCGCCCTGCGTGGTCATCGGCCACCAGAAGGGCCGCGATACCAAGGAGAAGATCCTGCGCAACTTCGGCATGCCCAAGCCCGAGGGCTACCGCAAGGCGCTGCGCCTGATGAAGCTGGCCGAGAAGTTCTCGCTCCCGGTGTTCAGCTTCGTCGACACGCCCGGCGCCTACCCGGGGATCGACGCCGAGGAGCGCGGCCAGTCGGAAGCCATCGGCCGCAACCTGTTCGAGATGGCGCGGCTGCGCACCCCGATCATCGTCAGCGTGATCGGCGAGGGCGGCTCGGGCGGCGCGCTCGCCATCGCGGTGGGCGACGCGGTGCTGATGCTGCAATACGCGACGTATTCGGTGATCTCGCCGGAGGGTTGCGCGTCGATCCTGTGGCGCAGCGCCGACCAGGCGCCCGAGGCGGCCGACGTGCTGGGAATCACCGCCGGCAGGCTGAAGACGCTCGGACTGATCGACAAGATCGTGGCCGAGCCGCTCGGCGGCGCGCACCGCGACCCCCAGGCCACCGCGCAGGCGCTGCGCAAGGCGCTCGCCGAGGCGCTCAAGCAGCTGCAGGAGAAAAAGCCCAAAGAGCTGGTCGAGCAACGCCTCGAGCGCGTGATGGCCTATGGCAAGTTCAAGGAAACGGCCGAGCGGTGAGCTCATCGCCGCGGTCGGGCGATTTCTCGGTTCGATCGATCTGCGCGGCAAGCGCCTCGCCGTCGGGCTCTCCGGCGGCGTTGATTCTGTAACGCTGTTACAGGTTCTTAAGAACTGCTCGGCGGGGTCGGGTTTTTTTCTTGAGGCGATCCATGTTCACCATGGCCTGAGCCCGAACGCCGGCGCGTGGGCGCAGTTCTGCCGTGCTCTGTGCACGCGCTGGGGCGTGCCGCTCGCGGTTCGCCGCGTCAGGGTGGCGAAAAAGGGAAAGGGTCTAGAGGCCGCGGCACGCGAAGCCCGCTACCGGGCTTTCAAAAATATTCCTGGTGACGCCGTGGCGCTCGCGCACCACCGCGACGACCAGGCCGAGACGGTGCTCATGAACCTCCTGCGCGGCGCCGGCGTGCGCGGCGCGAGCGGCATGCCGCCCCGCAGCCGCTTCGACGGCAAGATGCTGCTGCGGCCGCTGCTCGAAGTGCCGCGCGCGGCGATCCTCGCCTATGCCCGCGAGCAGGGCCTGGAATGGGTGGAGGACGAGAGCAACGCCGACGAGGCGCTGACGCGCAACTTCGTGCGCCGGCGCCTCGGACCCCTGATCGAATCGCGCTTTCCGCGCTGGCGGGAAAGCCTGGCGCGGGCGGCGCGGCACTTCGCCGGCATCGAGCTCGACGCGCAAGCGCTGCTGCGCGAGTTCCTCGCGGCGCAGGGGCTGCGTGCGCCGAGCGAGGCGAAGCTCGTCGAGATGCTGAAGCAGCTCACCTCCGGCGGCGCGCGCACCCTGGTCGAGCACGACGGCATGCGGCTGCGCGTCTACCGCGGCAAGCTCGCGCTCGCGCCCGCAACGCCGGCTGCGCCGTTTGCGCCGGTGGAATGGAAAGGCGAGCGGCACATTCCGCTCCCCGCGCTCGGCGGCAAGCTGCTGTTCAGACGGGCGCGCGGCGAAGGCATCGACCTGCGCAAGCTCGAGCAGCGCCGGGTCGCAGTGCGATTGCGCGCGGGAGGCGAACGGCTCCAGCCCGATGCGCGGCGGCCGCGCCGTACTTTGAAGAACCTGTTCCAGGAAGCGGGCGTGCCGCCCTGGCAGCGCGACCGGCTGCCGCTGCTTTTTTGCGGCGACGATCTGGTGTGGGCGCCGGGCCTCGGTATCGACGCGCACTATCAGGTGGCGGCCGATACGATCGGAGTGGTTCCGGAATGGCGCTAAGCCGTTGTTTTTACGAATCACCCGCATCGACCGTGATAAAATTTCAGGTTGATTTTTTGCAACAGTCCTGGAGAAACGCGGAATGGCGGTCGAACGGACCCTTTCCATCATCAAGCCCGATGCCGTGAAGAAGAACGCGATCGGCCGCATCCTGGCGCGGTTCGAAGCCGCCGGCCTCAGGATCATCGCCGCGCGCATGATGCTCCTGTCGCGCGCCGAGGCCGAAGGGTTCTATGCTGTTCATCGTGAGCGGCCCTTCTATCGCGACCTGGTCGAGTTCATGACCTCCGGACCGGTCCTGGTGCAGGTGCTCGAGGGCGACGACGCGATCGCGAAGAATCGCGAGCTGATGGGCGCCACCGACCCCAGGAAGGCCGCCAAGGGAACCATCCGCGCCGATTTCGCGGCGTCGATCGACGCCAACGCCGTCCACGGCTCCGACGCGCCGGACACCGCGCGCACGGAGATCGCATACTTCTTTCCGGCCTGCGAGGTGTTTTCACGTTGAAGCAGAATCTTCTCGACCTCGACGCCGCGGGCCTGGGCCGCTTCTTCGAGGCGCAGGGCGAAAAACCGTTCCGCGCTCGCCAGCTGCTGCACTGGATCCACCAGAGCGGCGAAGCCGACTTCGCCCGCATGAGCGACCTCGCCAGGCCGCTGCGCGAGAAGCTGTCCCTCGTTGCCTGCATCGAAGCTCCTCGCGTTGTCGGCGACACCGCTGCGCAGGACGGGACGCGCAAGTGGCTGCTTAAGGTGGACGGCAGCAACGCGGTCGAGGCGGTTTTCATCCCCGAGACGAACCGCGGCACGCTCTGCGTATCGAGTCAGGCGGGCTGCGTGCTGGACTGCGCCTTCTGCTCGACCGGCAAGCAGGGCTTCAACCGCAACCTCGGCACGGCGGAGATCATCGGCCAGCTGTGGCTCGCCAGCCGGCTGCTCGAAGGCGAAAGGCCGGTGACGAACGTCGTCATGATGGGAATGGGCGAACCCCTTCTCAATCTGGACAACGTGATTCCCGCGCTGCGGCTGATGCTCGACGACAACGCGTACGGGCTTTCGCGCCGCCGCGTCACGGTGTCGACCGCGGGAGTGATTCCCGGCATGGACCGGCTGCGCGACGAATGCCCGGTCGCGCTGGCGCTGTCGCTGCACGCGCCGAACGACGCGCTGCGCGATCAGCTGGTCCCCGTGAACCGCAAATACCCGCTGCGCGAGCTGCTCGCGGCGTGCAACCGCTACCTCCAGAAAGCGCCGCGCGACTTCATCACTCTCGAATACGTCATGCTCGAGGGCGTGAACGACGCAGACGCGCACGCGCGCGAGCTGGTAGGCCTCGCGCGCCATGTGCGCTGCAAGTTCAACCTGATTCCGTTCAATCCCTTCCCGCATTCCGGCTTTCACCGTTCGAGCCCGGAGCGGATCCGGCGCTTCGCCGAGATCCTGCAGCGTGCCGGCCTGACGGTGACGACGCGCAAAACCCGTGGCGACGGCATCGCGGCCGCCTGCGGTCAGCTTGCCGGCGATGTGTCCGACCGCACGCGGCGCAGCGCACGGCGCATTGCGCTGAAAGAGGTGCGCGCGTGAAACGGCTGCTTTACCTCGTGTTCCTGGCGCTCGCCGCCTGCGCCGGCCAGCCGAGCGAGCCGAGCGTCGATACCGGCACCATCGTCGGCGAGGTCGGCGACCCGCGCAACCGCGCCAAAGTCCATACCGAGCTCGCGGCCCAGTATTACAGCCGCGGCAACATGGGCGTCGCGCTCGAGGAGCTGCGCACCGCCGCCGCCGCCGACCCGGGCTATGCGCCGACGCAGAGCATGTTCGGCCTGGTGTACATGGACTTGCGCGAGAACCAGCTCGCCGAGTCGAGCTTCGAGCGCGCGCTGCGCCTGTCGCCGAACGACCCCGACATCAATCACAACTACGGCGTGTTCCTGTGCCAGACGCAGCGCGAAGGCCAGGCGATTGCCTATTTCCTGCAGGCCATCCGCAACCCGCTGTACGCGGCGCCGTGGAAATCCTACTCGGCGGCCGGGGTCTGCACGCTGCGCACCAACAATCTCAAGGACGCCGAGGAGTTCTTCAAGCGCGCGCTGCGCCTGGACCCAGACGAGCCGGTCTCGCTGCTGAACCTCGGCCAGATCCGCTACCGGCAGGGCAGCTTCGACGAGGCGCGCAAGCTCGTGTCGCAGCACGACAAGCTGGTCGCGCCCAGCGCCGAGTCGCTGTGGCTCGCGCTGCGCATCGAGCGCAAGCTCGGCGAGCGCGTCGCCGAGCAGTCGTACGCCAACCAGCTGCGCCGGCGCTTCCCCGGCTCCCCCGAGTACCAGGCGCTGCAGCGGGGCAGCTTTGACTGAGTCGGCCGTCACCGGGGTCGGCGAAGAGCTGCTGCGCGCCCGGCAAGCGTGCGGGCTGGAAATCACCGACGTCGCGCAGCAGCTGAAGTTCGCCCCGCGCCAGCTCGAGGCGCTCGAGCAGGAACGCTTCGACCTGCTTCCAGGAGCCACGATCGCGCGCGGCATGCTGCGGAACTATGCGCGCCTGCTGAAGCTCGATCCGGAACCGCTGATCCAGCGCATGGCCGACCGGCTGGACGCCCCCGACTCGAACCGCCTCGCGGAGCGCTTCAGCCAGCCGGTGCCGTTCTCCGACGGCGCGCGGCGCGCCACCTTCATCTACCTCGGCCTGTCGCTCGGCATCCTGGCCCTGGTCGGCGGTGTCGTCTACGAGTGGCGCCACGAGCGTACCCCGCCGCAGGAAGTCGTCGCCAGTCCAGCGCCGCCGCTCGAGCCCCTCGCAGCGCCGATCGCCGCGCAGCCGGCGGTCGCGGCGCCCGCTCCGCTGCCGCCGATCGCGACGACCCAGCCCTCGGCTTCGCTCGACCCGCAGGAGCATCCTGCGGTGGCGCCGGCCAACCCGGCAGCGACAGGACCGAACCGCCTTGTCGTGAGGTGCGAGGAGGAAGCCTGGCTCGAGGTGCGCGACAGCGCCGGCCGCGTGCTGGTGTCCTCGCTGCAGCCGGCGGGCGCAGAGCGCGTGCTCAGGACGAGGCCCCCGCTCACGCTGGTCATCGGCAATGCTTGGCATGTGCAGGTGACGTTCAACGGCCGGCCGATCGACCTCAAGCCTCACACCAGGGTCGAGGTCGCCCGACTGACGGTGCCATGAGCGCGCCGCGGCGCAGGATCTCCCGCCAGGTCGCGGTGGGCGAGGTGCGCGTTGGCGGCGGCGCGCCGATCGTCGTGCAGTCGATGACCAACACCGACACCGCGGACGCCGCAGCGACCGCAGGGCAGGTCGACGCCTTGTGGCGCGCGGGATCCGAGCTGGTGCGCATTACCGTGAATACGCCCGAGGCGGCGGCGCAGGTGGCGCCGATCCGCGAGCGGCTCGACGCGATGGGCTGCGGCGTGCCGCTGGTGGGCGATTTCCATTACAACGGCCACAAGCTGCTCGCGCAATATCCGGATTGCGCGCGCGCGCTCGCCAAGTACCGCATCAATCCAGGCAACGTCGGCAAGGGAGCCAAGCGCGACGAGCAGTTCGCCACCATGATCGAGTGCGCGCTGCGCTACGGCAAGCCGGTGCGCATCGGCGTCAACTGGGGCAGCCTGGATCCCGAGCTGCTGGCGCGCATGATGGACGAAAACGCGAGCCGGCCTGAGCCGCTCGAAGCCGGCGCGGTGATGCGCGAGGCGGTGATCCGCTCGGCACTCGAGTCGGCGCGCCAGGCCGAGGCGTGGGGCTTGCCGGCCGAGCGCATCGTGATCTCCTGCAAGATGAGCCAGGTGCAGGACCTGATCGTGGTGTATCGCAGCCTTGCCGAGCGTTGCGAGTACGCGCTCCACCTCGGACTCACCGAGGCGGGCATGGGATCGAAGGGCATCGTCGCTTCCACCGCCGCCCTGTCGGTGCTGCTGCAGGAGGGCATCGGCGACACGATCCGCATCTCGCTCACGCCGGAACCGGGCGGCGATCGCACGCGCGAGGTGCAGGTGGCGCAGGAAATCCTGCAGACCATGGGGCTGCGCGCCTTCGCGCCCATGGTCAGCGCCTGCCCCGGGTGCGGGCGCACCACCAGTACGGTGTTCCAGGAGCTTGCCGATCGCATCCAGACCTACCTGAGAACCCAGATGCCCCTCTGGCGGGAATCCTATCCCGGCGTGGCAGAGATGCGCGTCGCCGTCATGGGCTGCGTGGTGAACGGGCCCGGCGAATCGAAGCACGCCGACATCGGCATCAGCCTGCCCGGAACCAACGAAGTCCCCGTGGCCCCGGTGTACGTCGATGGCCAGAAGACCGTGACCCTCAAGGGCGAGCGCATCGCCGAGGAGTTCCAGGCCATCGTCGAAAACTACGTGAGACAAAAATACGGGCCAGATGCTCCGGCACGCCGCCCCGGCAAAGAAATAAAAATCAAGACGATCTGATGTCCAAAGTGCAGCCAGGGCTATTGAGGGGCTTCGATCAGGAATACCTCCCTCAGGAGCAGCTTCAATTCAATCGGCTGGTTGAGATCATTCGAAGAAACTTCGAGCTCTTCGGTTTTGTGCCGATCGAAACGCCGGCCGCGGAGCGCAAAGAGGTCTTGACCTCCAAGGGCGGCGTGGAAAAGGAGATCTACGCTCTTACACGATTGGCCGCCGACAAGGATGATGACGAAGCATCGATAAAGGGAGCGTTGCACTTCGATCTGACAGTGCCGCTTGCGCGTTACGTGGCGATGAGGGAACGGGAACTGCCGTTTCCATTCCGCCGCTACCAAATTCAGAAAGTTTGGCGCGGCGAGACGCCGCAGGCACGAAAAGGAAGGTTTCGAGAATTTTATCAATGCGATATCGACATCATTAATCGCGACAAATTGAGCTATCTCGCGGAGGCGGAGATACCCAGTGTCATCCATAGCGTTTTTAAACAGATGCGCATCGGTGAATTTCGTATACGCATCAACAACAGAAAGGTCCTGAAAGGCGTCCTGCAAAGGTTCAATGTAGCGGACGCCAACTCCGCCGTCGTTCTTCGATCGCTTGACAAGATAGAGCGGGAAAAAAGCTCGGTGGTTCTCGCGGACCTATCTCGGGCGGGTATGTCTGACGCTCAGGCGTCCCAGCTTTTCAGCTTCATCTCTGCTAAGAGAGACACGAATGAAACTCTCAGCGCTCTGTCCGCACCGGCCTTCCAAAACGAAATGTGCAAAACGGGCGCGGCGGAGCTAAGAGAACTAGCGGCCGCTATTCGGAAGTTTGGTGTTCCGGAGTCCGCATTTTGCATAGATTTGGCAGTGGTACGAGGCCTGGACTATTACACCGGTACGATCTACGAGACGACGTTGAACAGCTACCCGGAGCTTGGCAGCATCTGCTCCGGCGGTCGATATGATGATCTGGCGAGCTACTTTACTGCGACGAAACTTCCCGGCGTTGGCATCTCCATAGGATTGACTCGTCTTTTTTCGAAACTGAAGGAAGCCGGGCTCTTGCACCCCGTTGCGAAAACACCAACCGAGGCACTCGTTGTCACCATGGATCATCAGTATCTTGAGTGGTACTTGGATATCGCGCGCTTGCTTCGGGAGGCTGGTGTCAACACGGAGGTTTATCTTGAGAACGCCAAGCTGAAAAATCAGCTTGCGTATGCCGACAAAAAGGGGTTTCGTCTTGCGCTGATCGCCGGACAGAGCGAGGTTGAACGAAACGTCGTACAAATCAAGGATCTATCCGCGCAGACGGCATCAGAGTTTCCCCTTGCCGAAGTTGTCTCCGCCGTAAAAAGCGCTTTGGAAGACTCCATCAAACGAGAGGCAGCCGATGGCACTTGATCTGGAAGAGCAGGAACAGGTCGCCGAGCTGAAGGCGTGGTGGACCCAGCACGGCAAGCTGCTGCTCGCGGTGGTGATCGCCGCGGCGGTGGCGGTCGTGGGATGGCAGGGCTGGCGCTGGTACGAGCACAGCCAGGCGGCGCAGGCTAGCGTGCTCTACGACACCCTCACCAAGGTCGCTCAGGCGGGCGACGCAAAAGCGCTGCGCGATGCCGCGGGCACGCTGGTCGAGAGCTATCCGCGCACGCTGTACGCATCGATGGGCGCGCTCGTCGCGGCGAAGTTCTACTTCGAGCGCAACGACCTGAAGAGCGCCAAGGCGCAGCTGCAATGGGTGATCGAGCATTCGCCGGCGGAGGATTTCCGCGACCTGGCGCGGCTGCGCCTCGCCGCGGTGCTGCTTGATGAGAAGGCGTACGACGAGGCGCTGAAGCTGCTCGATGCGCCGCATGCCCCCGCCTACGACGCTCAATACGCGGCGCTCAAGGGCGACGTGCTGGTGGCGAAGAACCAGCTCGCCGAGGCCCGCGCGGCTTACCAGCTCGCGCTCGAGAAGGCCGAGCGGCGCGACGGCCCGTTCCGCGAGAGCGTGCGTATGCGGCTTGAGGCGCTCGGAGGTTGACCGTGTTGCGGCGGACCCTCGCGGCCGGCGCGGCGTTGCTTGCCGCCTGCAGCTCGCCAAGCGGGCCGAAGCCGGCCGCGCTGGAGCAGCTTTCCGATCCCCGGCCGGTGCGGCTGCTGTGGTCAGCGAACGTGGGGCGCGCGGACCGCTTCACTTTTTTTCCGGTGCTGGTCGGCGACTCCGTCTACGCGGCGGCGCGAGATGGCACGCTGGCACGCTTTGACGTGGCCAACGGCGAGGAGCGCTGGCGTACGTCCGTTGAAACCCGGCTTTCCAGCGGGGTCGGCGCCGACCTGCGCAGCGCCGCGGTGGCCACCGAGGCGGGCGAAGTCATCGTGGTCGACACCGCGAAGGGCGAGGTGCGCTGGCGGGCGCGCGTCTCCAGCGAAGTGCTCGCGCCGCCGCAGGTGGGCAACGGGCTGGTGGTGGTGCGCAGCGCCGACAACCGCGTGTTTGCCTTCGGCGAGGACGACGGCAAGCGCCGCTGGGTGTACCAACGCGCGCCCTCGTCGCTGATCGTGCGCAGTCCGGCGGGAGTCACGCTGCTCGGCGACCTGGCTTTCGCCGGGTTCTCGGGCGGCAAGCTGACCGCGATCGCGCTCGCCAACGGCGGCTTGCGCTGGGAGGCGACGGTCGCGCTGCCGAAGGGCGCGACCGAGCTCGAGCGGGTCACCGACGTGGTCGGCGACCCGGCGATCCAGGGACAGGAAGTGTGCGCCGCCGCGTACCAGGGGCGCGTCGCCTGCTATGAAATGGCGAGCGGCAAGCCGCTCTGGGCGCGCGACCTGTCCTCTCTTACCGGCGTCAGCCTTGACGCGCGCTACGCTTTCGTCAGCGACGATCGCGGCGCCGTGCACGCGCTCGACCGCAGCAACGGCCGCTCGGTGTGGAAGCAGGACAAGCTGGCGAACCGGCAGCTTTCGGTCCCGCTCGCCGCCGGCAGCGCCATCGCGGTCGGCGACCTGGAGGGCTACGTGCATTTCCTCGCCCGCGATTCGGGCGCCTTCGTCGCGCGCTTCGCCACGGGCGGCGGTGCGATCCGCAACGCGCCGGTGGCGCTGCCCTCGGGGCTGCTGGTGCAGACGCAGAACGGCGGGCTGTTTGCGCTGGCGCTGTGAAGCCCGTCATCGCGCTGGTCGGCCGCCCCAATGTCGGCAAGTCGACCCTCTTTAACCGGCTGACGCGCAGCCGCGACGCCATCGTGCACGACGTGCCGGGCGTGACGCGGGACCGGCACTATGGGGAGGGACGCGCGGGCGAGCGCTCGTTCATCGCCATCGACACCGGCGGGCTGGAGCCCGGCGTCGCCGACGGCATCTTCTTCGAGATGGCGCGCCAGGCTGAGCAGGCGATCGCCGAGGCCGACGCGGTCATTTTCGTGGTCGACGGGCGCAGCGGCGTCGCGAGCGCCGACCGCGAGATCGCGGCGCGGCTGCGCAAGCTCAAACCGCACCTCTGGCTGGCGGTCAACAAGACCGAGGGCATGCCGGCCGACAGCGCGACCGCCGAGTTCCACGAGTTGGGCCTCGGCGTGCCGGCGGCAATCTCTTCGGCGCACGGCGAAGGCGTGCGCGAGCTGATGGAAGCGGTGCTCTCCGACTTTCCCGAAGAGCATGAAGAAGAGGAAAAGGACGCGGGTCATCCCCGGGTCGCCATCGTCGGCCGGCCCAACGTCGGCAAATCCACCCTGGTGAACGCGCTGGTCGGCGAGGAGCGGGTGATTGCCTTCGACAAGCCGGGCACCACGCGCGACCCGATCGAGGTGCCGTTCGAGCGCGCCGGCAGGCGCTATACGCTGATCGATACCGCGGGCCTGCGCCGCCGCGGCAAGACCGGCGAGGGGGCCGAGTTCTTCTCCATCGTCAAGGCGCTGCAGGCGATCGAGGCGGCGAATGTCGCCGTTCTCATGCTCGATGCGCCCGAAGGCGTCACCGAGCAGGATGCGCACGTCGCCGGCTACGTGCTCGAGCGCGGGCGCGCCGTGGTGATCGCGGTCAACAAATGGGACGCCGCCGGCAGGGAAGCGCGCGAGCGCATGAAATCCGAGCTGGCGTGGAAACTCGGCTTCCTCGGCTTTGCCGAGAGCCACAGGATCTCGGCGAAGGAAGGCACGGGGCTCGCCGGGCTGATGCGCTCGGTGGACGCGGCCTACGCGGCCGCGATGGCGCGGCTATCCACGCCGAAGGTGACGCGCGCCATGATCGCGGCGGTCGAGCGTCAGGCGCCGCCGAAGAGCGGCCTGGTGCGCCCCAAGCTGCGCTACGCGCACCAGGGGGGCATCAATCCGCCGCGCATCATCATCCACGGCAACGCGCTCGATCGCGTGCCCGATTCCTACAAGCGCTACCTCGAAGGATTCTTCCGCCATGCTTTCAAGCTTGCCGGAACGCCGCTGCGCATCGAGTTTCGCACCGGCCGCAATCCTTACGCGAAGAAAAGGCGGTAGAGCGCTCGGCCCGGCGCGAGGGCCCCGGCGCCCGCTCCCGCCAGGCCCAGGAACGTGCCGATCATGAACCCCCTGTGTGCGCGCACGTTACCCCGCCGGATGAAGTAAATCGCGCAGGCAAGGGAAATCAGCGTCCAGACGGAGAGCAGGTGGACGAACGAAGGGCCGGCCCCATGGCGGATCTCGAAGATCCAGAAGGACGATAGCGCGACGACCGCCATCAGCGACGCCCAGATTCGCCCCAGTACTTTGTGAGACGCGGTACCTTTCCGGCGCACCAGCAGCACGCCGCCGAGCGCCAGCGCCGCCAGCGCAAACGCCAGGTGGAAGACGATCAACGGTTGCACGGCAGGGCGGGGGCTGGTATGTTGACAGAGACAACATACCTTAGCGCCTAATGTAGACAATGTCAACATATCACCATCGCGACCTGCGCGCGGCGCTTCTGCGGGAGGCAGGTAAACGCTTGGAGAAACAAGGAATTGCAGCGCTCAGCCTGCGCGAGGCGGCGCGCCGGGCGGGGGTCTCGCATAACGCCCCTTACCGCCATTTCCCCGACCGCGAAACTTTGTTGGCGGCGCTCGCGGCCGAGGGATTTCAGGTTTTAGGGCAACAACTGGAGAAAACTTCCGGCCGCGAGATGGGAGAAGCGTACGTGCGCTTCGCGCTCGCGCATCCGCAGCGCTTCCGACTCATGTTCGGCGGCCAGATCGCGCTCGACAAATACCCCGAGTTGCGCGCCGCGGCAGCCAGCGCCTTTGATCGTCTGCAGGCGGCGTTTTCCGGCTACGGTGGTGAGGCCCGAACGGCCGCCGCGGCCGCGTGGTCGCTGGTGCACGGCTTGTCGCACCTGATTCTCGACGGCCACTTCGCGCAGCGCGACGAGGACTTCGTAAAACGGGTCCTCGCGGTGGTGCGGTTCGCCGTCGGCCCTCAGCGTTCAGCGTAGGCGCGAAAAGCGGCGGCGCAACCCGCGGTTTCCGCATGACAGCGCAGGAGACGGAAGGCCGGGCTTGCGGCCACGCGCGGCATCTCGGCTGCCTGCGCGTTCCACAGCTCGAGCGCGCGCTCCTTCTGGCGCGCCGCGATGGAACCGGCCATCGCCGCCATCAGCAGGTATTCGCGCGCCTCGCTGCGCAGCTCGCTCTGCGTGGCGAGAAGCGACGCGCCAAGCTCGCCCATGCGCGCGGCGTCGCGCAGCGCTACCGCGCGGAACAGGGCAATCCAGCGCCGCTGGAATTCCTGCAGGCTCGCGAAGCAGCGGCCGGCGGCGATCTCTGTCCAGACGACGGCGGCGTCGTCTGGCGCCAGGTAGGGATTCATCGCCGCAGCCACGCGCAGCGCGCTGTGCAGCCAGAGATCGTGCTCGCGCGGCGAGCGGCATTCCATCAGCCGCAGCTTGATGAGCTCGAGATCCTTCTGCAACGGGGTCGGCACCGCCTCGGGCTGCGGGGCCCGCGGGCCGACCAGGAAATTGCGCGCGTACCACGCCAGGCGGGTGTTCTCGACGCGCTCGAAGGCGTAGGCGCCCTGGAACAGCGGATTGATCGGGCGGCGGCTGCGCGAGGGCTCGAGCAGCTCGAGCAGCGGGACTTCCGCGTTGAGCAGCGCCACCACGTCGGCTGCGCTCTTTTCCATGAAGCGGTGGCGCGCCGCGTTGAGATCGAGCACCGGCGCATAGTCGGAGTTCGCGGGCATGCCGTAGCTCGCGAACAGCGGCTCCAGCGTGGCGCGGCTGCCGAGATAGCGCGCATCGAGGTCGCCCGCGGTGAGGACGTGCACGGTCCATAGCTCCTTCGCCACGCCAGGCTGCTCGAACACCCGCGCCAGCGGCGGCATCGGCACTACGCGCTCGCCGGCGACGATCAGCAGGTCGTGGTCGCTGGGCGCGAACACGGCGTAATACGGGAATACCTCGCCGAGCGCGCGCATCACCGTGGCGACGAGCGAGGCATCGATCTCGTAGAGCTGGAACCACTGCGCTAGGAGACCGCCCGGCTCGAGGTGGGTGCGGATGCGGCGGTAGAACTCGCGCGTGAACAGGCTCGAGACGCCGCTCACCCAGGGGTTGGAGGGCTCCGAAACGATGAGGTCGTAGCGCCGGCCGTGCGCGGCGAAGAAGGTCTTGGCGTCGTCGATGACGATGCTGCCGCGCGGATCGGCGAAGGCGCCGCTGTTGCGCGGCATGAAACCGCGCGAGGCCTCGGCCATCGCCGCTTCGATCTCGACGGTGTCGACGCGCTCGATTCCCAGGCCTTGCAGCAGGGTATGCGTGGTGAGCCCGGTGCCGATGCCGATCACCGCCGCGCTTTTCAACTCGGGCTTGAGCGCAAGCGGCAGCGCAGCGGTGAGCACCATCGTGATCTCGTCGGTGCCGCGCGCGCCGTCGCGGTCGAGGTTGATCGAGCCGTCGGATTTGCCGTTGGTGCGCAGGCTGGTCGCTTCGGGATACTTCACCAGGTGGACGGTCGCGGTCTTGCCGTCCTTGCTGAAGAGGATCGTGGCATCGCGCGACGCGGCGAGCTCGCCGTGCCGGAACACGCCCGCCGTCATCTTGTTCGCGTCGAGCTCCACGGCGAGGGCCACGGCAAGGAACAGCGCCGCGCAGGCGACGGCGGCAAAAGCGACCCGCCTCTTCACCTCGAATGCGCGCAGCAATGCGAGGCCCAGCGCCGCATCGATCAGGCTGCCCAGCAGCAGCGTGCCTTTCAGTCCAAGCAGCGGCAGGCCGACGTGGACCGCCAGGACCACCCCGGCGATGGCGCCAAGCGTGTTCGCGGCGTACACCCTGCCGATCGCCGCTTCGCCGGCGCCACGGCGAAGCAGCGCGCCGGTGAGCAGCGGCAGCGTCATGCCGGCGCAGAACGTCGCCGGCAGCATCACCAGTGCGGCGATCGCCTGTCCCGCTGCGTTGAACAGCAGGTAGCCCGTCGAGCTGCGGGCAAGCCCCTTCATCAGGGCCTCCATCAGCGAGAAGGTGAAGTCGTAGACCGGAAGCGTCGCAAGCGCGAGCAGCCCCATCGCGATCTGTACCCAGCCGAGCAGCCGCTCGGGGGCGGGGCTGGCGTCGACCCGGCGCCTGACCGCCAGGCCACCGAGGGCAAGACCCAGGATGAACGTCGAGAGCATCAGCTCAAACGAGTGCGTCGAGGCGCCGAGCACGAGCGACAGCATGCGGATCCAGCCGATCTCGTAGACGAACGAGGCAAGTCCGGTGAAAAGCGCGACGGCAAGCAGCATCCCGGCTGCGCCGGCGCCCGGGCCGGCGCTTTTCAGAGGCGCGTGATGCGCCGGCCGCGCAGCCAGCCACACGGTTGCGGCGATCAGCAAATTGAGGATGCCCGCGGTGCGCAGCGTGCCCGGCAGGCCGGCCCAGGCGATCAGCACGAACCCGCTCGCCAGCACGCCCGCCGCGGCGCCC
>DATILQ010000194.1:0-17638 GCA_035476235.1 Burkholderiales bacterium
TTTTTCATCGCTGCACTCCCATGACGTTGGCGAACAGGACGGCGAGCGAGCCGGCCAGAAGCACCACGCCGGCGGTCACTCCCGGGGCCAAGCTCGCCACGATCGCTGCAACGGCGATGACCGCGATGATGGCGACGGCCAGCATGCCGTCATCGACGAACAATCCGATCAGCTCGCGCGCAATGCCGGCGAGCATTCTCACGGCGCGACCTCGAGCGGGCGCCTGAGTGCGACGCCGGCGAGAGCCGCGACCAGCAGGAAAAGCCCGGCGAAGCCGACGATGGCGAGATCCGCGCCGGGCCAGGCGACGCCGAGGCCCTCGCCGGTCCAGAACACGCCGAAGGCCGACAGCATGACGCCGACGGCGAACTTGAGAGCGTTCTCCGGCACCCGGGCGAGCGGGCGGTGCAGGAAAAATCCGGCGATCGCAACCAGGCCGCAGGCGCCGAGCGCGCCGGCGCTCGCCGGCAGGAGGAGCCCGCGGCCGGCGCCGACCGCGATCACGATGAAGACGACTTCCAGCCCCTCGAGCAGGACCGCCTTGAAGCTCGCGAGCCCCGCGAGCCAGTCGAGGCGCGAGCGGTGCTCGCGCAGCTCAGCGGTACTGGCGGCAAACGCTGCTGCTTCATCGTGCAGCGGGACGACTCCCGCCGCGCGCAGGATCGCCTTGCGCAGCCAGCGCATGCCGAAGAGGAGCAGAAGCACGCCGATGACCAGCTGCAGACCCTGCAGCGGAACGCGGTCGAGCAGAGGCCCGAGGGCCGCCACGATCAGCGCAAGCGAAGCCAGTCCCGCGGCCGCGCCGAGTCCCGCCGGCCGCCAGCCGCGCACCGTGGCCACTGCAAGAACGATCGTGAGCGCTTCGATGGCTTCGACCAGCGACCCGAGGAAGGCCGCCGAGACGGCCGGCGCGGAGGCGGCCCAAGTCATGCCGCGACCAGCGCGGCGCACGCGATCGTCGTCGCCGCCGCGAGAGCCATCACGAGCACGTGTCTTAGGTCGAGTCTGCGGCGTTTATCCATGGCTGCATGACTGGGGAGAAAAGGCTCGGCCACGCGCACTCCACACCGAGCGCGATGCCGTCATAGGGGTCCGCGTTGGATGCGGCCTTGCTCGAGACAAGCTGCTCGGCACCGTCGGCGCGGGGAGATGGCTGAATCATGCCGCCACAATGGGCCGCGCAGATTGCGCGCTTGTTGCGCGCCTGTGCCCGAGCGTTACAGCTGTAACTTCAGCGTGTCGCCAGCACGCGCGCCAGGGCGGCAGCGATTTCGCGGGACTGCACCGGCTTTTTCAGGACTTCGTTGACGCCGGCCGCCATTGCGCGTTCGCTCATCATGGGACCGATGTAGCCGCTGACGAGCAGGATCGGAAGGTCGGGACGGCGGCGGTGAATCACATCCGCGAGCTCGGTCCCCGATAGTCCGGGCATCACTTCATCGGTGATCGCCGCGTCGAAGCGCCCGGGTTGTGCTTCGAACTCCGCCAGCGCTGCCCGGCTCTCGGAAAAGGCGACCGGCTCGTAGCCGAGCCGCGAAAGCACTTCGGCGGTCACCGCGAGAAGCGGTTGCTCATCATCGACGACAAGCACCCGCTCGCCATGCCCCCTCGCGACCGGGCCCTGCTCCTCGTCGTCGGCGGCCACCGCCACGTCGACGCGCGGCAGGTAGATCGTGAAGGTGGTGCCGCGCCCGGGGGCGCTCGCCACGTCGATGGCGCCGCCGGCGTCGGTGACGATGCCGTAAACGAGCGCCAGTCCGAGCCCGGTTCCCTTGCCGACCTCCTTGGTCGTGAAGAAGGGCTCGAAGATGCGGCCGAGCGTTGCCTCGTCCATGCCCGACCCCGTGTCCGCGACGGTCAGACGCGCATAGGTTCCGGGGGCCAAGGCGCCGTGCGCCAACGGGCGCTCTGCACCGACCTCGGCGGTTTCGAGGCTCACGCGCAGCGTGCCTTTGCCGCCCATCGCATGAATCGCATTCGTGCACAGGTTCATCACGACCTGGTGCAGCTGCGTCGCGTCGCCGAACACCTGCACCGGCGTGGAGGGCAGCTTCGCCTCGAGGCTGAGCCCGGGGTCAAGCGAGCCGCGCACGAGCTCCAGGGTCTCGGCGACGATGCGGCTGAGATCGACGGCGACGCGCTCGCCGCGCTGGCTGCGGCTATAGGCGAGGATCTGGTCGACCAGGCCGCGTGCGCGGTTCGCAGCGGTGAGAACGTTCTGCGCGTAGCGCTTGAATGGCGTGCCCGCGGCGGTCTGCTCGACGAGCATCTCGGCGTAGCCCAGGATGCCTCCCAGGATATTATTGAAGTCGTGCGCGATGCCGCCGGCGAGCCGGCCGACCGCCTCCATCTTCTGCGCCTGCCGCAGCCGCTGCTCGAGCCTCGAGCGCTCGGCATCGGCCAGCTTGCGCTCGGTGATGTCGCGGAAGTTCATCACCAGCGCGCGCACGCTCGGCTCCTCGAGCAGGTTGCTGATGCTGTTCTCGATCCAGCGCCACGACCCGTCCTTGTGGCGCACCATCGCTTCGCCCGTCACCACCTTCCCCGGCGAGTGGATCGCCTGGGAGCGCTGGCTCCTCGTCGCCTCCACATAATCCGGGTGAACTAACTCATCGGGCTCGCGTTCGCGCAGGTCCTCGATGGTGTAGCCGAGCATGCGTTCAAGGCCGGGGCTGGCGTAGAAAATGCCGGTTTCGGCGCCAGTCAGGGCCAGGCCGTCGGAGCTGTGCTCGATCATCGCGCGAAACCGCTTCTCTTTTTGCTGCAGCGCCCGCTCGCGCCGGGCGAGTCCCCATGCTGCGAGCGCAATCAAGGCCAGCATAGCGGCCGACGTCAGCACGGTCCGCAAGGCGATGCGCGAGGCCTCGCTGTGCCACGGGGCGAACACCGCAGCCTCGGTGGCTCCGACGATCACCTCCAGCGGAAAGCCGCGCACGATGACAGCCGACACGAGCACCCGCGCGTTCAGGATCGGGCTCGTCGTCCACCCGATGAAACGGCCTTCACGATCGACCGCAGCGGAGATCTCGGGATTCGGAAATTTGCGTCCGCGCGCCTCACGCGGATCGGGAACCCGCGTGATGATGGTGCCATCGCGCGCGCGCAGGTTGATGAAGCCTCCTTCGCCGACGTCGATCATGCGGTAGAGACGGTCGAAATTCTCGATCTCCATCACCGCCGCGATGACGCCGCCGAACGCACCGTTGGGGGCGTTGAGGCGTCGCGACATGACGAAGCGCCATTTCGTGCCCTCGGCTCCGCCCTGGTAAGGCTCGCTGAAGAAAATCCCCGCATCGCGCGCTTCGCGGTGGGCGGCGAAGAAAGCGCGCCCGGCGAAGCCGTGATCGACCGCCGGGGTCTCGTTGGTGCGCCCCACGACGCTCCCGCCTGCATCGATCACCAGGAATCCGGCGACCTGCGGAATATGGATCATTTCGTCGCGCAGCCGCGGCATCATGGCCGCCGCTTTCGCCGTGGCCCCATTGCGCACCGCAACGCGCAACACCAGGTCCACGGCCTCCAGCGCGGCTGCGGTCTGCTCCGATAGCAGCCCGCTGAGGTTGGACAGGTTGCGCCGTGCGCGCAGCTCCGTGCGGTCGCGATCGGTTCGCGCATCCCAGATGGCGGAGGCGACGTTGATGCCGACCAGCACGACACCTAGGGCGACGAGCGCGCGGGTGAGGGTGATGCGGGAGGCGGCCGATCGGACCGCAGCCGTCGGCATCGCCCGGCTATCTGGCCGGCGGGCCGACGAGCTCGGTCACCGCCTGGATCAGCTCGCGGCGCTTGACGGGCTTGGGCAGCGCCCGGTCTGCGCCTGCTGAAAGCGCCGCTTCCGCGCTCAGGCCGTGCCCAGAGTTGAAATAGCCGGAAACCGCGATGAGAAAGATCCCGGGCTGCGCGGCTTTCAGCCGGGCGATTGCCTCGGCCCCGCACGGCCCTGGCATGAACATGTCGGTGATGACCAGCGCCGGCGGCTGCTCCCTGAGCTCGGCGACCGCGGCACCGCAGCCGTCGGCTTTGCGCACGCGATAGCCCGCCGCCTCGAGCCAATCCGCCATCAGCTCGCGCATGATGGCGTCATCGTCGATAACCAGCACGTCGACACGGATTTTGGCGGTCTCGCTCACTTGCAGATTCCAAGCTTCCCTGATTGCGTGTAATTTACAACGACGCGGGCGCGCATTACAGCTGTAATAGGGCCGGCCGGCACCTGGCTAGACTCGCACCCGACATGAATATTGAAGCCATGAGCAGCGACTCCCGGACATCGGCCTATGCGGCATTGCCTCACGTGCTCGTCGTCGACGATGACCCCACGATCCGCGACCTGGTCTCCGACTATCTCGGGCAGCACGAGCTGCGCGTCAGCGCCGTCGCCGATGGCCGCGCGATGCAGGCGCTGCTCGGCGCGGAAGTCGTGGATCTCATTGTGCTGGATCTCAAGCTAAAGGGGGAGGACGGCATGGGGCTCGCCCGCAGGCTGCGCGACGAATCCGCCATCCCGATCGTCATGCTGACGGGCCGGGCCGAGGAGGCCGACCGCGTGATGGGCCTCGAGCTCGGCGCCGACGACTATCTCACCAAGCCCTTCAGCCCGCGCGAGCTGCTCGCGCGCATCCGCACCATTCTTCGTCGCCGGCGCGCCGAAGTGCGCCAGGGCAAGCCGGAAGGCATCCGCGCCTACCGCTTCGACGGCTGGGAGCTCAACCTGAACACCCGGCGCCTGATGAGCCCCGCAGGCCAGTCGGTGCCGCTCAGCAACGGCGAGTTCAGCCTGCTGGTGGTGCTGCTCGGCGCGCCCAGCCGCATTCTCTCGCGCGACCAGCTGCTCGACCTGTCGCGGCTTCACAACGACGAGGTCTACAACCGCTCGGTGGACGTGCAGATCATGCGGCTGCGCCGCAAGATCGAGAAGGATCCGGCGGAGCCGCGCTACATCCGCACGGAAAGGGGCGCCGGCTACCTGTTCGGCGTCCCGGTCGAAACCGTATACTAGAAACGGGTCTTCACTTTTTCCCTTCCGTCCCCATCTAAGGGGCTCCAAGGGAAAAGCGATGGACGTAGCTCTCCAGTTCCTCCTCGACGAAAGCGGACAGAGTGCCTCCGCCGGATCGGCGGCGCCGGAGGACGCGGAACTGCTCGATGCCTATTCGAAAGCTGTCGTAGCGGCGGCGGAGCGCGTCGGTCCCGCGGTGGTGCATCTGGAAGTCGAGCTCGGCGCCAATTCGCGCCGCGGCACCGGCTCCGGATTTGCGTTTACGCCCGACGGGCTGCTCCTCACCAACAGCCACGTGGTGCATGGGGCCAGGCGCATCAAGGCAACTTTCGCCGATGGGTTCAGCCGCGACGCCGACCTCCTGGGTGAAGATCCGGATACCGACATCGCCGTGGTCCGCATCGGTGCGAATGCGCTGCCCAGCGTAGTGCTTGGCTCGTCGCGCGGCCTGCGCGTTGGGCAGCTCGCGATCGCGATCGGCAATCCGTACGGCTTCCAGCACACGGTCACCACCGGTGTCGTGAGCGCGCTTGGCCGCAGCCTGCGCGCCCAGACCGGGCGCTTGATCGACGACGTTCTGCAAACGGATGCCGCGCTCAATCCAGGTAATTCCGGCGGCCCCCTCGTGAACTCGCGCGGCGAAGTGATCGGCGTAAACACCGCGATCATTCCCGGGGCGCAGGGGATTTGCTTCGCCACGGCAATCGACACGGTGAAGTGGGTGGTCGTGCAGCTTCTCCGCGACGGCAGGGTGCGGCGCGGATATCTCGGCATCGCCGGCGCAAACCTGCCGCTCGCCCGGCGCATCGCACGGCACTTCCAGCTCGAGAACGCCCATGCCGTGCGGGTGGAATCCGTGGAGCCGGGCGGACCCGCCGTCGCCGCCGGCCTGCAAGCCGGCGATCTGATCGTGAGCTTCGACGAGCAGCCGGTCAATGGCATCGACGACCTGCATCGGCTGCTCACTGCGGAGCGGATCGGCACGGCGAGCCGGCTGACCGTGGTGCGCGGGACTCAAAAACTGGAGTTCAAGGTCTCGGCCGGCGAGCGCGGCGTAACAATGTAGATCAACCAGACGACGAGCAAGGCGACCAGCAAAATTACAAGGAACGCACTTCCGCCACCGCCGCCGTATCCGCCCGAGCTCGTGCCCCCTCCTGCCATTTGCCCTGCGGCAGGAAGCGAGCCCAGTTTTCCGATGAGCGTGCCGATCTCCTCATCCGACATCGCCGCGACCCGCTGCTGTGCGAACGCTGGCTCCACGCCCAGGGAGTGAAGCTGACTTGCAACGTCAGCGCGCCCCAGGTACGCCAGCAGGGCTTGGCGGCTCGCTTGTGCGGAGACGGTGATGGCTCGCTCGGTGGCGATCACCTCGGCGCGGGCGGAGTCAATCGAAAGAAAAGCGACCGACACGACCAGCATGCCGCACAGGCTTTTCTTTGCCAGGTTCACGTAATCCGAACAGTGCCGCACTCCGATTATTCCCAACGGGAAGCTATACTGCTCGCAGAATTGTTCGGAAGAGGAGGGTAGATGAACATCCCGTATTCGCTCGTCGCGATCCTGCTCCTTGCATCGCCGCCGGCGGCTTACGCGCAAGTCATTCACTTCGACTCCGTTCCGGACCCGCTCAAATTGCCGCGCGACCTGCATTTCGGCGAGGTGACCGGCGTGGCGGTGAATTCCAAGGGCCACGTGTTCGTCCTCTCGCGCGGCAACACGACCGGGCCGGCCTACGCGGCGGCGGCGACGCAGCTGCTGGAGTTCGACCGCGACGGCAAGTTCGTCCGCGAGATCGGCAGGAACCTGTATGCCTGGTCGTTCGGCCACACCGTGCGCGCCGACAGCCGAGACAACATCTGGGTCACGGACAAGGGCTCGGACATGGTGGTGAAGTTCAATCCGCAGGGGCGGGTGGCGATGGTGTTCGGCCGCAAGCAGGAAGCCTCCGATGAAGAGACCGGGCCGTTGAAGCACCCGAGCCCGCCGCGGCCGGCCGAGGACGGACGCTTTCGCCAGGTCACCGACGTCACCTGGGATCCCGCGGGCAACACCTACATCAGCGACGGCTACATCAACTCCCGCGTCGCGAAGATCGACGGCAACGGCAACTGGCTCAAGTCGTGGGGCGACCGCGGCAGCAAGCCCGGCGAGTTCAATACCCCGCACAGCATCGCCGCGGATGCCAGGGGGAACATTTATGTAGCCGACCGCGGCAATCGCCGCATCCAGGTCTTCGACGGCGACGGCGCGCTCGTGCGCGAGATCAGGATCGACGTGCCCTACGATCCGGCGGCGCGCCCGGCGATCGGCAACCGGCCCGACCTCGTCAAGCTCGAAGCCTCGGGCGGCCCGCTGACCATGGCGCCGGGGGCGCCCTGGGCGCTGTGCATCACCCCTGGGCCCAACCAGGTGCTGTTCGCGTCCGACGCCTACCCGGGCCGGGTCTACAAGCTCAGCCTTGAGGGCAAGGTGCTCGGCGTATTCGGCGAGTCCGGAAAACAGCTCAAGCAGTTCGGCTGGATCCACGAAATCGCCTGCCCGTCCGAGAACCTGCTCTACGTCGCCGAGCTGCTCAACTGGCGCGTGCAGAAGCTGATCCTGCATTAGCGCGGAGGCAAACATGCTGAGGATTTTTTCGCTTTTGCTGTGTTGCGGCCTAGTTCACGCGCAGACCTTGAGCGGGCGGGTCACCTCGGCGGAAGAAGGCGCGATGGAAGGCGTGCTGGTCAGCGCGAAGCAGGCCGGTTCCAGCGTGACGACCACCGTCGTCAGCGACGCGCAAGGACGCTACAGTTTTCCTGCATCCAGATTGCAGCCGGGCACCTACTCGCTCGGCATCCGGGCAGTCGGCTACGCGCTCAGCGGCCCTGCGACCGCGACGGTCCTGCCGCAAGGAACTACGATTGATCTGCGCCTCGTTAAAGCGTCGAACCTCGCAGCCCAGCTCACAAATGCGGAGTGGATCGCGAGCGTTCCGGGCACGCACTCGCAAAAGAGGACGCTGCTCAACTGCGTCGGCTGCCACACGCTGGAACGGGTCGTGCGCTCGACGCACGACAGCGCGGGCTTCGTGCAGACCCTGCAGCGCATGGCAGGCTACGCGAACCAGAGCACGCCTTTGCGCCCGCAAAGACGCCTCGCCGACCGCGATCGCGAGCTGATCGGCGAACAGCGCGCGCGGTTTCAGCGCGAGCAGGCGGAATGGCTGAGCGCCATCAATCTCAGCTCGGGGCCGCGCTGGCAGTTTCCGCTGCAGACCTTGCCGCGGCCTTCCGGCCGCGGCACGCGCGCCATCATCACCGAGTACGAACTGCCGCGGCCGACGATCGAGCCGCACGACGTGGTCGTCGACGCCGACGGCATGGCGTGGTATTCCGACTTCGGCGACCAGAGCATCGGCAGGCTCGATCCGCAGAGCGGCAAGGTCACCGAGTACCCGGTGCCGGAGCTGAAAAAGGGCTCGCCGACCGGCCTGCTGTCGCTGCGCTTCGACCGCGAGCAGAACCTGTGGGCCGGCATGATGTACCAGGGCGCCATCGCCAAGCTCGACCGGAAAAGCGGCCAGCTGCAGCTGTGGAGCATTCCGCCGGAATTGAACAAGGCCAACACGCAGATCAACATGACCAGCCCGCTTCACTTCGCGGTGGACGGCAAGCTGTGGACGCAGAACAACGGCTTCGCGGCCGTGCACCGCATCGACCTCGCTTCCGGCAAGTGGGAGACCTTCGAGCCGTTCAAGGACTCCAAGCGCAACCACAACATCTACGACGTGATCGCCGACTCGAAGAACAACGTGTATTTCACCGACTTCGCCAACGAGCACATCGGCAGGATCGATGCCAAGTCCGGCAAGATCACGCTCCACCCGACGCCGACGCCGGGTTCGGCGCCGCGCCGCGGCATGATGGATGCGCGGGACCGCCTGTGGTTCGCCGAGTACCGCGGCAACCGGATCGGCGTGTTCGATCCCGCGACTGAGCGCTTCCAGGAGTGGGAAGCGCCGACGGCGTGGTCCGCCCCCTACGACATCGCCCTGGACAGGAACGGCGAGGCGTGGACCGGCTCGATGCTGAGCGACCGCATCCTGCGGCTGGATCCGAAGAGCGGGCGCTTCGTCGAGTACCTGCTGCCGAGGCCCACCAATATCCGCAGGGTGTTTGTCGACAATTCCGCGACGCCGGTCGCGTTCTGGGTCGGCAGCAACCACGGCGCGTCGATCATCAAGCTCGAGGCGCTCGACTAAACGCCTGACGGGCTTAGTGATCCTCGATCCGCGGCACCGAGTCTTCCGCCGGCACGCCGCTATCGGGATCGATCCACTCGGAGATGCCGAGCTCGGATTCGGCTTCCTGCAGCGTGTCGGAGGGCGGGACCTCGCCGTCGCCGGCCGACTGCATGTCGGCCTCGGCCTCGCCAAGCGTCGGAAACGGCCCGTACTCCTCGCCGCCGGCCTGCCAGTAGAAGCCGTCGGGCCGCTCGATGATGCGCCCGCGCGGGGCCTCTTCCCTGGAGGCAGCCGGAGAATCGGCTTGCGGATCGGTTCGCTTGGCCTTGCGCACCATGACTTGATGTTACGCCAAAATCGCCGCCATGGTGCAAGATCGCCGCGCGCTCGTATTTACGCCGGGTCGGCGTCGGTATTGTTCTGGTCGATCTGCGGCGCTGACCGGGCTTCCTCGGCGAGGAGCTCGGCGATGTCGCGCCGCCCCTGCTCGCTCAGCGCGACCAGCGTCTTGATGTCGTGGCGGTAGGGCGCGTTCTGCGGGATCTGCCGCTCATCGTATTCCTTGAACCGCTGCACGATGCGCTGCGCGTCTCTTTCCTCGAATCCCAGGATTCCCAGGATTCGCGCGGATGCGTCAAGCGCCGAGGCGAACACCTCGCGCACTGCCGGGACGCCCATCTCGGCGTATTCGTAAGCGTCAGTGCGGCTGTGCGCCCGGACGACCAGCGCGAGCAGCGGGAAGCGCTGGCGCACGCGCTTCGCGATCTGCATCGCGGCCTCGGGATCGTCGATGGCGATGAGCAACAGCCTGGCGCTGGCCGCGCCGGCGGATTCGAGCAGGTCGAGCCGCGTCGCATCGCCGTAGTACGCTTTCCAGCCGAAGCGGCGCACGGTGTCGATCTGGCCGGGATCGTGGTCGATGACCGTGGCGCCGATCCCAAGGCCGCGCAGCACCCGAACGACCACCTGGCCGAAGCGGCCGAAGCCGGCGACGATCACGGGGTTGGTCTCGCGGATGGCGTCGGGCGCGCGCACCGGCTGGTCGAGGCGCCGCATGAGGAAGCGCTCGTAGCCCATGACGACGAAGGGCGTGGTCAGCATCGACACGGCCACCGCCGCGTTCAGGATGGCGGCCACCGGTGAAGGCAGAACCGCGCTTGCCGCCCCGAACAGCACGAACGCGAATTCGCCGGCCTGCGAAAGCGCCACGGCGAAGAGCCCCGCGTCCGCGCGGTCGCAATAACCGAAAGCCTGCGCAATCGGAAAGAGGATGACTGCCTTGAGCAGCACGACGCCGAGCGCGAGGCCGAGCACCAGGTGCGGCGCGCGCAGAAACAGGCCGACGTCCACCGACATGCCCACGGCGATGAAAAACAGCCCGAGCAGCAGCCCCTTGAACGGCTCGATGTCGAGCTCGAGCTCGTGCCGGTACTCGCTGTCGGCGAGCATCACGCCGGCGAGGAACGCGCCGAGCGCCATCGACAGCCCGACCCATTCCATCAGCGCGGCGGTGCCCAGAACGAGCAGCAGGGAAAAGCCGACGAACACTTCGCGCAGGCGCGTCTCGGCCACGTAGCGCAGCGCCCGGCGCACCAGCCACCGCCCGGCGACGACGAGCAGCGCGATCATGCCGAGCGCCTTCGCCGCGTCCGCCCACTTCAGCGTCTCGGCCTCGCCGCCGAGCAGGCCGACGACGAGGAGCAGCGGGATCACGGCCAGGTCCTGGAACAGCAGCACCGCGAACGAGGCCTGGCCGCCCGGCGTCGCCAGCAGGTTCTTCTCGGTGAGGGTGGCAAGGCCGATGGCGGTCGAGGACATCGCGAATCCCATCCCGGCGATCGCGCTGACGGCGAGAGGCTGCCCGAGCGCGACGCCGATGCCGGCGACCGCCGCGACGGTCGCCGCGACCTGCACGCCGCCGAGCCCGAAGATCGTGCGCCGCAGCGCCCAGACGCGCTGCGCGTTGAGCTCCAGGCCGATGAGAAAGAGCAGGAGCACGACGCCGAACTCGGAGAACTGCAGCACGGTCTGCGGGTCCGCGATGAGGCGCAGGCCCCAGGGCCCGATCGCCATGCCGGCGACCAGGTAGCCGAGCACCGAGCCCAGGCCGAGCCGCTTGCACAGGGGAACGGCAATGACGCCTGCGGCCAGGTAGATCAGGGCCTGCGGAAGAAAGCCGTGAGGTTCCATGGTTAGAATGTTCGAATGATAGCGAAGCCGCCCGCGTGGACGCGAAGCCCGTAGAGGCCGATCAGTTTAAGGTCGCAATGCGCGCGCTGGCCGGCGCGGTGAACATCGTCACCAGCGCGCACGCCGGCCGGCGCTACGGCATGACCGCCACCGCGGTGTGCTCGGCGACCGCCGATCCGCCGACGGTGCTGGCGTGCATCAACCGCCTCGCCACGACGCACGGCGCAGTGGCGAAGAGCAGGGCGTTCTGCGTCAACGTGCTGCGCGCGGAGGACTGGGAGCTGTCGACCACCTTCAGCGGCGCGCAGAGCGGCGAGGCGCGCTTCAAGTCGCGCGACTGGACGCACCTCGCCACCGGCTCGCCGGTGCTGATCGACGCGCTGGTGTCGTTCGACTGCCGCGTGGTGAAGAAGCTGTTGCACGGCACGCACACCATCTTCCTCGGGCAGGTGGAGCAGGTGCTGTTCGGAAAGAAGGGCAAGCCGCTGCTCTACTCCGAGGGCCAGTATGCCAAGCTCGCCTCGCTCACGCTCGGCGAGCCGCTTCCGGAAGGCCTGGATTATTGGGGTTTCTAGAGCTCGACCGCCGCATTCGCGTCGTGGTGGCGGCCAACTTCGTGGCTGTCGCGGCGCGCATGAGCCTGGTGACGTTCCTGGGCATCTACTTCGTGCGCGTGGCGGGCATCAGCCTCGCTACGGTGGGCGTCGCGTTTCTGCTCGAGAGCCTGCTGCGCGGCGCGGCCGCGCCGATGTTCGGCGCGCTCTCCGACCGCGTCGGCCGCCGCCCGCTGCTCCTTGCCTCCGCGCTGGTCACGGCGGCCGTGCTGCCGTGCTTCCTGCTGGTGAGCGGCCCGGCTTCGCTCCTCGCGTGGAGCGCCGCCATGGGAATCGCCGGCGCGGCCAACATGCCGGTGGCGACCGCGCTGCTGCTCGACCTGGCGCCGCCCGAACGGCGCCAGGCCGTGCTCGCCGTGAATTACACCGGGATGAGCGTCGCATACACCCTCGGCGTCATGCCGGCGGGCTACGTCGCGGAGCAGGGCTACGGACTGCTGGCCAGCATCAGCAGCATCGGTTACCTGCTGGTCGCGATCCTTTACACGGTGGCGCTGCGCGGCACTCTGCCTTTGCAAAGAGCCGAGTCAAGATTGCTCACCGAGGTGCTGTCGGTGGCCCGCGATCGCGTATTTCTCGGTTTCGCGGCGCTCGCGTTCATTTTCCCGTTTGCCATGGGGCAGGTCGTGACCGCGTCGCCGCTGTTCGCAGCCGATCAGGGGCTGGCCGAGGGTTACATAGGGCTGGTGCTCGGCGGCAACAGCATCATCGTCGCGCTTCTGGCCGTGCCGGTTGCTTCGCGCATCGAGCCGATGGGGCCGTTCCGCGTGCTCGGGGCTGCCGCGGCGCTCGTTGCTGCGGCGTTCATCTGCTATGCGCTGTTTCCCGGCGCGGCGGCTGCCTACATGGCCGGCACGGTGGTGTTCAGCTTTGGCGAGCTCGTCTTCAGCTCGGCGGTGCCCGCCGCGGTCGCGCGGCTCGCGCCGCCCGGCCGCAGGGGCGCCTATCAGGGCGGCTGGGCGCTGGTCCAGTCGTTGAGCATGGGAAGCGCGCTCTTCCTGAGCGGCCTGCTAAGCGACGCGATCGGCTGGCACGGCGCCTGGCTGCTGTATGCCGCCCAGACGCTTGCTGTAGCGGCCGTGCTATTTGCGACGCGGGAACGCTTCCGGAGGGCTCAGAACGGGTAGACGGCGAAAGCGCCGGCGCTCCAGCGCGGGCTGCCCTCGGCGACTCCCTTCATGAGAAAAACCTGGGTCGTCCAGATGCTGTCGAGCCTGTGCGACCAGAAGGCGACGAGCTCGCGTTGCGGCGGGGAAAAGGGGGACAGGCGCTCGCGCGAGTCGTAGCTCATTGCGGCGGCTCTGCGTTCGAAGACCCAGTGACTCGCATCCACGATGTAGTCGAATGCGCTCTCGCGCTGAATGAACGGCAAGCGCTCGTGGGTTCTGGAAACGCTCGGGTAAGGATCCGCGGCCAGGGAGAGGCTGCGATCGAACCGCAGACCCAGCTTCAACTGGCCGTCGTCCGCGCCGAGAGCAAGCTGGGTGCAGGCGATCATGGAAAGAGCGGCAACGGATTTGGCGATGGTCTTGCGCACTGTTCCATGCTACGCGCGCGGTTCTTTTCTTCCGCACTGAAAAAGTCACAGCGCACCGTTTCTGACGATTCAGAAGGCTTTCGCAACCGAAGCGCCGACTCCCCAGTCCGGGCTGCCGTCGGAAAAGCCCTTGAGCACGTAGGCCTGCGCTTTCCAGTCGCGGTCGATCTTCTGCGTCCAGAAGGCGGTGAGCTCGCGCTGCGGAGAGCCGCTCGGCGAAGCACGCTCGCGCGTGTCAACGCTCAGCCCGGCGCTGTTGCGCTCGTCGAGCTTGTAGCTGGCTCCCGCGGTGGCATTGAGCACGCTGTTGAGCTGGATGAACGGCGAGCTGCCGAGCTCGGTGTAGCCGATGCCGCCGAACAGCGTCAGCCGGTCGAAGGTCTTGTATACATCGGCCTGCATGCTGTAATCGTTCGCTCCAGTGCCAAGTCCCTGGTCGCGGTCGGCAGTGCCGAGCTTCACCCTGCCCGTGACATCAACGCCGAACGTCGTGGCGCTGTTATAAAAGGCGGTGTAGGTCGCCGAAGCGACGATATCCCCGAGCCCTGTGGCGGTCGCTTCACCGGCGCCCCCGCCTCGGCGGTTTGGATTGCTGCTCGTGACACGCCCGATGCCTGGAACGACCGACGTTCCGCCCGAGATGCTCAGATAGGGAATGGTGAGCTTGAAGATCCAGGGGCCGCGCTCATAGCGCGCGATGACGGGAATCGACAGGATCTCGGTATGGGTCGAGGTGCCGTACTCGCCGCTGCTGTAGTTGAAGCCGACGCCGAGGCTGAACTCCCCGGCGTCCGCGGCGAGCGCGCCCTGCGCAAAGGCGAGCAGGCCAAGAGCGATGCTCTTTTTCTGCATCTTCTGTCCCCCGACTGCTAGCGGCCGGGCCGTTCCGGCTTCTCAGGCCTGTCGGGTCTTTCAGGCTTGTCGGGCCGCACCGGCTTCTCAGGCCGTTCGGGACGGACGACTTCACCGAGCTTGAAGCCCATCGAGTTCGCGATCTGTCCCCATCCCTTGCCGTCTGCGCGCTGCTGGAGAACGCCCACGAGGGCGCCTTGCAGCTGCGCCGAAGTCGGGTTGGTGATTCCCTGCTGCTTGAGGCTCGCTTCGGCGAGGGACAAGGCGATATTGACGTTGCCGAATCCCATCTTTCCGGTTGGCGGCGTGAAGCTGGTGCTGGTGCCGCCCGACGATAGCTTTACTGCCGCGCCGTCGCGGAGTCCCGTCACTAGCGACTTCGCGTTGTCCTCGGAGCCGGCGAGCGGGGTGTATTTCTGGATCAGGCGATCGGCCGACTCTGCTGTCTTGCCGACGTTCTCCGCTTGCGCGCGCAGCGCGAGTGGAAACGCCAGCAGCGCGCTTGCAGTCAGCAGCAGGACGGTCTTGAACATGAGGTCCTCCGACGAGTAGACGATCGCCGCATATTACGATCGCAGCGTTTCTGGACCAACAAGATCATTACGCAAAGTGTGAAATTCGTTGCGCAATTTTTGTCGCTTGGCGGCGACGGCTTACATGCCTGTCAGCGATTCGAGAAAGGCGACCAGCTCCTCGAGTTCCCGTTCGGAGAGGTGCTCCGCGTTGCGCTCGGGGTGAAAGCGCACCACGTCGCGCAGCGTCGCGAGGCGGCCGTCGTGCATGTAAGGCGCGGTGCGCGCCACGTCGCGCAGCCCGGGGACGCGGACGAGGAAGGGCGCGCCGCTGTCGACGAATCCGCCGTTGGTGAACTGCGGGCCGGAATGGCACGCGCTGCAGTTACCCTTGCCGACGAAGATCCGCAGGCCGCGCCGCGCCGCGAGCGGATAGCCCGCGGCGGCGGCATCGTCGCCGCGCTCCAGCGCATCGCGGAAGTCGTCGAACGGCGTGCGGCCAGTGATGAGCGTCTCCTGGAAGGCGGCGAGGGCTTTGCCGACATCGACAAGGATTTCTTCGTCCGAGGCAGCGGATCGCCCGAATACCGCCTCGTATTCGTTCGAGTAATTCTTCCTCATCACCTCCGCAACGTGCGCCGGCGTCGCCCGCATCTCCCTCGGCTCCAGCAGCGGCCGGATGCTTTGCGCCCACAGGCTGTCCCGCGCGCCGTCCCAGCCGAACCGGCGGTTGAAGCGCGCATTGAGCAGGCTTGGAGTGTTGCGCTCCACCTGCTCGAGGCCGAAGGCGCGCGGGCGTGCGTCCTGAAAGCCGCGGAACGGCACGTGGCAGGTGGCGCAGAGCACCGAGCCGGTGCCGGAGAGCCGCGGCTCGAAGAACAGGCGCTCGCCGAGCTCGATCGCTGCGCTCCGGCCGGAGACGCGATTGCTCGGGTCGGCGCGCAGCGGCGGCGGCCAGGGACCGTGCGGCAGAATCTTCCGGATCTCCGCGGGGCCGAAGTCGGACGCCGACGCCATTGCCGTCAGCGCAAGCGCGGCGAGAAGGAGCGTGATGCGGGCCTTCATGGGGCGAAGTGTAAAATGCCCGTCAATCCGGAACAGAAAAAAATGAAACGCTTCGTCTGGCAAGCGGCTTGAGCGAAGGCGTCACTCCGCCGCGCGATCTCGGCGAGCTGTTTCTCGGCTTTCTCTCCATCGGCGCGCGCTCGTTCGGCGGGGTGCTGCCGTGGGCGTACCGGGCGATGGTCGAGGAGCGCCGCTGGCTGACGCACGCGGACTTCACCGAGACCATCGGCCTTTGCCAGGTGCTGCCGGGCCCGAACCTCGGCAACGCCTCGATCGTCCTCGGCAAGCGCTGGTTCGGCCTGCCCGGCGCCATCGTCGCCTTTCTCGGCCTGTTTGGGCTGCCGTATGCCTGGGTCCTGGGTCTTGCGCTGCTCTATGCCGATTTTGCTTCCAACCCGATCGTCCATGCCGTCGTCACGGGCGTCGGCGCGGCCGGCGCCGGGCTGTTCATCGGCACGGCGGTGAAGCTCGGGCGGCCGCTCGCGGGGCGGCCGGCGGCGCTCGCGATGATCGCCGCCTGCTTCCTCGCGGTGGCGATCGCTCGCGTGTCGCTTCTCATCGTCGTGCCGGCCGCGGCGGCTGTTGGAATGTTTCTATCCAAAAGAGACTTTCTTTGATTCTCCTCGAGCTGGGTCTGTACTTCGCGGTGCTGTCGCTGCTTTCTTTCGGCGGCATGAGCTCGGTGCTTCCCGAGATGCAGCGCTACATGGTCGACGTGAAGGGCTGGATGTCGGCCACCGAGTTCATGCAGCTGTTCGCGCTGGCGCAGGCGGCGCCCGGGCCCAACGTGCTGATGTCCAGCCTGGTCGGCTGGAAGGTCGCGGGCTTCGCCGGCTCGCTGGTCGCGCTGGGCGCGATGTGCGGTCCCGCCGCGGTGCTCGCCTGGTGGGTGTCGGAGCTCTGGGAGCGGTTCCGCGATTCGACGTGGCGCAGGATGATCCGCAGCGCGCTCGGGCCGCTGGTCGTCGGCTTGGTCCTCTCCGGCGGCTATGTCATCGCCACCCCGAGTGGTCCCGACTGGCGGCTCTGGCTGATCGCCGGCGCGAGCGCCGCGGGAATGCTGGCGACGCGCCTGAACCCGCTGTGGCTGATGGCCGCGGGCGGGCTTGCTGGGGGCCTGTTTCTCTGAAATGAAGAAGATTCTCGTCGTCGATCACGACAGGTCGATCCGCGAGCTGCTGCGGCTGCACCTGTCGAACGCGGGCTATGAGGTGCTGGTCGCCGAAGACGTGGTCGTCGCCGGCGGCGTGATCCTCAATTGCGTGCCCGATTTGATGATCGTCGAAGTCGACATGCCTTTCATGAACGGCATCGAGTTCGTCGCCACGCTAAAGGCCGACAGCAGGACGCGCGATATTCCGATCGTCTTTATCGGCTCGAACGCGGAATTCGACGACCTTGCCAGAGGGCTCGGCGCCGTCGCGTTTCTCACCAAGCCGGTCTATGCCGACCGCTTGCTCGAAATCGTCGACAAACGCCTTCGGCCGAAGCCCAGGAAATAAACCTGTCCATCAGCCGGCGCGGCGCCAGACGTGGCGCGAGCGCGAGGCGAGCAGCGGCACCGCCTCGGCGAGGTACTTCTTGAAATGCACCGTCTGCTGGTGCGCCTCGAACGCCTGCTCGTCGGTGTAGACCTCGTAC
>DATILQ010000195.1:0-43221 GCA_035476235.1 Burkholderiales bacterium
CGCTCGGCGATGCGCAGGCACTGCTGGTAGTAGTCCGCCGTGGTGCTGTCCTGCGGGCGGAAGGAGGGGAAAAAGTTAAGCCCGAATCGCATCGCGAGCGCTCTCCAGCAACGAGGCGCGCATCAGGAACGACTTGTGCCGCGCCGGGTCCTCGGCAGTGCGGCGCAGCTCCTCGAAGCGCTTCTCCCGCTGCGCGGGATCGCGCTCCTCGAGCTGCTTCTTGTTCGCCACCGTCTGCTCCTGTACGTACTTGATGTTCAGCGGCCGCCGCCTTGTTTCGTAGGCATCGAGATTCGATTCTTCTCCTCCGAGTAATCCGGCGAGGTCCCAGGCTTCGTGGATGCCGCAGTTGAGCCCGAGCCCGCCGATCGGGTTGTTGACGTGCGCGGCATCTCCGCACAGGAATACCCTGCCCTTGCGGAAGCTCTTCGCCACTCGCTGATGCACGCTGTACAGGTTCAGATGCAGCCAATCCGCACTCGGGGCGTAGCAACGCGCAAGGCGAGCACGAACTGAATCGTCTGACAAAGCCTCCTCATCGGTCTCGTCGGGCCGGGTGTTGTACACCGCGCGCCAGCGCCCTTTCAGGTCGTCGCCTGCCACCTTGAAGAGGTTGGTCCACTCTTCGGGATCGGCCATGTAGGTACGCAGGCAGCAGCCCAGCGCCGCCTGGAAATCGAATTGCGTCGTGATGACGAGAAACCTTTCGGGCCAGGTATAGCCCTCGAACTCGATGTCGAGCTGCTTGCGCACCGTGCTGCGGCCACCGTCGCAGCCGATAACGTAGTCGGCAGCGAATTGCCTTTCACCGGCCATTACCGTGACCTGCTTTTCGTCCTGGGAAATTCCGGAAACGGCACAGCCGAGCAAAACCTCGGCGTTCGGCATGCAGCGCAAGCGCTCGATCGCCATGTTGGCGAGCTTGTGCTGCTCGGTCTGCACCACCAGCGGATAGGCGGTCTCGCCGCGCAGCCGGCCCAGGTCGAACTCGGCGATCAGCCGGCGCGTCGGCCGGTCCCAGAACTGGAACGTGCGCGAGACGAGGCCCTGCGCGATGTACTCGTCGATGAGGCCGAGCTCGGCGAGGATCTCGAGCGTCGGCGGCTGCGTGGTCGAGGCGCGCGGACTGTCGTCGATTTTCTCCTGCGCCTCGAGCAGCGTCACGCGGTGACCGAAGCGCGCGCAGGCCAGCGCAGCGACAGAGCCGACCGGTCCCGCGCCGACGACCAGGATGTTGCGCGGTTGCATTTCGAGCGGCGATTATACTGAGCCGGTGCGTGCCCTGATTTTCATCGCCGTTGTCTTCGCTGCCCAGGCGCTGGCTCAGCAATGGCCGCAAAAGCCGGTGCGCGTGATCGTGCCGTTCCCGCCCGGCGGCGTCACCGACAGCATCGCCCGCATCACGGTGGACTGGCTCGCGACGCGGCTCGGGCAGCCGGTCATCGCGGAGAACAAGCCCGGCGCGAGCGGCGCGATCGCCGCGGAATTCGTCGCGCGCTCGGCGCCCGACGGCTACACGCTTTTCATGGCGGCCTCGCCGCAGCTTGCGATCGTGCCCCACGTGCAGAAGATCCCGTACGACCCCGTCAAGGATTTCGCCCCCGTCTCGATCGTCGGCGCGAGCGCCTTCGGCCTCGGCGTGAACGACAGGCTGCCGCCCAAGTCGCTGGCCGAGTTCGTCGATTACGTGAAAGCCCGTCCCGGGCAGCTGAACTTCGCCTCGCCCGGCGCCGGGACCGTCGGCCACCTGACGATGGCGCTGTTCCTGGCTCGCGCCGGCCTCAGGATGGAGGCGGTGCTGTACAAGGGCGGCGGGCCGGCGATGCTGGACGTGCTCTCCGGGCAGGTGCCGGTCTACTTCGGCAACCTCAACGAATTGATTCCCCACCTGGCAAGCGGCCGCGTCCGCGTGCTGGCCGTGTCGGGCGGCAAGCGCGCGTCGCAGCTCCCCGATGTGCCGACGGTCGCCGAGCAGGGTTATCCCGGCTTCCGCACCGATACCTGGAACGGCGTGGCGGCGCCCGCCGGCACTCCGCAGGAGATCGTCGAGCGTCTGGCGCGCGAGATCGCGCTCGGGTGCAAGGACGCCGGCTTCGTCGGCCGGCTCGACCGGATCGGCGTCGACGCGGTCTGCAGCACGCCGGCTGAATTCGCGGGCGCGATCCGCCAGGACCTCGAGCTCTGGAAGGAGGCGGTGCGCGCCGCCGGTATCCAATGAGCCTGCGCCTCGCCATTCCCGACCTGATTTCACCGTCCTATTTCCCCGCCATCGCCGCGGTCGAGATGGGATTCTTCGAGAAGGAAGGCTTCGCGGCGAAGCTCGAGCTGCTCTACCCCGTCACCAGGACCTACGAGGAATTGCGCGAGGGGCGGTTGGATTTCGTCGGCGGCGCCGCTCATGCCGCCCTCTATGCGTTCAAGGATTGGAACGGCGGCAAGCTGCTGTGCGCGCTCGCGCAACATATGTACTGGTTTTTGGTATTGAGGAAAGACCTTAACCCCCGGCGTGGAGATTTAACGGCAGTAAAAGGCCTGCGCATCGGCGCCGCGCCCGGGCCGGTGGACGGGCTGAAGCGCATGCTGCAACGCGCGGGCATCGACCCGGCGCGCGACGTGAGCATCGGCCCGGTGCCGGGCGCTGCTGGAGAAAAAGCGTCCTTCGGGCTGATGGCTGCCCAGGCGCTCGAGGAAGGCAGGATCGACGGCTTCTGGGCGAACGGCATGGGCGCCGAGGTCGCGGTGCGCAACCGCATCGGCACGCTCGTGCTCGATGCACGCCGCGATGGCAGCGAGGAAATCCGCGGTTACACCTTTCCTGCGCTGGTCACGACCGAAAAACAGGATCCGAAGGCCGCGGCAGCGGCGATACGTGCCGTCGTCGCTGCACAAAAGGCATTGAAAGAAAACCCGAACCGGGCTACCGCGGTTGGGAGAAAACTTTTCCCGCCGACCGAGGCCGGGCTGATTGCCGAGCTGATCCGCCGCGATCTGCCTTTCTATGATCCGACCATTTCGAAAAACACGGTAACGGCGATGAACCGCTTTGCGCAGGATATCGGCTTGCTCGCCGGACCAATACCTTACGACCAGGTAGTGTGGAAACCGTGAAGCTCAGCGGAAAAGTGGCGATCGTCACCGGCGCGGGGAGCGGCATCGGCAAGGCGCTGGCGACGCGTCTGGCGAAAGACGGCGCCACCGTCGTCATTGCCGATCTTCGCAATCACGACCTCGCGGCTGCCGAGATCGCCAAGGCGACCGGCGCGAAGACGCTGGGCCTGAAGGTGGATGTTTCGAATGAAAGCGATGCCGAGCGGATGGCGGCCGAGACCGTGAAAGCGTTCGGCCGCATCGACATCCTGGTCAACAACGCCGCGCTCTTCAGCGCGCTCGAGCTGCAGCCCTTCGAGAAAATCGATGCCGCGGAATGGCGCAAGGTAATGGACGTCAACACCCTCGGCGTATTTCTCTGCTGCCGCGCCTGCGTGCCGCACATGCGCAGCGGCGGCTACGGTCGGATCATCAACCTCGCTTCGGGCGCTCCGCTCAAGGGTGTGCCCTACTTTCTACATTACATCGCGAGCAAAGGCGCGGTGATCGCCATGACGCGCGGGCTCGCGCGCGAGCTGGGGAAGGACAACATCACGGTCAACGCGCTCGCGCCCGGGTTTACGCTTTCCGAGAACGTCGCCCGGAACCCCGTGCATGTGAAGCACGGCGAAGTGACGCGCATGACACGGGCAATTCAGCGCGACGAGCACCCGCAGGATCTCGTCGGCGCGGTCAGCTTCCTGGCAAGCGAAGATGCGGCGTTCATCACCGGCCAGACGCTAGTCGTCGACGGCGGATCGGCAATGATTTAGGAGGTTGCATGAAAGCCATTAGCAGCATCGTGCTTATCGCTTGCGCCATTGCGGCAAGCCTCGCAACATTTCGGCGCCCCTAACACGTCCGACTTATTGCCTCCGCTTCCTCCCAGGAGCACACTAGGCGCACGGGCCCGCCAGGGCTCGATAAAACGGGGAGGATGTCATGAACGTGTACGCAAAGGCAGGCGCATGCCTGCTCGCTGGAGCATTGCTTTGCACACAAGCCTTCGCAGAGCGGAAATACTCGGACTGGGGCCCTGCGGTTAACCTCGGTTGCGGCACTATCAACTCCGCTTCGAACGACCAGGGGCCGGGGATTAGCAAAGATGGCCTGAGTCTTTACTTTGGTTCCGATCGAGCGGGCGGCGCAGGCGGTCTCGACCTCTGGGTCGCACAGCGGCCGACCCAGGATGCGCCGTGGGGTACGCCGGCGAACCTCGGCCCGGTCGTCAATTCTCCTGGTACTGACAATGTAGTCAGCTTTTCGCGCGACGGGCATTGGATGTTCTTTAATAGCAACCGCGCGGGTGGTTTTGGCGACAGCGACCTGTGGGCGTCTTACCGGGCGCACGTACACGACGATTTCGCCTGGGAAACCCCTGTCAATCTCGGCGGAGGTATCAACACCGCGGGGTTCGAGGGGGCAGCGAGCTACTTCGAGAACGAGGAAGGCAGCGCCCCGCTTCTCTTCTTCGGCCGCGGCGTCTCGCTGGCAACGCTGGGAACCACGGGAGACATATGGGTGGCCGAGCTTTTACCGGACGGTACCTTTGGCAACGCGCGTCTCGTTCCGGAGCTCAGTAGCCCTCAAGGTGATCAGCGTCCTTCAATTCGGTTCGACGGCCTCGAAATCTTCTTCTTTTCCAACCGGCCCGGCTCAACCCTTGATGCAAACAATAATCCCACCACGGATATATGGGTCGCTACGCGAAACAGCGTCAACGATCCCTGGGATGCCCCGGTGAACCTGGGACCCGCGGTTAATAGCGCATTCCCGGACATTAACGTTCACATTTCGGCCGACGCCCTGACGCTTTATTTCGCCTCCAGCCGCCCGGCCGGCGCCGGCTGCGGTGGCAACGATCTCTACATGACCACGCGGCACCACCTGAAAGGCAAGGACCACCAGGACTAGCCCGGCCATTCACCTCGGCGGCGTACCCGCTGCGCCGCCGAGCGGTGCGCGCCAAAAGCCGCGCGGAGCGTTGTGTAGCCGCTCGAATCCCGTCTTGGTAACGCGGATCAGCTCGCCGACCTGCACGCCCGCCTCCTGGTGTTTTCGCCATGCTGCGGTGCTCGCCCCAGCGTACGTCGACATCGCGCGCGATGCGCTTTGCGAGCGGGAAGTGGTTGTACCACTCGACGTGCATCGTCATGCGCTCGCCGGCTTGAAGACCACGTAGGCCTCGACGGTCCACCTCGTGCTTCTGCATGACCCGCGCAAGCGCTACGCGCAGATTTCCGACGTCGCGGTCGACACCCTCAAGCGCTACGCGGAAGAGGTCCGTTCAGGCAGGTTCCCGGTTGCCGATCACTCCTACGGCATGAACCCGGAGGAGCAGGAGAAGCTCGCTAGGCTACTCCACCCGCCCGCCGCACGCTCCAGATCATCGACGACTTGATCAGGAAGTCGCGCGCCGCCTCGCGGTCGGCGGCGATGCGGCGCAGCTCGGCAAAGGTCTCCTCGCGCGCCGCCGGATCGGCTTCCTCGAGCATTTTCTTGTTGCCGATCGACTGCGTCTGCACGAACTCCACGTTGGCCGTGCGGCGCTGGCGGACGTACAGATCGAGCAGGCTCTCGCCGGCCTCGCCGCGCCAGACGCGGCCGAGGTACCCGGCCAGCAGGATCGCGTCGTGCAGCCCGCCGTTCAGGCCGAAGGCGCCGAGCGGGTTGTTGAGGTGCGCGGCGTCGCCGGCGAGGAGGATGCGCCCGACGCGCCAGTCCTTTGCCACGCGCTGGTGCACGCGGTAGATGCTCGCGTACGGGATGTCGTAGGGCTCGGGCCGCGCGACGAAGCGCTGCATGCGCGCCTCGACCGCCTCGTCCGCGAGCACGTCGGCCTCGTTCTCCTCGGGATGGACCGGGAATGCCAGGCGCCACAGGCCCGGCATATGGAACACCGCGGCCCACTCGCGCGGGTCGGCGACGTAGGCGTTCGAGGTGAAGCCGTGCTGCGCGAAGTCGGCGAGCGTGCTGATGACGACGAAGCGCTCGGGCCAGGTGAAGCCGTCGAACGGCGTGCCAAGGTGCTTGCGCACGGTGCTGCGGCCGCCGTCGCAGCCGACCAGCCAGGGCGTTTTCAGCTCCCCCGACGTCGTCTTGACGGTCACCGTGTCGCCGCTCTGCCTGGCATCGACGAAGCCGGTCGAGAAACGCACCTCGGCATGCGGGAACGCCTTCAGCTTCTCGTAGAGGATGGGCGTCAGGCGGTGCTGCTCGAGATGAAAGCGGTACGGGTAGGGCGTGAGGTCGGCGATCAGGCCGAGGTCCCACTCGACGATCACGCCCTCCCTGCGGTCGCGGATCTGCCAGTGCGGTACCTTGATGCCGAGCTCGTGCATCGCCGCGGTGACGCCGAATGGGGCAAGCATCTCGAGCGTCGGCGGATGGAACGACCCGGCGCGCTGATCCAGCGTCAGCGCCGGCTCGGCCTCGATCACCTGCACCGGCACGCCCTGATGCGCGAGCGAAAGCGCCGTGGCGAGACCGACGGGACCGGCGCCGACCACGAGGACCGGTTTCATGCCCGGAAGAAACCGCGGGGCGCCGCGTGCAGGCGCTCGAAGCCGCCGCGTGTCACGCGGATCAGCTCGCCGACCTGCACGCCGGCTGGCGAATCGCGGCTGATCACGTTCGGCTGCACGACGACCGTCATGTTCTCCTCCAGCGTCATGTCGGGCAGCGGGCCCGCCGGGCGGCTCTTCGTGCCGACGATGGGCTGGAAGTAGCCGCCGCCGAAGCCGTGCATCAGGTCGTCGCACACCGTGAAGCCGCGCTCCTCGATGACGCCGGCGGCGGCGACGATTTCCTGCATCGTCGTGCCGTGGCGCACCGCCGCGGTCACCGCGTCGAACGCCGCCTCGGCGGCCGCGTGCAGGTCGCGGTAAAGCGGCGTCGGGTCCGCCCCCACCGTGAAGCTGCGCAGCACCTGCCCGGCGTAATCCCACCACACGCCCGACAGCTCGCAGAACACCACGTCGCCGCGCTGCACGCGGCGCGCCGAATGAAACTGCGGCGGCACGAAGAGCTGCGGCTGCGCCATCGAGGTGACGCCGATGAAATGAATGAAGGTGGTGCCGCCCTCGCCCACGTAGGCGCGCTCGACCAGGTCGCCGAGCTCGCGCTCGGTCATCCCCGGCTTGGTGCCATGCAGAAGACTCTCGAAACCGGCGTCGCTGAAGGCTGCGCCGATGCGCAGCCAGTCGATCTCCTCCTGCGACTTGATGCTGCGCAGCCGGACATATTCGGCGTCGAGCTCGACGACGGAGAAAAACCTTTCCAGCTCCTTTTGCTTGCGGGTGAGCAGCGGTCCCATCAGCCCGACCCTTCTGGCGCCGCGGCGCTTGAGCTCCTCGACGGTCTTCTGCAGGCCGCGGTGCTCCCCCCAGCGCACCTCGGCGTCGCGCGCCAGCTTCTTCGCCAGCGGAAAATGGTTGTACCACTCCACGTGCATGGTCATCTTCTCGCCGGGCCGGAAGACAACGTACGCCTCGACGGTCCCCGGCCAGCCGGTGACCCATTGCGGCGCGTTGCCCGCGCGGTGGTCGGTCACCACCAATAAATGATCCAGATCATGCTTAGCCATCACCGCCGCGAGCGCCCGATGCCGCCGGGCGTATTCGGCATCCGAGAAGCGCGGGTACTCCTGCTCGACGATCGCCCGCAGGCGTGGCTCAAGCCGCAGCATTTTTCTCGCGCGCCAGCTTCTCGGCGATCGTCCTGCGCAGCTGCGCCTTGTCGAGCTTGCCCACCCGCGTTACCGGAAAGGCGTTAACGATCTCGATGCGTTCCGGAAATTTGAATTTTGCCAACCCTAAAGTTTCAAGAAAGGCGCCTAGCGTACGCACATCGGGTGCCTTTTCTCCCGGACGCGGCACGAGATAAGCACAGGCGCGCTCGATCAGCATCTCGTCAGGCATCGCCACCACTGCGACGTCGGCCACCGCCGGGTGCTGTCGGATGAAGTTCTCCACCTCCTCGGTGCCGAACTTCTCGCCGCCGCGGTTGATGTTGTCCTTCAGCCGGCCCTCGAACGAGTAGTACAGCCTGCCCTCGATGCGGTGAGCCTTCGCCAGGTCGCCGGTGCGGACAAAGCCGTCCGCGGTCAGCGCTTCGCGCGTCTGCCCGGGAGCGTTGTAATAGCCGCGCAGGCTGGAAGGCCCGCGGAAGCAGAGCTCGCCGATCTCGCCCGGCGCGACTTCCTCTTCAGTCCCGGCTTTCAGGATTCTGATTTCCTCCGCCGTATGGCCAGGCCGTCCCTGCGTGAGATGCCGCGCGCGCGGCGGGTCGTCGGGATGCGAGATCAGCACCAGGCCCTCGGTGATGCCGTAGAGATTCGCGGCTTTGACGCCGAGGTGCGCCTCGATCGCATCGGCGCGGCTGAACGCCACGAAATAGCGCAGCGACGAAAGGTCGTGTCTTGCGAGATCCTGGTACGCGAGCAGCTGCGGCGCGATCGGCCCGATGCTCATCGCGTTGGTGACGCGGTACTTCGCGATCATGTCGAGGATATGCGCGATGTCGATGCGGGAGGTCAGCACCGTGCTGCGACCCCAGTGGATCGCCCCCATGTAGCCGAAGATCTGGCCGGCGTTGTGCACGATCGGCAGGCTCCAGATCGCCACCGAGCTTTCTTCCATGCCGTGCATCCTGTTCCACGCGTCGCAGTGCGCGAGGTACTCGCCGTGAAAGCGCGGGATGATCTTCGGCACGCCGGTCGAGCCGCCGGAGAGCTGGAACACGAAGCAGTCCTGCGGGCTGAGCTTCACCTGCGCCAGGCGCTTTCTGGCCTGTTCAAGAGAAATGGATCGGATCAGCGGCTGCAGGCGGTCGTTTTCCCCTCTGACTACGATCAGATGCCGCAGCGACGGCAGCTTCTCCTGCATTCCCCGGGCGAACCCGACCAGGTCGAACGAGCCGAAATCCGCCTGCACGAAATAAAGCGTGGCGCCGGAGAGCCGGGCGAGCTGGCCGATCTCGACCTCGCGGTACTGCGGCACCGAGCACACCGGGATGATGCCGGCCTTGTAGCAGGCCGAGAGCGCGACGACCGTGTCGAGCACCGTGCCCATCTGGAACATCGCGCGCTCGCCCGGGCGCACTCCCAGATCGAGCAGCGCCGCGCCCAGCCGCTCGGAGCGCTCGTCGAGCTGCCGGAAGCTGAGCTCGCCCTCTTCGGAGGCAAAGGCGAGGCGCTCGGGCACGCGCGCGGCGGTGCGCCTCAAGGCTTCGCCGACCGTGAGGTCGATCCACAGCCCTTTTTCGAGGAACTTCCTTGCCTGGTCAGCGGGCGTGTAGGTCACGCCTTCAATCATTTTTTGCTCCGGAGGCCCGCACGATCGAGCCCCAGCGGCGCAGCTCGTCGGCCACGAAGGCGGTGAACGCCTTCGCATCGAGCCGGTTCGGCACGATGCCGTCGTGCTTCACGCGTTCCCGGGTCTCGGGAAGCTCCAGCGCCCGGCGCACGTCTTCGTTGAGCCGGCTCACGACCTCGGGCGGCAGGCCCGCCGGTCCCGAGAGCGAGAACCACACGGTGGCGACGAGCTCGGGGTAGCCCATCTCGGCGAAGGTCGGCACGTCCGGATAGTCCGGCAGGCGCTGGGCCGCGCTGATCGCCAGCGCGCGCGCGCGGCCGGCGCGAATCTGTCCGGCAGCCGTCGAAAGCGTGGTGGATACCGCGGTGATCTGCCCGGCCATCAGATCGGTCACCGCTGCCGAGGCGCCCTTGTAAGGCACGTGCAGCAGATCGATTCCCGCCAGCTGCTTGAAGAGCTCGGCCACGAGCTGCCCCTGGGTTCCATTGCCGGGAGAGCCATACGACAGCGTGCCGGGCTTCTGCCGAGCGAGGGAAACGAATTCCTTGAGGTCCTGCGCCGGAACGGACGGGTTGACCGCGAAGACAGCGGGCGGCCCGCCGAACAGCGCGACATGAGTGAAGTCGCGCAGCGGGTCGTAGGGCGTCCCCTGCGGCAGCAGCGGCGCAATGACATGCGAGGCGATGCCGGATACGACGAACGTGTAGCCGTCGGGCGGCGCCTTCGCGGCAAGCTCCGAGCCGAGCACGCCGCCGGCGCCCGGGCGGTTCTCCACCACAAAGCTCTGCTTCAGCTGCTCGGAAAGCCTCTGTCCCACCAGCCGCCCGAGCGTGTCGGCGCTGCCGCCCGGCGCGAACGGCACGATGATCTTCACCGGCTTCGCCGGCCAGGTCTGGGCCGCGGCGGGCAGAACGGGGAGAGCGAGAAGCAGGAGGGCAAGGAGAGTTTTCATCGAACGGATTTCTAGGATAACGGACGATCGCAGATCCGCGGCAGCACTTCGCTGATCGACCCGGGCAGCACCGCGTCGGCCATGTCGTCGAACGGGGTCGGCTGGGCATTGACGATGACGATCCTCGAGCCCGCGGCGCGCGCCACCTCGACGGTGCCGGCGATCGGGTAGACCTGGAGGCTCGAGCCGACGGCGAGGAACAGGTCGCCCTGCCCGGCGGCCTGCATCGCGCGGTCGATCACCTCTGGCACGAGCTGCTGGCCGAAGCTGATGGTGTCGCTCTTCAGGATGCCGCCGCAGGTCCGGCAATGCGGGTCTTCCTCGCCCGCGCGCACGCGCTCGAGGACCGCCTGCATCGGCCCGCGCATGCCGCAGCCCCAGCACATGAACCGGCGCATCGAGCCGTGGACTTCGATCACGCGCTCGGGCGAATTGCCGGCGAGCTGATGGAGCTCGTCGATGTTCTGGGTGATCAGCGCGTGGAGCTTGCCCGCGCGCTCGAGCTCGACCAGCGAAAGATGCCCGGATTGGGCTGCGCGCTCCATGCCGGGCTGCCGAGGCGGTTCTGCCAGGACGCCTTGCGCACCTGCGCATCGGCGAGGTAGCAATGGATGTTCGACATCTTCTCGGCGAGCGGATTCCTGGTCCAGACGCCCTGCGGGCCGCGGAAGTCCGGGATGCCGGAATCGGTGGAGATGCCCGCCCCGGTGAGCGCGACGATGCGCTGCGCCTCGCGCACCCAGGCGCCGACTTCGGCTATGATTTTCGAATCCACTTCTCCAATTTAACCCCATGACCACCGCCAATATCCAGCGCCTCATCGGCGTCGCCGCGCCGCTCTGGGCAGGCGAGGCCGAAGTGGTCCGCACCTACTGGACTTCGCCGACCCGCAGCCTGCGGACCGACCTGCTCTGGCTGCAGCGGCAATGCTTCAAGGAGTTCTGGGGATCGGGCGTCGGCAAGTACGACCGCGGCGGCGTGTTTCTGGGCCAGCTGCGCAATCTCGCCGACAAGGCGCTGGAGATCGATGTCTCGATCGACCGTCACGAGATCCTCGATGTCGTCGAGGGGCTGAAGGCGGAGTTCAGCCATTACTGCCACTTTGCCGACCTCTACGACTCGATCCGCCCGGCGGGAACGCCGAAGATGCACCCCAAGGGCCTCGACTCCTGGCCTGAGGAGGACGCCCTCACCGCGCTGCGCTACCGGCACCAGGATGAGCACGGCGCGCTCGGCATGCGCGCCTGCAAGCTGAGCGAAGGCGGCTACTGCACGCTGTTCTCCGAAGGGATGAAGCTCGAGGGCAAGCCCGGCGTCGACGGCAAGATCGCCGAGGCCTGCGCCAAGGTGTACGACGACGAATTCGAGCACATGCTCGGCGGCATCGCCGGCATCGCCCAGGAAGGGCTTGCCGACGCCGATTGGCGCCTGATGGAGAAACTGATCGCCGAGCAGCTCCGGCACCGCATCCGCATGCGCAACGCGCAGTTCAGCCGCCCGCTGCCCGAGGAACGCGTGCAGGCGATCTTTCGCGGCGAGATCCGGCCGATCGAGTTCGATTACCGCCGCGCGCGGCTCGCCGCCTAGATCAGGGGATCTGGATCTTGCCGGCGCCGGGGGCGCCGGGGACGACGATCGACGACGCCGCCTGGCGACGCAGCTCCTGCAGCTCCTTCACCGTGCGCTCGATCGCTTCCTTCGCGAGCGGGCCGAACTTCTCCGCCGCCTCCTCGAGCGAGCCGGCGCCGATCTCGAAGCCGATCGGCAGCGCGCCCGCCGGCGTGAGCACCTGCGTCTCGCCGACATAGAGCACCGCCCGCGCGGTATCGCGCGCGCCGTCCTTCTTGATGGGGGTCAGGCGGCGGATGGTGCCGACGCGGCGGTCGGTGAAGATCTCCTCCTGGTACAGCGACGCAGGATCGACCTTCAGCTCACTGGTCGTTTGCTCGGGTCTGGTAGCCATGTTCAACCGAGTGCAAGGATAGCAGCTAAGACCGCAATTTGAAGCGTTGGATCTTGCCGGTCGCCGTTTTCGGCAATTCGCTCAGGAACTCGATCCAGCGCGGGTACTTGTGGGGCGCGAGCTTTGCCTTGACGTGCTGCTGCAGCGCGGCCTTCAGCGAGTCGCCGGGCGCATGACCCGCTTTCAGCACGACAAACGCCTTCGGCTTTACCAGCTTGTTCTCGTCCTCGGCGCCCACCACCGCGGCTTCCAGCACGGCCTCGTGCGTAATGAGCGCCGCCTCGACCTCGACCGGGGAGACGTAGATGCCGCTCACCTTCAGCATGTCGTCGGAGCGGCCGCCGTAGGTGTAGTAGCCCTGCTCGTCCACGGTGTACTTGTCGCCGCTGCGCGTCCAGGGGCCCTGGAAAGTGCTCTTCGTGCGCTCGCGCTGGTTCCAGTACATGAGCGCGCTGGTCGGCCCGCGAATCTGCAGCTCGCCAAGCTCGCCCGGCTTGGTGGTCACGTTGCCGTGGTCGTCGACCAGCCGCACCTGGTATCCCGGCACCGGCTTGCCGGTGGTGCCATAGCGCACTTCGCCTGGCCGGTTGGAGAGAAAGATGTGCAGCATCTCGGTCGAGCCGATGCCGTCGAGGATCTCGACGCCGGTGCGCTCGGTCCAGCGCTTGCCGATGTCGGCAGGCAACGCCTCGCCTGCTGATGTGCAGATTCTGAGATTGAGTTTCGATCTTTCCGGGAAGTTTGGATTAGCCAACAGGGCAGCAAACAGCGTCGGCACGGCGTAAAAGATCGTCGGTTTTTTCTCCACCAGTCGCTTGAAAACCGCGTCCGGCGTGGGCCGCTCGGCCATGAGAATCGCCGTCGCGCCGACCGCGAGCGGAAAGGTGAGCGAGTTGCCCAGGCCGTAGGCGAAAAAGAGCTTGGCCGCGGAGAACACGACGTCGGATTCGCGGATGCCGAGGATCGGCCTGGCGTAGAGCTCCGCGGTGGCGATGAGGTGCGAATGCAGGTGCACCGTGCCCTTCGGCGCCCCGGTCGAGCCCGACGAATACAGCCAGAAGCACATGTCGTCGCGGGTGGTGGGGGCGGGTTCTGCCTTCGTCTCCGCTGCGCGGAAAAAATCGGAAATCTGGGAAACGACGTGCTTCAGGTCGGGGCAATTCCCGAGGATCGGCTGGAAATTCTTCAGCAGCGCCTCCGAGACGAAGAGCGCGCGAGCGCCGCTGTCGCGAAGCTGGTACTCGTAATCGGCCGGCGTGAGCAGGGTGTTCATCGCCACCGGAACGATGCCGGCCTTGATCGCGCCGAGGAACAGCGCCGGCCAGTCGCAGCCGTCGAGCATGGCGATGGCGATGCGCTGCTCGCGCCCGATGCCGAGCGCGCGCAAGGCGTTGGCGGCGCGGTCCACTCGCTCGGCGAGCTGCGCGTAGGTGCAGCTGCCCGAGTCGTCGATAAAGGCGATCTTGTCGCCTCGCCCGGCAGCCAGGTTGCGGCCGGCCAGGTCTACCGCCGCGTTGTATTCGCGCGGGAGCTCCATGCGTCTTCGTCCTCCTGTGCGCCGGAATTGTACGCGTCATGAAGCAGCGACTCGCGTACGAACGCGGCGGCCGCGAGGGCGAGCGCTCGTCCCTTCGCATGGGCCACGCTCCAGCGCCGCTCGAGCGGCAGCCCCTCGATCTCGAGCGCGAACAGGTAGACGTCGTCCTCGCCCGCGGCAAGGCGCAACAGGAGCTGCGCGCGGTCAGCGAGATGCAGGCTGACCTGCACGCCCGGGTGGCGGGCGCAGAACGCGGCGATGAGCCGCGCGGCGACCGGGCGCGCCTCGGGCTCGGCGGCAAGGCGTAGGAATTCGCTTGCTGGCTCGCGCAACGTAGCAAGGCGCTCCTCCATGCGGGCGAAAAATTCCAGCAGCTCGGCGCAGGCGGTGTGCAGCTCCTTCCCGGCGGCAGTGAGCTCGAGCCGGCGGCCGCGCTGTTCGAACAGGACCAGCTCGAGCGCCTCGGCCAATTTCTTCAATTGCATCGATGCGGTCGGCTGCGCGAGATGCAGCTCTTCGGCGGCGCGCGTCACGCTGCCGAGGCGCGCCACCGCCTCGAACACCATCAGCTGGGGGAACAGCCCGTGACGAAAGTAGCGGCGTAGCGTAGCGCGAGGCATCTCGGCTCCTTGACGGTTACCGAGGTCTCGCTTGCAGCCTGAGCTGCCGGGACGACCGGGGACGAATCCCGTGTTGACGGCCGGCCCGCTGAGAAGCTACTCCCCTGCGGGAAGACACATCATAGCCCCGCGCCGGGCAATGGTCCATTGCGATTCGTAATCGATCGCATCACGCATCGTCATTTTTCTTTCTCGCGAGCAGGAACCAGAATCGGCGCCATGTTCCCTACCCCCGAATTCCTCTCCGCGCTGGCGGCGATCGTGGTGATCGACCTGGTGCTTGCCGGCGACAACGCGATCGTCATCGCGCTCGCTGCCCGCAATCTGCCAAAGACCTTGCAGCGCCGGGCAATCGCCTGGGGGACGCTCGGCGCCGTGGTGGTGCGGGCGAGCCTCACCGTCGGCGTGCTCTGGCTGCTGCAGATCCCCGGCCTGATGCTGGCCGGCGGCGCGCTGCTGGTCTGGATCGCCTATCGCCTGCTGACGGATGACGGCGGCGCCGAGCACGAGGTGGCGCCGGCGACGGGCTTCTGGGGCGCCATGCGCACCATCGTCGTCGCCGACGCGGTGATGGGTCTCGACAACGTGCTGGCGGTCGCCGGCGCGGCGCACGGCAGCATGCTGCTCGTCGTGCTCGGCCTGGTGATCAGCATCCCGATCGTGGTCTGCGGATCGACGCTGATCCTGCACTGGATCGAGCGCTTCCCGGGACTGCTGTACCTCGGCGGCGCGGTGCTGGCGTGGACCGCTGCCAACATGATCACCGGCGAGCCCTTCGTCGAGGAAGCGCTCGCCCTGCGCCCGGTCTTCAAATCCGCCCTGTACATCGCCGTGATCGCCGGCGTGCTCGGCATTTCATGGCTGCGCAACCGCAAGCCCGTTCAGGAGGCATCGCTATGAAAATTCTCGTTCCAGTCGACGGGTCCATGGCGGCGCTCGCGCCAATATTGCAGTTGACGAAGAGTTTCCCGTCAGAGGTCGAAATCCTGCTCCTGAATGTTCAGCCGAGCTTCCACGGCCGCATCCCGCGCTTCAGCAGCCGCGCTGCGCGCGATGGGCTGCGTGCCGAGCGCAGCCGCGACGCCATGGCGCGCGCCATCGAGGAGCTCTCGGTCTGCGGGCTGCCCTTTCGCGCCTTGACCGAGGTGGGCAGACCGGCCGAGCGCATTGCGGCCGTCGCCGAGCGCGAAGCCGTCGACGCCATCATGATGGGAGTGGGCCGCCACCCCGCGTGGCTGCGCTGGGTCAACCCGTCGATCGCGCAGGGCGTGATGGAGCGCACTGACATCCCGGTGACCGTTTTCGCCCGCGGGCACGCCGGCGTCATCGAGCGCTACGCGGTTCCCGTCGGCGTTGCGGGGCTGGCAGCGCTGCTGCTTACTGTTGAGTGATCAACTCCGAGGCCATCAATTCAGGCTCGATGCCCTCGGCCTCTTCGGCGGCGAAGTTGAGCTCGATCTTGATGCCGTTCGGATCGTAGAGGAACAGCTGGAACAGCGCCTGGCCGTTAGCGCGGCGCTGGCTGAAGGGGATTTTCTCCCTTCGCAAGTGTTCCAGCGTCGAGCGCAGGCCGCCTTCGCGCTCGGCCCGATGTGCACGATGTCGGTGTCGCCCAGGTACATCCAGTGCACCGGAAAGCCGAAGTCCGGGTGCGGGCCGGCCTTCATGCCGAGGACTCGCGCGTACCAGTCGCGCGTCGCGTCGATATCGTCCGCGGCGACCAGGAAGTGCTCGATGTGCGAAAGAGGCATGCACTAATATATAACGAAGGAGGAGCGCATGGACTTCGCGGACAGCAAGCGGCTCACGGCGGCCGGGGCGAGGAAGATCATGGCCACTGCGATCGCCCGGGCGCAGGAGGCGGGCATCGCCGTGACGGTGGCCATCGCCGACGCGGGCGGCCACCTGCTGCTGCTCGAACGCATGGAGGGCGGCCGCTTCCACACCGTGCACTCGGCGACGACGAAGGCTGTTTGCGCCGCGTCCAACAAGAGAGTCACCGGTCCGAAAGGAGCCCAGGGCCAATCGCTCGATGCCGCCCATGCGCTGGGGCTCGCGCTCGCCGCCGGGCCGGAGCGCTGGACGGCGATGGAGGGCGGCTGCCCGGTCATCGTCGGCGGCGAGTGCATCGGCGGCGTCGGCGTCGCCGGCGGCAGCTGGGAGCTCGACGAGCGCCTCGCGCGCGAAGCCGTCGAATCGATCGGCGCCTCCGCGCAGTGAAGGTCGCCTGCCTCGGCATCGGCTGGTGGTCGGACGTGCTCGCCGAGGCCATCCAGCGCTCGAAGAAGCTGACGATTGCAGCGTGCTACAGCCGTTCCGTGGAAAAGCGGGAAAAGTTCGCCGCGAAGTACGGCTGCCGCGCGGCTGCTTCGTACGAGGCGATTCTGAACGACCACCTTATCGAAGCCATCATCAACACCACCCCGAACAGCGTGCACCGCGAGACCACGCTCGCCGCGGCGGCCGCGGGCAAGCACGTGTTCCTCGACAAGCCGATCGCCAACACGATCGCCGATGCGCGCGCGATCACCGACGCGTGCCGCCAAGCGAAGGTGGTGCTGGCGCTCGGCTATCAGCGCCGGCGGGAAAGTCATTTTCGCTGGATCAAAGACAAAATCCGGGAGTTCGGAAAGCTGGTGAATGCGGAGGCGAACATCAGCCGCGACCGCCTCGGCAAGATCGATCTGAGCTCGTGGCGGTACACCGCCGAAGGCATGCCCGGCGGCGTGATGCTGCAGATCGGCATCCACTACACCGACGTGCTCGAGTATCTGCTCGGGCCGGTCAAGGCCGTAAGCGGCCGTTTCGTGCGCCTGGTGCTCCCGGGCGACAACCCGGATGTCGCGAGCCTGGTCCTCGAGCACGAGAACGGCGCGCTCTCGACGCTCAACGCGAGCTACGCCTCGGCCTCCGAGTACTACCTGATGAACCTCTACGGCAAGGAAGCGAGCGCGTATTACGATTTTCATCAAGGATTGCGTTTCCTGAGACGCGGATCGAAGACTTCCGAGAGTATTCCCTGCAAAAAAAATGATCCGATCGTCGAGGAGCTGGAGGAGTTCGCAGCCGCCGTCCGCGGCGACGCCGAGCCGGAGATGGACGGCGAGCGCGGCACAGCGTCGCTGGCGGTGCTCCTCGCCGGAATACGCTCGGCGAGAGAGGGCCGAAGGGTGGAGGTCAAGGAGATCCTTGCGTGAAGGTCCTTCTGTTTTTGCTTGGCCTGCTCGCCTTCACCCTCCATGCACAGGAATTTCCTCAAAAAGGACCGCTTGAAATCACCGTCCTCTTCCCCGCCGGCACTTCAGCCGATGTCACTGCGCGAATGCTCGCCGACGGCATGTCGAAAGCGCTCGGCCAGCGCGTGCTGGTCGTGAACCGGCCCGGCGCGGGCGGCGCGATCGGCTACAAGCACGTGGCGAGCCAGAAGCCCGACGGCTATTCGCTGGTGTGGAATTCCAACTCGATCTCGACCACCTACTACTCCGGCCTGCTGCCGTTCGACTATCAGGCGTTCGATGCCGTGGCGCGCGTGCTGGTCGAGTCGCCGGTCATCGCCGTGCGCGCGGATGCCGGATGGAAAACCTTGAACGACCTGATGCGGGAAGCCAAAACAAGACCCAGGCTCATCAGCGTCGGGCATTCCGGCATCGGCAGCCACACGCATATCGCGCTCGCTGCCCTGTTCCATGCTGCGGGCGTCGAAGTGACTGAAGTGCCGTTCGGCGCTGCGCAAGTCGTGCCGAGCCTGATCGGCGGCCACGTCGATGCGCTGGTACAGCTGCCCGCCGCGCTCGCGGGTCCGGTCAAGCAGGGGCAGGTGCGGCTGCTTGCCGCGCTGATCCCGAGCCGCGATCCCGCCCTGCCCGACGTGCCGACGGCGAAGGAGCAGGGCTTCGACGTGTCGCTCGAGGCCTGGCGCGGCATCGCCGTGCCGCATGGGACGCCGCACCCAGTGATCAGCGTGCTGGAAGCAGCAATTCTGACTACGGTCGAGTCGGGAGAGTTTCAAAAAGCAAGCGAGAACCTGGGAGTGCGGCCGGCGTTCATGCCGGCTGCCCAGTTCAGCGCGCTGATTGCGCAGGAGGATGCTGCCCTGGCTCGCCTGATGCAGATGATCGGCTTGAAGAAGTAGCCTGAGCAAGCCACTGCTGGCACCATTCGAGCGCGGTTTCCTCGGGCAGCACGCCGCTCGAGGCGTCGTGCTTGTGCCGCTCGCCGATGCGCGTGGCGCCAAGCTCGGTCAGGATGTCGTCGAAGCGCTTGCCGCCGAAGTTGAAGGTTTCGGCATAGGTGCGGTCGCCGAGGCCGAATACGCCGTAGCGCACGCCAGACAGGTCCGGGCGCTTGGCCCGCAGATCGTCGTAGAGCGCCTTCGCGTTGTCCGGGACGTCGCCCTGGCCGTACGTCGAGGTGCAGATCAGGAACACGCCCTCGCGCGAGAAGACCGAGCTGTCGAGCCGGTCCATGAGGAGCGTCTCGACCCGGTGCTCGCCGTCGTCGAGCGCCAGCTCCATTTCCTGCGCGCACAGCTGCGCCGTGCCGGTCATGGTGCCGACCAGGATGCTGATCTTCATTGACAGTCACTATATTGCATCATAAAATTCACGTCAAGCACTATAGTTCATGAACGCTCCCCTCAGCGCTCCGCAGCAGGAGCACGCCTACCTCTCCCGCCTCGGCGAGCGCGTGCGCGCCTGGCGCAGCGAGCACGGCATGACGCGAAAAGCGCTCTCGCTCGCCTGCGGCGTGTCCGAGCGCTATCTCGCGCAGCTCGAGTCGGGCCGCGGCAACATCTCGGTGCTGCTGCTGCGCAAGGTGGCGCGCGCCATGGGCGTCGCGGTCGAGCACCTGGCGCGCGAAGAAGAAAGCGCCGCGCGCAGCGGGCGCATCGCGCTCATCGGCCTGCGCGGCGCAGGCAAGTCGACGCTCGGGGAGAAGCTGGCGCACGGCCTGGGCCTGCCGTTCGTCGAGCTCGACCGCGAAGTCGAGAAGGAAGCCGGCGCGAAGCTCGGCGAGGTGTTCGCGATGTACGGCCAGGACGCCTTCCGGCGCTTCGAGCGCCGCGCTCTGCAGCGCGTGCTGAACCAGAACGAGCGGGCGGTCATCGCCGCCGGCGGCAGCCTGGTCACCGATCCGGATACCTACAAGCTGCTGCTCGATCGCTGCCTGTGCGTGTGGCTGAAGGCCTCCCCCGAAGAGCACATGGCGCGCGTCATCGCCCAGGGCGACATGCGGCCCTTCAAGGGCCGCTCGGCCGCGCTCGACGAGATCCGCAGGCTCCTCGCCGACCGCGAGCGCCTGTACGGGCGCGCCGACGTTACGCTCGATACCTCCGGCAAATCCCTGCGCCAAAGCCTGGCCGAAATGAGAAAAGCCATCCAATGATCAGCTTCGAAACCCATCCCGGGCGCTACAGCCACTGGAAGCTCTCCTTCGAGGGCGCGCTGGCGAGCCTCATCCTCGACGTGGCCGAGGACAAGCCCCTGGTGCCCGGCTACAAGCTCAAGCTCAACAGCTACGACCTCGGCGTCGACATCGAGCTGCACGATGCGCTCAACCGCATCCGCTTCGAGCATCCCGAAGTGAAGGCGGTGGTGATCACCAGCGGCAAGAGCCGCATCTTCTGCTCCGGCGCCAATATCTACATGCTCGGCACCAGCAGCCATGCGTGGAAGGTGAACTTCTGCAAGTTCACCAACGAGACGCGCAACGGCATCGAGGACTCGAGCGCGCGCTCGGGCCTCAAGTTCCTCGCCGCGCTCAACGGCGCCACCGCCGGCGGCGGCTACGAGCTCGCGCTCGCCTGCGACGAGATCGCCATGATCGACGACCGCTCCTCGACCGTCAGCCTGCCCGAGGTTCCCCTTCTGGGCGTGCTGCCGGGCACCGGAGGATTGACCAGGCTGGTCGATAAAAGAAAGCTGCGACGCGACCTCGCCGACGTGTTCTGCACCACCGCGGAGGGCGTGCGCGCCGACCGCGCCAGGCAATGGAAGCTCGTCGATCACGTCTTCAAGCCGCAGCAGTTCGCCGACTCGGTGAAGCAGCGGGCGCTCGAGCTGGCCGGGCAATCGGACCGCCCCGGCGGGGCCGGAGTCACGCTGACCCCTTTGGGGGAAAGCCGGCTGGTCGAGGTCAAGCTGGACCCGGCAGCCAGGACCGCGGAAATCACGCTCAAGGGCCCCGAAGCAGCGGTTCTCGAGAGAAATGCCGACTGGTATCCGCTGCGCCTGGCGCGCGAGCTCGATCGCGCCATCCTCGACCTGCGGCACAATCAGCGCGACATGGGTTTGTGGATCTTGAAAACCAAAGGCAACCCCCAGCAGGTTCTCGAACTTGATGCTCTGCTTGAAAGGCACAAGAACGACTGGTTCGTGCGCGAAGTCATCGGCTATCTGCGGCGCACGCTTTCGCGCCTCGACGTTTCGTCGCGCTCGATGTTCGCGCTCATCGAGCCGGGCTCCTGCTTCGCCGGCACGCTCCTGGAGGTCGCCCTCGCCGCCGACCGCAGCTACATGCTCGACGCGCAAGGCGGGCCGCACATCGCGCTGTCGCCGCTCAACTTCGGCGCTTACCCGATGGCCAACGGCCTGTCCCGCATCGAGACCCATTTCTGCGGCGAGGTGCCGCCTGTTCCGCAGAACGAAATGCTGGATTCCGCGCGCGCGGGAAAGCTCGGCCTGGTCACCTCGACGCCCGACGAGATCGACTGGGAGGACGAAGTGCGCATCGCGATCGAGGAGCGCGCGAGCCTGAGCCCCGACGCGCTGACCGGGATGGAAGCCTGCCTGCGCTTCGCCGGCCCGGAAACGATGTCCACCCGCGTCTTCGGCCGGCTCACCGCGTGGCAGAACTGGATCTTCAACCGGCCGAACGCAGTGGGCGAGCAAGGCGCGCTCAAGGTCTACGGCACCGGCGCGAAAGCAAAATTCAACTGGGAGCGCGTATGAGCGCGATCGATTACGCGGAAAAGATCCCGAACAACGTCAACCTGGCTGGCGACCGCACGCTGCAGCGCGCGCTCGAGCACTGGCAGCCGCAATTCCTGCAATGGTGGCGCGAGATGGGGCCGAGCGATTTCGCGGGCGCGGAGGTCTATCTGCGCACCGCGATTTCGGTCGACGCGCAAGGCTGGGCGCACTATGGAAAAGTCAGAATGCCGGACTACCGCTGGGGCATCTTTCTCGCCGACCCGGTCGCCGAGCGCAAAATCGGCTTCGGCGACGCCATGGGCCAGGCAGCCTGGCAGCAGGTGCCGGGCGAGTACCGCTCGACGCTGCGGCGCCTGATCGTCACCCAGGGCGACACCGAGCCGGCGTCGGTCGAGCAGCAGCGCCGGCTCGGCCACACCTGCCCCTCGCTCTACGACCTGCGCAACCTGTTCCAGATCAACGTCGAGGAAGGCCGCCATCTGTGGGCGATGGTGTACCTGCTGCACGCCTACTTCGGCCGCGACGGCCGCGAAGAAGCCGGGGAGCTGCTGGCGCGGCATTCGGGCGACGCCGACAAGCCGCGCATCCTGACCACCTTCAACGAGCCGGTCTCTGACTGGCTGTCGCTTTACTGCTTCACCTACTTCACCGACCGCGACGGGAAGTACCAGCTGAAGAGCCTCGCCGAAAGCGCCTTCGACCCGCTGTCGCGCACCTGCCGCTTCATGCTGACCGAGGAAGCGCACCACATGTTCGTCGGCGAGACCGGCCTGAGCCGCGTGGTGAAGCGCAGCCTCGAGGTCATGAAGGAGACGGGCAGCGACGACCCGGACCGGATCCGCGCGGCCGGCGCGGTGGACCTGCCGCTGCTGCAGAGATATCTCAACTTCTGGTGCTCGTCCTCGCTCGACCTGTTCGGCTCGGAGATCTCGTCCAACTCGGCGGCCAATTTCGCCAACGGCCTCAAGGGACGCCCGGACGAGGGCCAGTACGAAGATCATGTGTTGCGGGAGCAAACGCTCAACCTGGTCACGCCGCAGGGCGCCGCCGACGTTCCCATGCTCAATGCGCTGAACGAAGTGATGCGCGAGTCCTATCTGAAGGACTGCGAAGTCGGCCTGAAGCGCTGGAACCGCATGATCGAGCGTGCGGGACACGATTTGCGCCTGAGCCTGCCGTCAGCGCGCTTCCGCCGCTCGATCGGCGCCTGGGCGGGACAGCCGGTGGACCCTCAAGGAAACCCGGTGCAGAGGCAACTGTACGAAAATTCCCTTGCCGGCTGGATCCCGAGCGAAGCCGACAAGGCGTTCGTGCACTCGCTGATGCGCAAAGTGATCGAGCCCGGCAGGATGGCCGGCTGGATCGCGCCGCCCGAGCGCGGCATCAACAACCTGCCCCTGGAGCACGAGTACGTCAAGCTTCATTGAGACCGACTTCCTGAACCGCATGCTGGAGGCCGAGCGCGCGGGCGCGAAAGCGCTCGTCGTCTTCATGGATTCGTATTCGAGAAATTCGGAGGAATGGAAAGTCTTGCGGCGCATCCAAGCCGACGAGGCCCACAACTGCGTGCTCATCGGCGAGCTGCTGAAGCGCGCGGGCCAGGACTACAGCCATGCTACCGGCGAGTTCTACGACAAGGCCGTCGCGGTGAAAGGCAAGCGCGAGCGCATCGAGTTCCTGATCCGCGGATTGCGCTGGGCGGTGCAGCGGTTCGAGGAATCCCTTCCCAACCTCAGCCCGGAGGCGCGCGACGTCCTGACGCGCATGCGGGATTCGCACCTGCGCAGCATCGCAGCCTGCGAGAGGGCATGCTCCACTCTTCCCTGAGGTTCGCGCCGGCGCAAGTCGATGTCGAGAGCCGGCCCGATGGCTCGATCGTGCTGCGCTCGCCGCAGAAACTCGGCGCCTATGCGCGCTGCGTAACCGAATGGCTGGTGCATTGGTCGGATCATTCGCCGGAGAGGGTTTTCCTTGCCGAGCGCTCGGGCGACGGCTGGCGCAGGATCAGCTACCGGGAAAGCTACGGAGCCGTGCGCAGGATCGGGCAGGCGCTCCTCAACCTCGGGCTGAATCAGGAGCGGCCGGTCGCGATCCTCTCGGACAACAGCGTCGATCACGCCCTGCTCGCGCTGGGCGCGATGCACGTCGGCGTGCCGGTAGCGCCGATCTCCCCGGCGTACTCGCTGATGTCCACGGACTTCGGCAAGCTGAAGTCCATCTTCGAGCTGGTGCAGCCCGGGTTGACGTTCGTTTCCGATGCAGGGAAGTACAAGGCAGCTCTGGCGGCCGTGGGCGCCAACCCCACTTCCGTCGCCGAGCTTCTCGAGACCAATCCCGGTTCGACGATGGAAAGGGAATTCGCGAAGCTGGAACCCGATTGCATCGCGAAGATCCTGTTCACCTCGGGCTCCACCGGAACCCCAAAGGGCGTGATCAACACGCATCGCATGCTGTGCGCGAACCAGCAGATGCTGGCGCAGGCCTGGCCCTTCGTCGAGGACCGGCCGCCGGTGATCGTCGACTGGCTGCCGTGGAACCACACCTTCGGCGGCAATCACAACTTCAACCTGCTGCTGCGCAACGGCGGCACGCTGTATATCGACGGCGGCAAGCCGGCGCCCGGGCTGGCGGAGGTCACGGCGCGCAACCTGAAGGAAATCGCGCCGACGATGTACTTCAACGTGCCGCGCGGCTACGACCTTCTGCTGCCCTTTCTCGAGAAGGACGCGCAGCTCAGGCGCAACTTTTTCAGCCAGCTCGACGTGCTGTTCTACGCCGCGGCGGCGCTGCCGCAGAACCTCTGGGAGCGCATCGAGCGGCTGGCGCAGAGCGACAAAGGCGGGCGCCTGGCGATGCTCTCGGCGTGGGGCTCGACCGAGACCTCGCCGCTCGCCAGCTCGGTGCACTTCCTCATGCAGCGCGCCGGCGTCATCGGCCTGCCGGTGGCCGGATGCGAGCTGAAGCTGGTGCCGTCGGCGGGAAAGCTCGAGGTGCGGGTGCGCGGCGCCAATGTCACGCCGGGTTACTACCGGCGCCCCGACCTGACCGCGGCGGCCTTCGACGACGAAGGTTTCTACCGCATCGGCGACGCCGTGAAGTTCGCCGACCCGGCGGACGCGGCGAAAGGCATCGTCTTCGACGGCCGCGTCGCCGAGGACTTCAAGCTCTCCACCGGCACCTGGGTGAACGCCGGCGCGGTGCGCATCCGGCTCATTGCCGCGGCCGATCCCCTCATCCAGGATGCCGTGATCACGGGCCACGACCGTGACGAGCTAGGCGCGCTCGTTTTTCTCAGCCCGGCCGCGAGGGATCTGCCGCCGGAGGAGGTCCGTTCGCGCCTTGGAAGCGCGCTGCGGGGCTTTGCGGGAGGCAGCTCGACCTGCCCCGCCCGCCTGATGGTCATGACCGAGCCGCCGTCGTCCGACGCCAACGAGATCACCGACAAGGGCTACATCAATCAGCGCGCGGTACTCGAGCGGCGCGCCGCGCTGGTCGAGATACTCTATTCGCGGGATGAAAGCGTAATCAGTGCTTAGCCGACGAAGGCTTCTGCTTGTCCTTCGCCATGGCCTCGAGTTGCTTGCGGATCTCTGTGATGTTGAAGGCGCCGGTGAAGTCCAGATCGTCTTCGCCGTGCGACACTGACTCGATGAAACCCAGCTCTTCCATGTTGGCCAGCCACTCGTCGACGTGTGATTCGGGATGGCCGCCGAGATTGCGTCGAAGCACGGCAGAATGGGCGCCGTTGCCAATCAGATCCAGAATGCGGCGGTATTCAACGGGGACGTCGGGATCCTGCTTTTCCCAGGCTTTCTGGCCGGCCGGCGTGCGGCGGTAGCTCCGATCCCTGCTTGCCATGCTCCCCCCTGAGGCGGTCCCCACAGTAGAGCACCACCTAGAAAATACTTCAATCTTCCTTAAACTCTTTTGCAGCGGCCCCTGCGGCGAGCCGTGACAAAAGTCCGCCTGCCGCCCCTCGAGCAGAAGCTGCTCACGGAATGAACTGCCGGTCGACCGGGACGCGCAATCCGTTGGCCAGCCGGTTCGTTTCGTTCGCCAGGCCGGCTACCGCCAGCAGCTCCATGAGCATTGCGTCGGTCATGCCTTTCTTGCGCGCCGCCGCAGTGTGCGAGTACGTGCAGTATTCGCAGCCATTGGTGGCGCTCACCGCCACGTAAACCATCTCCTTCACCAGCGGGTCGAGCGCTCCGGGCGCCATCACCTGCTTGACGTTGTCCCAGATGCGCCTGAGCTGAGCCGGGTCGTTCGCCAGCGCTTTCCAGAAATTATTGACCCAGTCGACGCCGCGCGTGCGCATGATGTCTTCGTACACCGCCTTCACCTCGGCGCCGGCGTCGGCGTATTCGATCAGTGTGACCAGCGACACGTTGCCCTCCATGCGTTTTGGCTATATTAACAAGGTGATCGAATGGCTTGCCGGTCTTGATCCCCAGGTCCTGCTGCTGGGCTTTGCCGTGCTCGGCATCGGGCTCGCGCTGCCGCTCGTGGTCGTCGCGCTCGGCCGCCTGCGGCGGCTGCGCCTCGCCGGCGGCACGTTCTACCTCCTGCTCGGCGCCTGCGTGGTCCTGCTCGGCGTCGCGGCCGGGCTGACGGCGGCGTCCCTGCGCACGTATCAGCGCCTGACCCATGAGCAGCTCGCCGCCAGGGTTTCGATCCGCCAGCTCGGCGAGCGTCACTTCGCGCTGACCCTGCAACCGCCCGCGGAGACGCCGCGCCAGTTCGAACTGCGCGGCGACGAGTGGCAGATCGACGCGCGCGTGCTCAAATGGCGCGGCCTCGCGACGCTGGCCGGCTTCGATACCGTCTATCGGCTGGACCGCCTTTCGGGGCGCTATGCCGACATCGCGCAGGAGCGCAGCGCCCCTCGCACCGTCTATGCGCTCTCGCCCGAGCCCGGGCTCGACCTGTGGAGCGTCCTCAGGCGGTACCACCGCTTCGTGCCCTTCGCCGACGCCCTCTACGGCAGCGCCGCCTACGTGCCGCTCGCGCAGGACGCCAGCTACGCCGTCTCGGTATCGGCTTTCGGGCTGGTGGTGCGGCCGGAGAACAGCGCCGCGCGCCGCGCGGTCAGCGACTGGCGCTAGCCGCTGGTAGAATCCCGCGCCACATGAAGTTTCTCTTCGACCTCCTTCCGGTCGTGCTGTTCTTCGCCGCCTTCAAGCTGTGGGACATCTACGTCGCCACCGCGGTCGCGATCGCGGCGACGTTCGTGCAGGTCGGCTGGCTGAAGCTGACAGGGCGCCGCGTCGAGCCGATGCTGTGGGCGAGCCTGGGCATCATCGCGGTGTTCGGCGGCGCCACCCTGCTGCTGCAGGACGAGACCTTCATCAAGTGGAAGCCGACAGTGCTCTACTGGCTGCTGGGCACGGTGCTCGCCGGCGCGGCGCTGCTGTTCCGCCGCAACCTGATCCGCTCGATGCTGTCGGAGCAGATGCAGCTGCCCGAGACGGTGTGGTCGCGGCTCAACTGGAGCTGGATCGGATTCTTCGCTTTCATGGGCGCCGCGAACCTGTACGTGGCCTACAACTACTCCACCGACCTGTGGGTCAATTTCAAGCTGTTCGGCGGGATGGGCCTGATGCTGGTCTTCGTTGTCGCGCAGGCCCTGTTCCTCGCCAAATACGTCGAAGAGAAGCAATGAACGTGGCCGAGCGCATCCGGCAGCGCCTCGCGGCGCTCGAGCCGATCTCTCTCGATCTCGTCGACGAGAGCGCGCAGCACGCCGGGCATGCCGGCGCGCGCCCCGGCGGCGGCACGCACTGGCGCGTCCAGATCGTGTCGCCGCGTTTCACCGGCCTGCCGACCGTAGCGCGTCACCGCATGGTGTACCATGCCCTCGGCGAGCTGATGCAGGATCCCATTCATGCGCTGGCCATCACGGCGCGCAGCCCCGAAGAACTGAAAGGAAGCCGATGAAGATTCGAATGCTCGCAGTCGCCCTGCTCGCGGCGCCTGCCCTTGCCCTCGCCCAGGCGGAGCCGAAAGACGACGCCAAGCCGGCGGCGAAGCCCGCCGCGAAGCCCGCCGCCAAGGCGGGGGCGGTCGCCACCGTGAACGGCGTGGCGGTGCCGCGCTCGCGGATGGACTTCATGATGCAGCAGCAGGCCGCGCGCGGCGCCGCCGACAACGACCAGACGCGCGCCTTGGTGCGCGACGAGCTGGTCAACCGGGAGATCGTGGCGCAGGAAGCGCAGCGCGCGGGGATGGCGAAGACCCCCGAGGTGCTGACCCAGCTCGACCTGGCGCGGCAGGAAATCCTGGTCAACGCCTATATCCGCGACTGGGTGCGCAAGCACCCGATCTCGGACGACGACGTGCAGAAGGAATACGACCGCGCGAAGGCCCAGACCGGCGACAAGGAGTACAGGGCGCGCCACATCCTGGTCGAGACCGAGGACCAGGCGAAGGGCATGATCGCCGAGCTGAAGAAGGGCGGGAAGTTCGACGAGCTGGCGACCAAGAACTCGAAGGACAACGGCACCAAGGACCGCGGCGGCGACCTCGACTGGAACGTGCCGAGCGTGTTCGACCCGCAGTTCTCCGAAGCCATGGTGAAGCTCGAGAAAGGCCGGTACACGGAGGCGCCGGTGCGCACGCGCTACGGCTTCCATGTCATCCAGCTCGACGACGTGCGGCAGGTGAAGTTTCCAGCCCTCGCCGAAGTCCGGCCGCGCATCCAGCAGCAATTGGTGCAAGGCAAGGTCGAAGAGCTGGTGCGGGGGCTCAGGGCAAAAGCGAAGGTGGAGTAAAAGCGAGCAAAGCGCTGTTCCAGGAAGAAGTAGCCCCCGGCCGGGTCTTCGAGGTCGTCCGCGGCAACCTGCTCGAAGAGCCGGTCGAGGCGATCGTCAACGCCGCCAACGGCCAGCTCGCGCACGGCGGCGGCGTCGCCGGGATCATTTCCCGCGCCGCGGGAGCGGCGCTGCAGGAGGAGTCCGATCGCATCGTCCGCAGCCGCGGCGCGATCCCGACGGGCAGCGCGGTGGTCACGACCGCCGGAAAGCTGCCGTTCAAGGGCGTGATCCACGCCGTCGGCCCGCGTTTTGGCGAGGGCGAGGAGGAAGACAAGCTCCGGCAGGCGCTGCTCGCGGCATTTCGCTGCGCCGAGGAGCGCGGCTGGCAGTCGGTGTCGTTCCCGGCGGTCTCCAGCGGCATCTTCGCCGTGCCGCTCGACCTCTGCGCCAGGGCCTATGTGGCGGCAGTGCGGAGCTCGCCGCTGCGTAAGGTCCGGCTGTGCCTGCGCGACCAACCCGTCATCGACGCTTTAATGAAGGAGCTTAGGAAATGATCAGGGTCTTTCTTGCCGCCTGGCTGTTGATCCCGACTCTCCTGTACGGACAGAACCTGCAAAAGGCGACGTTCGCAGCGGGCTGTTTCTGGTGCACCGAGGAAGCGTTCGAGAAAGTGGAGGGCGTGGTCTCGGCCGTATCGGGCTACACCGGCGGAACGGTCAAGAATCCTAGCTACGAGCAGGTATCGAGCGGGCGCACCGGCCACGCCGAGGCAGTGGAGGTGACGTTCGATTCGGCGAAGGTCACGTACGAGCAACTGCTGGATGTCTTTTGGCTCAATCACGATCCGACGGTGACCAACCGCCAGTTCTGCGACTCAGGCTCGCAGTACCGGCCGGCGATTTTCTACCACGGCGACGAGCAGAAGCGCCTCGCCGAGGCCTCCAAGGCGAGGTGGGAGAAAGACAAGCCGTTCAGGCAGCCGATCGTGACGCAGATCGTGCCGGCGGGGGAATTCTGGCCCGCCGAGGACTACCACCAGGATTACTACAAGAAGAATCCAGTGCGCTACAAGTTCTACGTCACCGGCTGCGGCCGCTACGACCGCCTCGACCAGCTGTGGGGCGCGCTGCGCAAGAAGTAGCGCGGGACCTACTCCACCTCCTCGATCCAGGCCATCTGGATCGCCTCGAGGATCTTCTCGCCGCAGCGCTTCGGGTCGTCGTCGAAGTCAGGGAGCTCCATGACCCACTTGTACAGATCGACGAAGTTCACCGCCTTGGGATCCTTGTCCGGATGCAGGTCGGCGAGCGCGAGCGCGATCTCCAGGGTGTCGGTCCACTTCATTTCTTCGCCCCTCCTTCGCGCTCGTAGTTGATGGTGTACTTCGGGATCTCGATGATGAGGTCCTCGGCGCCCACTTTTGCCTGGCAGGAGAGCCGCGAGGTGGCCTCCAGCCCCCACGCCTTGTCGAGCAGGTCCTCTTCCTTTTCTTCCGCCGCGGCCAGCGACTCGTAGCCCTTGCGCACGACCACGTGGCAGGTGGTGCAGGCGCAGGATTTCTCGCAGGCGTGTTCGATATCGATATGGCTCTCGAGCAGCGCATCGCAGATCGACTTCCCGCTCGGCGCCTCGATCTCGGCGCCCTGCGGGCACAGCGTGGCATGCGGCAGCACCTTCAGCTTCGGCATCAGAGGCTGCCGATCTTTCGCCCCGCGAGCGCGCGGCGGATTCCCTCGTCCATGCGCCGCCCGGCGAATTGCTCGGTGGCGCGGTTGAGCGCGTCGGCGGCCTGCTTGATCGCGCGGTGATCGGCGCCTTTCATCAGCTTATCCAGGGATTGCGCGGCGCTCTCGATGACGGATTTTTCCTCCACCGACAGGAGATGCCCATCTGCCTTGAGCGCCGAGCGCGTGGCTTCCAGCAGGCGTTGAGCCTCGACCCGCTGCTCGGCGAGCGCCCGCGCATGGACGTCCTCCCTCGCGTGCTCGAACGAGTCCCGCAGCATGCGCTCGATGTCGGCGTCGGCGAGCCCGTACGAAGGCTTGACCGTGACGGAGGCCTCCGCGCCGGTGGTATTTTCCTTTGCGGCGACGGAAAGCAGGCCGTCGGCGTCGACCTGGAAGCTCACCGTCACCCGCGCCGCGCCGGCGACCATCGGCGGGATGCCCTTCAGCTCGAAGCGCGCCAGCGAGCGGCAGTCGGAAACGAGCTCGCGCTCGCCCTGCACGACGTGGAAGCTCATCCCGGTCTGCCCGTCCTTGAAAGTGGTGAACTCCTGAGCGCGCGCCGCCGGGATGGTGGTATTGCGCGGAATGATTTTCTCGACCAGGGCGCCCATCGTCTCGATGCCGAGCGAGAGCGGGATCACGTCGAGCAGCAGCCAGTCCTCGCCCTGCGGCCTGTTGCCGGCAAGCACGTTCGCCTGCATCGCGGCGCCGAGCGCCACCACCTTGTCGGGATCCAGATTGTTGAGCGGGTCGCGCCGGAAGAACTCGCCGACGGCGCGCTGGATCTGCGGCATGCGCGTCGCGCCGCCGACCATCACCACGCCCTTGATCTCGTCCACCGTCAGGCCGGCATCGCGCAGCGCCTTGCGCATCGGGCCGAGCGTCTTGTGCACCAGCGTCTGCGTGATGCGGCAGAAGGTCTCGGTGTCGAGGGTGACGTCGACCAGCTCGCCCGAAGAGAGCTTGGCGGTCATGTTGGCTTCCGAGTGAAACGTCAGAAACTCCTTCGCCTCGCGGGCTTTGACCAGCAGCAGGCGCATGTCCCTGGGGGAGAGCGGCGCGAGCTTCGCCTGCTCGACGCTCCAGCAGAACACGCGCTGGTCGAAGTCGTCGCCGCCGAGCATCGAATCGCCGCTCGTCGCGACGACCTCGAACACGCCGCGCGAGAGCTTGAGGATCGAAACATCGAAGGTGCCGCCGCCGAGGTCGTAGACCGCGTAGACGCCTTCGGAGGCATTCTCCAGGCCGTAGGCGATGGCCGCGGCGGTCGGCTCGTTGAGCAGGCGCAGCACGTTGAGGCCGGCGAGCCGCCCGGCATCCTTGGTGGCCTGGCGCTGGGCATCGTCGAAATAGGCAGGCACAGTTACGACGGCGCCACTCAAGCTGCCTTGCAGGGACAGCTCCGCGCGCTCGCGCAGCACTTTCAGGATTTCAGCAGAGACTTCGACCGGGCTCTTGACGCCCGCCGCGGTGCGAATCTGCAGCATGCCGGGGGCGTCGACGAAGTCGTAGGGCGCGTTCTCGATGTGCGTCACGTCCTTGACCCCGCGGCCCATGTAGCGCTTCACCGACACGATGCTGTTTTTCGGGTCGTCGGCCTGCCGGGCCTGCGCCGCGTAGCCGACCTCGACGCGACCGTCCGGCAGGTAGCGCACGATCGAAGGCAGCAGCGGTCGCCCGTGCGCGTCGGGGAGCACGGTCGCGACGCCGCTTCGCACGGTCGCTACCAGCGAGTTGGTCGTGCCCAGGTCAATGCCCACCGCCAGCCGGTGTTCGTGGGGCGCCGGCGACGTTCCCGGCTCGGAGATCTGCAGTAGAGCCACTATTCCAGCGCCTCGTAGGCGAGATCGATTTCCGTGTCGAGCTTGTCGAGGAACATCAGCTTGCGCACGAGCTCAGCCGCGCCGCGATAGTCCTTTCTTGCGTCGATGCTTTCACCGATTTGCGTTTCAAGCCTGCGCTTTTCCCCGGCCAGGTCCTTTCGCAGCGAGTCGAGCGAAGCGGCATCCTTTGCTTCCACCGCCTCCTCGAGCGATTCGCGCAGCGCCATCTGCTGCACCAGGAAATCGGCGGGCATGGCGGTGTTGCTCTCGAAGGCGACGTCGACGCCGCGCAGCTCGAGCAGGTGCCTGGCGCGCTGCAGGGGATCCTTGAGTGTCCGGTAAGCCTCGTTCACGCGCGTGGTCCACTGCACAGAGGCGCGCCGCTCGGCGTCGCCGGCATGCGCGAAGCGGTCGGGGTGGACCTTCGCCTGGATATCGCGGTACGCGGCGTCGAGCGAAGCGGCGTTCAGCGCAAAGACCGGCTCGAGCCCGAACAACTCGAAATGATTAGACGTTAAAGCTTTCCCCGCAACCGCATTCATCCTTCACCTTGGGGTTGCGGAACTTGAATCCCTCGTTGAGGCCTTCGCGCGTGTAGTCGAGCTCGGTGCCGTCGATGTACTGCAGGCTCTTCGGGTCGACGAACAGCTTCACGCCGTGGCTCTCGAACTGCTGGTCCCCGGGGTTCACCGCGTCGGCGAACTCGAGCTTGTACGCGAGCCCCGAGCAGCCCGAAGTGCGCACGCCGACGCGCAGTCCCACGCCTTTGCCGCGCCTGGCGAGAAACGAGCGCACGTGCTCGGCCGCCTTTTCGGTGAGCGTAATCAAGCGACTTTCTTCTCCTGTCCTGCCTCGAGGCCGTGCTTCTTGCGGTAATCCTCCACCGCCGCCTTGATCGCGTCCTCGGCCAGGATCGAGCAGTGGATCTTCACCGGCGGGAGCGACAGCTCCTCGGCGATCTGCGTGTTCTTGATCGTCACCGCCTGGTCGAGCGTCTTGCCCTTGACCCACTCCGTGACCAGCGAGCTCGACGCGATCGCCGAGCCGCAGCCGTAGGTCTTGAAGCGCGCGTCCTCGATGCGGCCGTCTTTGCCGACCCGGATCTGCAGCTTCATCACGTCGCCGCAGGCCGGCGCGCCGACCATGCCGGTGCCGACGGATTCGTCGGACTTGTCGAACGAACCGACGTTGCGCGGGTTTTCATAATGATCGATGACTTTGTCGCTGTATGCCATTTTTCAGACTCCTAATGCGCTGCCCATTGGACAGAGTTTAAATCAACCCCTTCCTTGTACATCTCCCAGAGCGGCGACAGCTCCCTCAGCTTCGCCACCTTGCGCCTGATCAGGTCCGCGGCGTAATCGATCTCTTCCTGGGTCGTGAAGCGGCCGAGGGTGAGCCGGATCGAGCTGTGCGCGAGCTCGTCGGAGCGCCCGAGCGCCCGCAGCACGTACGACGGCTCGAGCGAAGCCGACGTGCACGCCGAGCCCGAGGACACCGCGATGTCCTTCACCGCCATGATCAGCGATTCGCCCTCGACGAAGTTGAAGCTGACGTTGAGGTTGTGCGCAATGCGCCGCTCGAGGTCGCCGTTGACGTACACCTCCTCGATATCCTTGATGCGGCTCAGCAGCCGGTCGCGCAGCGCGCGCACGTGCTGGTTGTCAGCCGCCATCTCGAGCTTCGCGAGGCGCGCCGCCTCGCCGAAGCCGACGATCTGGTGCGTCGGCAGCGTGCCGGAGCGAAAGCCGCGCTCGTGGCCGCCGCCGTGGATCTGCGGCTCGATGCGCACGCGCGGCTTGCGGCGCACGTAGAGCGCGCCGATGCCTTTCGGGCCGTAGATCTTGTGCGCGGTGATCGTGAGCAGGTCGGCCTTGAATTTCTGCAGGTCGATGTCGACCCGGCCCGCGCCCTGCACCGCGTCGCAATGGAAGATGATGCCTTTGCCGCGGCAGATCTCGGCGATCTCCCACACCGGGTGGATGACGCCGATCTCGTTGTTCACCATCATGATCGAAGCCAGGATGGTGTCCGGACGGATCGCCGCCTTGAATTTCTCCAGGCTGACGATGCCGTTTTCCTCGACGTCGAGGTAGGTGGCCTCGAACCCCTGGCGCTCGAGCTCGCGGATCGTGTCCAGCACCGCCTTGTGCTCGGTCTTCTGCGTGACGATGTGCTTGCCCTTGGTCTTGTAGAAGTGGGCCGCGCCCTTGATGGCGAGGTTGTTGCCCTCGGTCGCCCCCGACGTCCACACGATCTCCTTCGGGTCGGCGTTGAGCAGCGCCGCGACATGGCCGCGCGCCTCCTCGACCGCCGCCTCGGCCTTCCAGCCGAAAGCGTGCGAGCGGCTCGCCGGATTGCCGAAATTCTCCGTAAGGTACGGAATCATCTTCTCGGCGACGCGGCGATCGACCGGAGTCGTCGCCGAATAGTCAAGGTAGATCGGCAGGTTCATGCCGCGACCTTCTCGGAAGCCCTGAAGTCCTTGATGACCGCTACCGGCTTGCCGCTCTGGTGCGCCACCAGATCGGCAAGCGTCACCGAAGAGAGGTAGTCGTGCATCTTCTCGTTCAGCGTCGCCCACAGGTCGTGCGTCATGCAGCGCTTGTCGTCGTGGCAGTTTTCCTTGCCGCCGCACTGGGTCGCGTCGAGCGGCTCGTCGACCGCGGTGACGATGTCCGCCACCGAGATCTCCTGCGGGCCGCGCGCGAGGTTATAGCCGCCGCCCGGACCGCGCACGCTGGAGACCAGCGTCGCGCGGCGCAGCTTGCCGAACAGCTGCTCCAGATAGGAAAGCGAAATGTGCTGGCGCTCGCTGATGGCCGCCAGCGTGACCGGGCCGCGATTCTGGCGCAGCGCCAGGTCGACCATGGCGGTCACCGCGAACCTGCCTTTTGTCGTGAGTCTCATGATGAGCTTTCTAATACCCGATTAGGATAGTCAAGTATACCCTATTCCGACCAAATCACTCAACTTAAGTTCCGTTTTTGAAACAGCTACTTGACTGCCCGGAGAGGGTCCCGGGCGGCGGCTTCGGCATCGCGTTCCAACTGGGCCAGCTTCTCGCTCACTTCGGCCAGAGCGCGCTCCAGCTCCTGCGAATGCTCGACCAGGGTCTGGATGGCCTTTGCGTAGGGATCGTCCTGTTCCTGCACTACCGCGTAAGCGGCAAAACGCGCCGCCTTTTCGGCCGTCTCTTCAACAATCCGGCCGGGGATCCCGACCACCGTCGCGCCCGCCGGCACTTCCTTCACCACGACCGCGTTGGATCCGATTCGAGCGCCGTCGCCGACCTTGAAACCGCCGAGCACCTTGGCACCGGCGCCGACCACGACGCCTTCTCCCAGGGTCGGATGCCGCTTGGCCCCGCGGTAGAGCGAGGTGCCGCCAAGGGTCACGCCCTGGTAGATCGTGCAGCCGTTGCCGACCTCGGCGGTCTCGCCGATCACGACCCCCATGCCGTGGTCGATGAACACGCAGCGGCCGATCTGCGCACCCGGATGAATCTCGATGCCGGTCAGCCAGCGTCCCAGCTGGGAAGTGAAGCGGCCGAGCCAGCGCAGGCCGTGAATCCAGAACCAGTGCGCGAGCTTGTGGATGTAGAGCGCGTGCAGCCCGGGATAGCAGGTGAGCACCTCCCAGCGCGTACGCGCCGCCGGGTCGCGCTCCAGGATGCATGCCATATCGTCGCGCAGCTGTTTGAACATGAAAGGATTCTAAGGGTGTCCGACGAATTTGATCAACTATTGGCCGGAGCGCTTCGCGAGCAGCGCGCGCAGCAGCCCGCGCAGGATGTTGACCTCCTCGCGCTCGAGGGCCGGCACGCGCGAGAAGAGCCGCCGCCAGCGGCTGCGCAGGCGCGAGCCGGAGCCCGGCACGAGAAATTCGCTGTCGAGCGCGGCTTCCTCGAGATGCGCGTAGAGGCCTTCGATGTCTTCCACCGTGGCCAGCTTTTCGGTTCTCCCCGGCGCTACCCCCGCGCCGCCTGCAACAAAGATCTCATAGGCGACCACCTGAACGGCCTGGGCAAGATTCAGCGAGCTGAATTCGCTGCTGGTCGGGATGTGGACGAGGAACTGGCACGCAAACATCTCCTCGTTGGTCAGGCCGGCCATTTCGTTTCCGAACACGAACGCGATCTGATCCTTCAGCTCGACTGCCCGCGCCGCGGCCTGCCTGACATCGAGCACCTGCGGCGACCATTCGCGCGGCCGCGCCGAAAGCGCGAAAGCCGCGACGCAGTCCTTGATCGCGTCGTGCAGGCTGGAATGAACCCTGGCTTGTCGCAGAACGTCTCCGGCATTGGTCGCCATCCATTCGGCTTCCGGCGCCGGGTAGCGCTCGGGCGCGACCAGACGCAGGTCGGACAAGCCCATCGCCTTCATCGCGCGCGCCGCCGCGCCGATGTTGCCCGGGTGGCTCGGCCTGCACAGCACGATGCGAATTCGCTCCATGGCGACAGTCTAGAATACGCGGCCCATGCATCCGCTGCTCACCATTGCGGTCCGTGCCGCGCGCCGCGCCGGCTCGATCATCAACCGCGCCTCGCTCAGCGGCGGCGCGCTGAACGTCCGCTCGAAGCGCGTGAACGATTTCGTGACGCAGGTGGACCAGGCGGCGGAAGAGGCGATCATCGAGATCGTGCGCAGGGCGCACCCCGACCACGGCTTTCTCGCCGAGGAATCGGGCAGGACCGCCGGCGCGGCCGAGTACGTCTGGATCATCGACCCGCTGGACGGCACCACCAATTTCATCCACGGCTTTCCGCAGTACTGCGTGTCGATCGCGGTGGAGCATCGCGGAGCGCTCGCGCACGGCGTGGTCTATGACCCGGTGAAGAACGAGCTGTTCACCGCCTCCAGGGGCCGTGGCGCTTTCCTCAACGACCGCCGCATCCGCGTCTCGAAATGCACGCGCCTGAAGGAATCGCTCGTCGGCACCGGATTTCCGTTCAAGGAGCTGTCGCGCCTCGATCTGTACACCGGGCAGCTCAGAAGCCTCATCCAGGGCAGCGCCGGCGTACGGCGTGCCGGCGCGGCGGCGCTCGACCTGGCCTATGTCGCCTGCGGGCGACTGGACGCGTTCTGGGAGATGGGGCTCTTGCCGTGGGACATGGCGGCCGGAGCGCTCCTGATTCAGGAAGCGGGCGGCCTGGTGGGCGATTTCAGCGGCGAGGCGCGTTACATGCAATCCGGCGACATGAGCGCAGCGACGCCGAAGGTCTTTCCCCAGCTGCTCGAAGCGCTGCGCTGAGAGTTGCTGTAGCATCAGAGCTATAAAAAACAGCAGTTCCGCAGTCCTTGCCGGGAGTATTCAGGGGTGGTCTGAAGGAGGCGTCTGTGCGCATCGTCGCCACAGCGGTTCTGGTGCTCGTGCTTCTGCCGTGCGCCCCGGCGGCCCGGTCGGAGCCAGCGCGGTTGGACAAGGCAGTCGATTTGCTCCAGCAGCAATCGCAGACCGGCAGGGGCGAATTCATCGCCTTCATCAATGCCGCGGGCAGCGCGTATAGCTGGGTCAACGCCGAGCTGGAGATCAAGGATGCCGGCCAGCGGCTGTTCTGCCCGCCTCCGGGAAAATCGCTTACGTCGCGCGACTACGCGCAGATCGCGGTCGCCGAGTACAGGAAAGCCAAGCGCGAGTACGCGCAGCGAACCGAGTACCCGCTGGACGTACTGTCGCTTGCCTTGCTAAGGGGATTGCAGGACACGTTCCCCTGCAAGTGAGCGCCTAGGCGAAATGGCAGGCTACTACATGCCCTTTCCCGAGGTCCCGCAACGGGGGCTCGGACGCCGGGTCGGTGCAGACGGCGGGGCGGCCCTTGTCCTGGTAGAGCGGGCAGCGCGGGGCGAAACGGCAGCCGCTGACCGGCTGCTCGAAGTCGAACACGCCCCAGGTGCGCGGTGCGCGCACCTCGGTGCTGCGTTTGTCCGCCAGCGATGACCACAGGATGCGCGTGTAGGGATGGCGCGGTTGATGCGCGATGCTCTCGGCCAGACCCATCTCGACGATGCGTCCGAGATACATCACCGCCACTTTCTCACTGACCAGCTCGACGACCGGCAGGTCGTGCGAGATGAACAGGTACGTAAGCCCCAGGTGCTTCTGCAGGTCGCGCAGCAGGTTGACCACCTGCGCCTGGATCGAGACGTCGAGCGCGCTCGTGGGCTCGTCGGCGACGATCAGGCGCGGGCGCACCGCGAGCACGCGCGCGATGCCGACGCGGCGCTTTTCGCCTCCGGAGAGCTCGGCGGGAAAGTTCGCCAGCTTGCTGTCCTTGAGATTCACCTGCTCCAGCAGCTCGCGGATGCGCCTCGCGATCTCGGCGTCGCTCGGGCGCTCGTAAACGGTGAGCGCCTCGCGCAGGATGGCGTGCACCCGCATTTTCGGGTTCAGGCCGGCGTCGAGGTCCTGGAAGATCATCTGCATCTCGCGCCGCAGCGGGCGCAGCTCGGCCCGGCTCAGGCGAGTGATGTCGTGCCCGTCGAATACGATGCGCCCGCCGCTCGGGTCGGTCAGGCGCAGAACCGTGCGCCCGATGGTGGTCTTGCCGCAACCGGATTCCCCGACCAGGCCCACGGTCTCGTTCTCCCTGAGATAAAAGCTCACGCCATCCACCGCCGGGATCACGCGCTCCTGGCCTGTCAGCATCGAGATCAGGCCGCGGCGCTGGCTGTAGTCCTTGCGCAGATCGGTGACGTCGAGAATGGTGCGGCTCATGGGTTGCGCGCCGCCGGGTACAGCCAGCAGCGCACGTTGTGGCCGGGCGCGACCTCGCCGAGCGGCGGCTCGAGACCGGCGCAGTTTTCGCGGATCGCCTCGGTGACGCGGTTGCAGCGGCCGTAGAAGCGGCAGCCGCGCGGCACCTCGATGGTATCGAGCACCTCGCCTTCGATCGCCTGCAGATAGCTTTTCCGGCGTATCGTCTCCGCGCTCGGGACCGAGCCAAGCAGCGCCGCAGTGTACGGGTGGCGCGCCTCGGCCTGCGGCCCGAGCACCTTCGCGGCGCGACCGGTCTCAACCACCGTGCCGCCGTACATCACCGCTATGCGATCCGACAGGCGCTGGATCACGCTGATGTCGTGGCTGATGAGGAGCGTCGCGGTTCCGGTCTCGGCCTTGAGCTCGGCCAGCAATTCCACGATGCGCGACTGGATGGTGGCGTCCAGACCGGTGGTCGGCTCGTCCGCGATCAGCAGCGACGGCTCGGCGGAGAGCGCCATCGCGATCATGGCGCGCTGGCACATGCCGCCGGACATGCCGAACGGAAAGTTGTCGAAGCGCAGCCGCGGCGAGTCGATGCGCACGCGCTCGAGCCAGTGGAGCGCGCGCTCCCTCGCCTCGCCCTCGCTCTTGGCGCTGGTGTGCAGGCGGATGGTCTCCACGAGCTGCGTGCCGATCGTGGAGTAAGGGTTCAGCGCCGAGCGCGGATTCTGGAAGATCATGGCGATCTCCTTGCCGCGCACGCCTTGCATCAACGCCTCGGCGCGCCTGCGCCAGCCGCGGTTGTCCTTCTCGACCGCCATGATGCGCCCGTCCTGCACCTGGACGCGCACGTAGCGCTCCAGGCCGTCGAGCAGGTTGCGCCGCGTGCCGTTCGAGTGCAGGTCGATGCGGCCGCCGATCACGCCCGGCGCGGCGCTGACCAGGCCTGCGGCCGAGAGCGCGGTCACGCTCTTGCCGCTGCCGCTTTCGCCCACCATGCCGAGCGTCTCGCCGGGCGCGACGTGGAGGCTCACGCCGTCCACCGAGCGGATGAAGGCGCGCTTGGCGCGCGAGTAAAAGTAGGTCCGCAGGTCCTCGACGGCGAGCAGCGGCGCGTCCATCACCTCCCCCGCTTGCCTTCGAGGAGGTTATTGAGCCCGTCGCCGAGCAGCTGGAACCCGAGGATGGTGGCGAGGATCGCGAGCGCCGGCGCGGTCGAGGTCCAGAAGTTGCCCTGCAGGAAATAGTTCGCGCCGGCAAGGACCATGTTGCCCCACGAAGGCGTGGGCTCCTGCACGCCGAAGCCGAGGTAGCTCAGGCTGGTCTCGACCAGGATCGCCTCGGCCATGCCGAGGGTGGCCTGGATCACGAGAGCCGCGCGGCAATTGAGCCACAGGATGTGCTTGAGAATGACCGTGTGCGCCGGCAACCCGAGCGCGTGCGCGGCCTCGATGAAGTTCGTCTGGCGGAGAAAGGCGATCTTGCCCGCGATCAGGTTGGCGATCACCGGCATGCCGGTGATGCCCACCACCACCATGACATAGTAGATGTCGGGTTTGAAGCTGGCGATCACGAGCAGGATCAGCACCAGCCGCGGGAACGAGTCGAGCAGGTTGTTGAAGTAGGTGATGAGCGTGTCGAACCAGCCGCCGCGGTAGCCCGCCAGGATGCCCAGAACGCTCCCGGCGACGACGGAAATCGTGATCGCGAGCAGTCCGGGGAGGAAGTACGCCTGGATGCCGAGGATCAGCCGCGCCTGCAGGTCGCGCCCGAGGAAGTCGGTGCCGAGCAGGTGCCCGGGCGTGAACGGCGCCGCGTTGATCAGCGCGACGTTCATCGCTTGCGGATCGTGCGGCAGCCAGCCGAACGCCCCGAGCAGGTACGAAGCCAGCACCAGCGCCACGACCAGCAGACCGTAGCCGACATAGACCAGGTCCATCGTCTCCGCGCGCCGCCACAGCGGCAGCTGCGAAAACTCGCCGACGGCGCCGGGGCTCTGGAGGTAGCGGCGCACGTCGACCTATTCTTTCGACGCGCGCGGGTTGACGGCGGTGAAGACGACGCGCTGCAACAGGCTGCCGAAACGCACGAACGCCGCGGCGACGAGCGCGATGCCCATGATGACGGGGAAGTCGCGGTCCTGCGCCGCCTGCCAGGCCATGCGCCCCATGCCGGGCCAGTTGAACACCTGCTCGACGATCACCGCGCCGCCGAGCAGGAACGGGATCTTGGCGCTCACGATCTCGGTGACCGGAATGAGGAAGCCCTCCTTGAACGCGTGGCGCCACACCGGCGCGCCCTTGGCGCGCGCGGTGCGGATGTAGTCCTCGGCCAGCACGCGCGACAGCTCCTCGCGCAGGTGGCGGATCACCTCGGAGAGCGTTCCGCTCGCCGTCCCGAGCACGAAGATCGGCACGAGGAAATACAGCCACGCGTGCGCCTGCTTCGTCGCGGTTCCCGAGATCAGCGGGAACATGCCGAATTGATGGATGAAGACGTAGACCACGATGTAGCCGAACCAGAACACCGGCACCGCCGACAGGATGTACGCGCCGATGGTCGCCGCGGTGTTGCCGGCGGTGTCGCCGTGCGCGGCCGTGTGGACCGCGATCGGCACCGCGATCAGGAGCGTGAGCACGAGCGAGCCGAGCGTGAGGTACAGCGTGTTGACGCCGACGCGCGCCAGCTCCGGAAGCACCGGCAGGCCGGTGCGGATCGAGTTGCCGAAATTGCCTTGCAGCATCTTGCCGAACCACGCCGCGTACTGGCCGTACCAGGTGCGCGGCACGCCGAGCGCCTCGCGCAGGCCGAGGGCGAGCTCGGAGCGCGGCGACTGGCCCTCGAGCAGGACGTTGAGCGGGTCGCCGGGCGCGAGGTAGAGGATGGCGAACACCACCGCGCTCACCCCGAGCAGCAGAAGCGCGGTCACGGCCAGCTCGCGCGCGAGGACGCGGCTGACCGGCCCGACCGCGGCGAACTTCACATCACTTCTGCTCGCTGGCCGGAATGAACCATTCGTCGGCGAACGAGAAGAACTTGTACGGGTGGATCTGCACGCGCCGCAGCTTCCTGTGGTACGCGCTGTAGTTGGTGAGCGTCCAGAGAAAGGCGTACGGCTGCTCCTCGGCGAGGATCGCGTGCAGCTTGCGGTTGATCGTGCGGCGCTTCTCGTGGTCGAGCGTGAGCTTGGCTTCGACGATCAGCCCGTCCACTTCCGGGTTGGAGTAGCCGCCGAAGTTGTTCTTCCAGGAGCCGATCTCGGCCGAGTGGAACAGCGACGAGATGTCGGCCGAGTCGTCGAACACCCAGGACGCGAACATGATGTCGAAGTTGTGCTCGAGGAACACGTCCTCCTTCCAGGCCTGCCACTCCTTGAACTCGACCTTGATCGCGACGCCGACGCTCTTGAGGTAGTTCTGGAACGCGAGCACGACGCGCTTCACCGCTTCGCTCTCCTTCTCGATCGGGACCTTGAGCGACAAGGCGAGTTTCTGGCCGCCCTTCTCCATGATGCCGTCGGCGCCCGGCTTGAAGCCGGCCTCCGCGAGCAGGGCGCGTGAGCGCTCGGGGCTGAACGCCAGCGGCTTGACGTCGAGGTTGTACGCCCAGCTGCCGGGGGCGAACGGGCCGGAGATGACCGTGCCCTGGCCGTTGAAGAACGAGTCGAGCATCTCCTGGCGGTTGACCGCGAGCGTGATCGCCTCGCGCACGCGCCGGTCCGCGAGCAGCGGGTTGCGCACGTTGTAGCCGAAGAACGAGTACGACAGCGCGTTGTAGGGCTGCAGCACGAAGCGCTTGTCGCCCTGCACCTCCGGCAGGTTGCGCGGGTTGACCAGCACGATCATGTCGACGGCATTGAACATCAGCGCCTGGGCCATGATGTTCTGGTCGGCGAACGGCTTGGCGATGAACTTGTCGATGTGCGCGCGGCCCTTGAAGTAGTCCGGGTTCGCGAGCAGCACCACCTCGCCGTCGCCGGTCACGGTCTTGAGCATGTACGGGCCGGTGCCGATCGGGTTGCGCACGAACGGGTCCTCGCGCGTCAGGAACTGCGAGTTCGTCGGCCCGTGCCTGGGGATGATCTTGAAGCTGAACTTCGCCAGCGCGTTCAGGATCGGTCGCTTGAGCGTGCACACCACCGTGTAGTCGCCGGTCTTCTCGATCTTGTCGATGAACTCGTAGCGCACCTTGAGCGGCGTGATGGTCTTCGGGTGCATCATGATGTTGTAGGTGAACACCACGTCGTCGGCGGTGAACGGCCGCGCCTCCTCGCCTTCGCGCGGGTGCCACTTCACGTCCTTGCGCAGAAAGAACGTGTAGACGCGGCCATCTTTCGACGCCTCCCAGCGCTCGGCCAGCTCAGGCACGATTTCCTGCTTCTCGTCGATCCCGACCAGGCCGTTGAACACGAGCTCCGTGATGCGCAGGGAGATCGTTTCATTGCTGGTGATCGGGTCCAGCGTCGCAGTCCGGCCGTACTCGCTGTAGTTGAGGACGCCGCCGTCCGGGCGGCCGTCGCCTTTCGGCGCGGCGTGCGCCGGGATGCATAAACTCAGTACCGCAACAGTCGCGATCCACTTCATGGCTGCCTCCTTCAAAGAATTCTCACGTCGCCGGCGCTGCGCTGCTCCATGGAGTAGACGCCCTGCACGGCCTCCTGGATCTGGCGCACCACGGGAAACTCGTGGCTCATCTCGAAAAAGATCTCGAGACCTTCGGAGAACTTCTTGATCCGATAGTAGGCCTCGGCCAGACCGGCGAGCATTTCCGGGTCGTTGGCCTCGATCTTGTTCTTGTTGCTCTTGTCGCGCC